>CAYJTM010000057.1:0-6758 GCA_964373055.1 uncultured Planctomycetia bacterium
CACCTTCGCTTCGATGTTCGCGGGCTTCGGGGCGGAGCTTCCGATGCTGACCCAGCTGGTGATCACCTTCTCCAACGGGATGCGCCGCTATTTCCCGCTGATCGTCGCGGCCGGGATCGGGCTGTTCTTCCTGGCCAGCAACTACCTGAAGACCAAGCAGGGCCGATGGCAGTTCGACAAGTTCCGCCTCCAGGCCCCGATCTTCGGGGCCGTCTTCCAGGGGGTCGCCGCCGAGCAGTTTTCCTCTAACCTGGGCACGCTGCTCAAGGCGGGCGTCCCGATCCTTCACGCGCTGGACATCGTGATCACCACCTGCGAGAACAAGGTGATCGCCGCTCTGATCGAGAACATGAAGGCCGGGGTCCGGGAAGGCCGCCCGCTGGCGGAACCGCTGGGGCAGACCGATCTCTTCCCGCCCATGGTGGCCCAGATGCTGGCCGTGGGGGAACAGACCGGGAAGCTCCCGGACATGCTGGGCGAGATCAGCCACTATTACGAGGAGCAGGTCGCCACCGCCGTGGAACGGATGACCACGCTGCTGGAGCCGCTCATGCTGGTCGGGATGGGCGCGATCATCGGCACTCTCGTGATTTCAATGTACCTACCGATCTTCCAGCTGACATCGGTGCTCAAATGAGGTCGGTGCTCAAAGGGTAATTTTCGAAAAAAAGCGGGAAGAAAGAGGCGCCATACCGTGTTATTCAATCGGATGCATGCTTCAACACACAGAGGAGGGAGTACGAATGATGAACCAAACGCGGAGATCGGGTTTCACGCTGCTTGAGCTTTTGATCGTGGTGATCATCGTGGGCATCCTGGCCGGAGTGGCCCTGCCGCAGTTTAACCGGATGACGCGGCGCGCCCGGCTGGCCGAGGGCCAGAACATGGTCGGCTCGCTCGCGACGGCTGAGATGTTGTATTATCAGGAAGCGGCCACGTTCACCAACTTTGCCGACAACGCCGCCGCCACTGCCGCGGGGTTGCTGGTGGATATGCCGCTCGATGCCAATACGAACTGGGATTACGCGGGAACGGGGGCAACCGCGGCGTCCGTCACTATAACTGCAACAGGCGAAGCAGGCACGCCCGTCGCGGGCATCGTGGTGACCGGAACGGTCCGCAATGACGGCAGCCGAACGATAACGACCAACTAACCGCGAGCCGTCTGATCTCGCGTGAACGGGGAAGGCCTGGCCATGCTCGGCCGGGCTTTCCCCGGTTTTTAAACCTTAAGGAGGGTGAATGAAACACTCCAACCGGCCCAGCGGCTTCACCTTGATGGAGCTGATGATCGGCCTCATCATTGTGGGCATCCTGGCCACCATGGCCATGCCGGGCTTTTCCAGGGCCGTGGAGAAGACCCGCGTCAAGGACGCTCAGGTCATCTTGGCCGGCATTTACAGCTCCGAGAAGGTCTACCGGCTGGACCAGAACTCCTACGGCACGCTCGCCCAGCTGGTCGACAACCGCTACATCGCGCATCCCGATCCCCAGGACAACAACACCAACTGGGATTTCGGCGTCGCGCGAACCGACACTACCTTCACGGCCACCGCCACGCGGACCGGGGGGAGCAACGACAGCCGGATCATCACCGTAACTGAGGGCTTCAACGGCACCGGCTACGGCGGAAACCATCCCCTTCGGGATCTGTAAGCTTCGATCGTGATTGATGATCTGCTGAAAACGGCCATCCAGAAGCGGGCCTCCGACCTGCACCTGACGGTCGGCCTGCCGCCTCAGCTGCGCGTGGACGGCGTGCTGACCCCGATCCCGCAAGCCGCCCCGTTGAATGAGGAGCAGGCCCGCGCGCTGGCCTACGAGATGCTCCAGCCGGACCAGATCGCCCGCTTCGAGAAAACCAAGGAGCTCGACACCTCCTACAGCTTGAAAGGGCTGAGCCGCTTCCGCGTGAACCTGTTCTACCAGAGGGGCTCGGTCGCCTCGGCCATCCGGATGATCCCGTTTGAAATCCCCTCGCTGAAGGAGCTGGGGCTTCCGCCGATCATCGAGGATTTCGCGAACCGGCCCAACGGGCTGATCGTCGTCAGCGGGCCCACCGGATGCGGGAAATCCACCACGCTGGCGGCCATGGTCGAGAAGATCAACAGCACTCGAAATTGCCACATCATCTCGGTGGAGGACCCCATCGAGTATCTCCACCGCCACAAGAAATCGACGGTGAACCAGCGGGAGCTGGGGGTGGACACGGTCTCCTTCAGCGAGGCCTTGAAGCACGTCGTGCGGGAAGACCCGGATGTCATCATGATCGGCGAGATGCGGGACATGGAGACGATGTCGGCCGCCCTCACGCTGGCGGAAACGGGGCACCTGATCCTCACCACGCTGCACACCTCCGACGCCGTGCACGCCATCCAGAGGATCGTGGACATCTTCCCGCCGCACCACCAGGACCAGATCCGGCTGCAGCTCTCGCTCGTGCTGGTGGGCATCGTGGTCCAGCAGCTGATCCCCCGCGCCACGGGCCAGGGAAGGGTGGTCGCCTGCGAGGTGATGGCCGCCACCGCGTCGGTCGGGAACCTGATCCGAGAGAACCAGCTGCAGCAGCTGCGCTCCGCGATTCAGACCGGCCGCAAATCCGGCATGTGCACGATGAACCATTCCTTTGCCGAGCTGTTCGGAAGGGGGCTCGTCACCTGGGAAGAGATCGCCCGCCGCTCCTCGGACACCGAGGAGCTCACAAACCTCGTTAAGTCGCAACCCAAGCTCTGATAAAATAGGGCTCCATGGGGCTGTAGCTCAGCTGGGAGAGCGCTACAATCGCACTGTAGAGGCCAGGGGTTCGATCCCCCTCAGCTCCATTCTATTCCCTAGGTAGTGCCCATCCAGGAAGGGGATCGAACAGGGAGCCCCGACTAGGATTTGGTGGCGGTAAAGACGGGAAGCTCCGCAACCGGCCGGTAGGCCCTCTTGGCCTGGCGCAATGACGGCAACCCGGCGTCCCCCATCCCGTTCAGCTGGCGGTAGCCGCCTTTCTCGATCTCCCGGCAGAACTCCCTGAACAGTGTCTGCGCCAGGCCGGGGGCCTCCCTGTCCGCGATCTCCGCGAAGACGCAGAAGGTCTCGGGAGAGACCGGCCCTCCGAAGGTGTAGGCCAGGACCCGGCCGCCCGACTCCAAGACCCGGCCCCAGAGACCCAACCGCTCCCGGTCCATCATCAGCCGGCGGTGGTAAAACAGGCTGTCCCTCAGCATCCTTCGCGGATCGCCGGAAGCGGTTTTCTGGCGGCGGATCACCCAGCGGGTGTAAAGCTGCAGAGAGGGAATGAGATCCGCCTGCTCAAACGGCCGGATCCGAAAACCGATGCTCCTGGAGCACCGGTTGATCGCCCACCGCTGGGAACGATAACCGTCTCCGCGGAGACCGGCCAGCGCGGGCACGGAATAGAGATATTCGTTCTCGCTCCGCGCGGCGGAGAAGCCCAGCGTTTCAAACAGAGGCAGAACGGACTCCTCGACTCCTTCAATCCGGGAGACGCCGGAGGCTTCACTGTTCAACTGCTCAAGGATCCCCCAGGCTTGGCGGATTGGGCCGGCTTCCGGATTTCCCAGCGGCGGGACCGGCATGAAAAAGCTTCCGGCCTGCTCCACGAAAAGGGCTAATCCCCCGCCATCCAGCGGGGCCCACCAGGGGTGAAGGAGGTCGCTCCATCCCAGGATCGAAGCGAGCGTGTAATGGGACGCCGTGTGTGGGGCCGCCCGGAGCGCCTCGGAGAGCATCGGAAGATCCTCATCCCGGAGCAGCCGCAGCGAAGGATGAGGGGGCCGGTACTCCGGTTCCCCCTGGATCCGCCCGGTCGCGCGGGGCAGCGCCCCCACCCAGAGATACTCCGGCCAGGCGGGTCCCACTACTTTCGGGTTCCGCTTCAGGTAATCCATGCCGGTCTCCGTGTCCAGGTATTCCACCAGCCGGGCCGCGTAGGCGGCCAGCTCCGGATCTTCCCGGTGCCGCTCAACGAACGGGCATTTGGAATCCATCGCCAGCAACACTTGCGTCTCACCGGGATTGGAAGCCAGCACAAACGGGTAGAGCCGGCAATCCAGCGGCTTGACAGCGTGAATGCTGCACCGGTTTGTCCCTAGCTCGAACGCGGGACAACGGTACCCGCTTTCCGAACAGCCCACGAGCCGGGCTGAAAGGGAGGGGGAAGGGGGTTCCGGCTTGAACCAGGAGCGGGCTTCCGGAATTTTCTCTTTTGCCCAGCCCGCCTCCAGATCCGACCAAAAAGGGGTCTGGACGTTCTCGGTGGCAGGGAAGCGGCAGCAGACCCGGCATTCCAGGCACCAGCTCTCCGGGACAATTTGGGGGAGATTTAGGATAAACTTTTGGAGCTCTTCCACGGAGTTTACACCTCGTTTAATCCGTGCTATAGTCTAGCACATGAGCAAAGTACCACGATCCCTTCGGGCTAAGCGCAGGAGAAACCGTATGTCCGGAAAAGCACATCGGAAAAAGAAATAGGCCATGCCTTCGAGCGGTTTGGAACGGCGCAGCGGTTCGGAACGGCGCATGCGCGCCCGCTACAAAGTTCAGGTTCCTTTTATCCTCAAAGGCAACGGGGGAGAGGTCCATGGGACCACGCGCAACATCAGCCTGCTCGGCATCTCCGCCTATTCGGATTCGCCTATGTCGCAAGTCCAACCGGTACAATGTGTTCTGCATTTACCCGAATCCCAGAAACCGCTGATCGTGAAGGGCACGGTCATCCGTTGCGAACCGCTGTCCCAGAGCCTTCCGGAAGGTTCGCACGAAATCGGGGTCTTCTTCAAGGAGTTCGAGGGGACCGGCGAGACCGACCTGATCCGGTTCCTCACCCAGGTGCTCCAGGAGGAGCAGAGCGCGATCCAGGCCGGCTACCGGGCCCTCAAGCAACGGGTGGCAGCCCGCAAGAAAAAGAAACGCTTGGAAGCGCTGGAAAAGCGCAAGCGCAAACTCAAGCGCTTGAGACGCCGGAAAGCGCGCCTGGCAAAGCAGAAGAAGAAATCCCGCAAGCGATCCTCCGCCCGCGCAAAGAAACGTTAACCGGGGTCACTCCGGGATGACTCGGCGTTATTCCCTTCAACCCGGACCCTCCAACACCTCAAAGATCGCCTACGAGAAGGAGCTTAACCCGGAACAGCTCCAGGTGGTCACATCCGGCGAGGGCCCCACGCTCGTGTTGGCCGGTCCCGGAAGCGGAAAAACACGGACGCTGACCTACCGGGTGGCCTATCTGTTGGAAAAGGGGGTTGACCCGCGGCGGATCCTGTTGGTGACCTTCACTGTCAAGGCCGCGCGGCAGATGCTGGAGCGCGTGGAGCGGATCGTGGGACACCGGCCGGAAAACCTATGGGGAGGGACGTTTCATCACATTGGGAATGTCCTGCTGCGCCGGCACGCGGAACTTATCCGCCGGACGCCGGCGTTTGGGATCCTGGACGAGGAAGATTCCAAGGACCTGATCGCCGCCTGCATCGCTGACCTGAAGGTCCTCCCCGGCAAAACCCGTCTGCCGCAGGCCAATGTTCTTGAAAATCTTTTCAGTCTTTCCGCCAACACGCTCCGGCCGCTGGAAACCCTTGTTCCCGGGAACTGCCCACAATTCTCCGATCAAGTCCCGTTCATCCAGCAGGTTTTCGCAGCGTACAAGAAACGGAAGGAGCAGGGCAATCTGCTGGACTATGACGACTTGCTCACGCTGTGGCTGGAGGTGCTCAAAAACCACCCCTCCGTCAGCAAATCTTACGGCGAGCAGTTCCAGCACATCCTCGTTGATGAGTACCAGGACACCAACCGCCTCCAGTTCGAGATCATCCGGGCCATGACCGGCTCCCACCGGAACCTGCTGGTGGTCGGGGATGACGCGCAGTCCATCTACGCCTTCCGGGGGGCCGAGGTGGCTAACCTGTTGACGTTCCCGGATCTCTTCCCGGACGCCTCCCTCTTCCGCCTGGAAACCAACTACCGCTCCACCCCGGAGATCCTGAACCTGGCGAACGCCTCCATCCGGATGAACAGCCGGCAGTTTCCAAAGGAGCTCAGAAGTGTTCAGGAATCGGGGCCTCTGCCGGCCGTGGTCCCGCTGGTGGATATGAAACAGCAGGCCGCGTTCATCGCTCAGCGGGTGCTGGAGCTGCGGGCCGAGGGGACCCCTTTGCAGGAGATGGGGGTGCTGTTCCGGGCCCGTTTCCAGGCGGCAGAGCTGGAACTGGAGCTGGCCAAGCGCAACATCCCCTACGTGGTCCGGGGCGGGGTCCGCTTCTTTGAGCAGGCGCACATCAAGGATCTGCTGGCCCATCTGAGGATCCTCGCGAACCCGCGCGACGAGATGGCCTGGGAAAGGGTCCTTCGGCTCCAGGAGGGGATCGGCCCCGCCTACGCGAGACGCATCTGGGAGGTTCTCTCCGCGGCGCCCGACCCGCTGGAAAAAGCGCGCGGTGCCGGAGAGGAAGCGGGTAAGCCGTTGCCGTCCCGGGCGGCGGCCGCCTGGACCAAACTGCGGCGCACTCTTCAGGACCTGCGGGGCCCTCAAAAATCGGACAGCCCGGCCGAGGCGCTGGCCGCGGTGATCCAATCCGGGTACCTCTCCCACCTGGAAACGCACTTTGAAGACGCGCGGGACCGCAAGGAGGACCTGGACCAGCTGATCAACCTGGCCTCCGGTTACGCCTCGATCCCGAAATTCATCGAAGACCTGACGCTGCGGGAGCCGTTCAAAGGGGAATCGGTGAAGGGATGGGAAAACCCGGACGAATTCC
>CAYJTM010000058.1:0-6579 GCA_964373055.1 uncultured Planctomycetia bacterium
TCGTAGTTGTCCACCATCAGGATCTTCTGCTTCTTCGGCATCGAAATGTCCGTTTTAGAGCTTGGCGTAGAGAGCGACCGTTTTCAAAAAGCGGGAAAGAGATCTTCGGTATACAGGCAGATGAGTGTGCGCCTTTGCGAGATCCAATTTATCGTAGGCGTGCACAACAAGGTTTCTGAAGCCGACCAGATCCTTCATCTCCTTAGCCAGGGAAGGGGTAATCACACGACGCTGCCTTAGGAAATCAAATAGGTCTTTGGAAGTCCCCGGCACTCCCCAGCTCTCGTCCGCGACGATATGGCTGGCGATGTCAATGCAAGCCTGCGCTGAAACCTGAAGATGATGCAGGATGGCCGCCTGAACGGTGTGGTCGCTCCGAAACCGATCCAGCGATACCGTCCGATGGAATGCGAGCTCATTCAAGCGCAAATCGGCAAACGACAGTTTTGTCTTAATGATCGCTCGGTCAACCATGGTAGGCCTTAATCCTTTTGACGGCTCGGCTCTCGATGACCTCTTTGATTGGAAGAAAATCCAACGCCTCGCTTAACAACTGGACCTCTTCTCGCCGGTATTTCCGGCCCGGTTTCTCATAGATCCGTTTCCCGGTTCGGAAAATTTCATGGACAAGCCCTAAAGACGCCCCATTGAGGATGACGACATCCACTTCCTGTTTCACCTGAGAACCCAGCTCGCGGTACAAACGTTCCCACCAATCCCACCGTCTTCGGGCCGGAACTGAGAAACTCAGCAAAACACCCAAATCCAGATCGCTCGAGAGATCCAACTCGCGACAATGGCGGTTTTTCCCCTTAACCACGGACCCAAAGGCATAGACCGCCAGCACCTCCGGGTGGCGGGCAAGACACGGCTTAAGCTTAGAGGCGATCGCGTCGAGATCCATCGCACTTGAGGTCCTTTTCGGAGATCTTCCGCAGAAGCGCCCGCGGTTTCCCCCGCAGCGTCAGGATAACGTCGCTGCGGTCCAGCCGTTTTATGACCGCCTCGGTCTTGGTCTTGAATTCCCGTATATTGACGAACTGAACCATCCAACCCTCCTTGTAACCCAATTGTAATACATAAAGAATACATTAAAACTACGTACCCGTCAAGCGCTACGCGGGCCCTTGTTCCGCCCGGCGGATGGCTTCGAGCATGCCGGCCGCCTTGTTCTTGGTCTCCTGGTACTCTTTCTCCGGCTTGGAGTCGGCCACGATGCCGGCCCCCGCCTGCACGGTGGCCCGGCCGCCCTTGACCATCACGGTCCGGATCGTGATGCAGGTGTCGGAGTTCCCGTTGAACCCGAAGTAGCCGACGGCCCCGGCGTACGGCCCGCGGGAGTCCGGCTCCAGCGTGTTGATGATCTGCATCGCCCGCACCTTGGGAGCACCGGTCACCGTGCCGGCCGGGAAGGCGGCCCGGAAGACATCGAAAGCGCTCTTCCCCTTGCGCAGCCGGCCCTCAACGTTGCTGACCAGGTGCATCACGTGGGAGTACCGCTCGACGGTCATCAGGTCGCTCACCTTGACCGAACCGTACTCGCAGACCCGGCCGATGTCGTTGCGGCCCAAGTCGGCCAGCATCAGGTGCTCCGCCCGTTCCTTGGGATCCTTCTTCAGGCCCTCTTCGATCTGCCGGTCGGCGGCTTGCGTTTTGCCCCGGCGGCGGGTGCCGGCGATCGGCCGCACCTCCACATGGCCCTCCTCGCAGCGGACCAGGATCTCCGGCGAGGAGCCGACCAGCGCGAAATCCCCGAGATTCAAATAGAACATGTAAGGGGAAGGATTCAGCGACCTCAAAGAGCGGTAGATCTCGAACGGCTCGCAGCGGACCGGCACCTCAAACCGCTGCGACAGGACGATCTGGATCGCCTCCCCCTCCGCGATCGCCTGCTTGGCCTTGCGGACCGCCGCGGTGAAAATTTGGCGGGTCATGTTGGAGGAAACTTGTAAGGGACGGTTCTTGAAGCGGCGATTGCCTCCCGAGAAAGAACCGTCCCTGATCTTAAGCGGCATCTCCAGACGCCGGATCATCCCCTCCACGCGGCGGGCCGCTTGCGCGTAAGCCGCTTTCGCCCGGCCCTTGAGGGTCGAGGCCGGCCCCGGCGGGATCACCGCGTTGGCCACCACCTTCATCACGTGCTCCAGGTGGTCGAAGATCACGACGCTGTCCGAAAGCATCCAGACGCTGTCCGGCACGCCCAGCACGTCCTTCTTGCGGGGGCCGACCGGCTCCAGGTGACGCACCGTGTCGTAGCCGGCGTAGCCGACCAGCCCGCCGGAAAAGCGGGGCAGACCCGGCACCTCCACGCCCCGGTAAGAGGAGAGGAGTTTCTCCAGCTCGGCGATCGAATCCCGCCCCCGGATCTTGAGCACTCTCCGCGGCTCGGAACCGATGAAGGAGTAGCGGCCGAACCGCTCCCCCTGCTCCGCCGATTCCAAGAGATAGGCGGGGCCTTTCCCCTCCAGCTTCAAGTAAGCAGAGAGGGGCGTCTCGAAGTCGGCGAGGACCTGCCGGTAAACCGGGATCACGTTGCCCCGCCTCGCCAGCCGGAGGAACTCCTCGAGAGAAGGCGTCATTGCGAGGCCTTGCGAGGCGAAGCCGAAGCAATCCAGGCCGAAGCAATCTCGCTTTTAAATCGAGATTGCTTCGTCACTTCGTTCCTCGCAATGACGATTTGTAAACTTTTTCGGGATCAAAGATTTTTTTGCCGGCCACCTTCCACTGCTTGGCCGGCGAGAGCTTCCGGTAGAAGCAGCTCCTGTAGCCGGCATGGCAGGCCCCGCCCTTCTGGTCCACGCTCACGAGCAGCGTGTCCCCGTCGCAGTCGAGGGCGATTCGCTTCACCTTCTGCACGTGGCCTGAAGATTCCCCTTTGAGCCAGAGCTTGCCGCGGGAGCGGGAATAGAAATGGGCTTGTCTTCTGGAGAGGGTCTTCTCCACGGCCTCCCGGTTCATCCAGGCCATCATCAGGACCTCACGCGTCTTCGCGTCCTCGATGATCGCCGGGACTAGCCCGTTGGAATCAAATTTGATTTCGTTAATCCAAGCTTTATTCATTTCAGCTACCTTCTAGTGAGATTGCGGAGCCTGTCCCGAGCTCGTCATTGAGATTGCTTCACCCGCCTTCGGCGGGTTCGCAATGACGAGCGAAGGGATCCCGTTCCTCGCAATGACGGGTTTTATAGTCTTACCGGTATGCCGTGCCGTTTCAAATAGCGCTTCGCCTGCGGCACCGTGTATTCCCCGTAGTGGAAGATAGAGGCCGCCAGCACCGCGTCGGCGCCGCCGCGGCGGATGCCGTCCGCCAGGTGTTTCAAATTCCCAACCCCGCCCGAGGCGATCACCGGGATCCTCACCGCCCGGGAAACCGCCCGGGTCAGTTCCAGGTCGTAGCCGTCTTTGGTGCCGTCCCGGTCCATCGAGGTGAGCAGGATCTCCCCCGCCCCTCGTTTCTCCGCCTCGCACGCCCACTTCACGGCATCCTTGCCCGTAGGCGTCCAGCCGCCGTGGATATAGACTTCCCACCGGGGTGTAGGGTGTAAGGTGTAGGGTGTATACACCCTCGACCCTACACCCTTCACCCGCTTTTTCGCGTCGATCGCCACCACCACGCACTGGCTGCCGAATCGCCGAGCGGCCTCGGTGATGAGGGCCGGCCGCCGGACCGCGGCTGTGTTCAGCGAGATCTTGTCCGCCCCAGCGGCGAGGATCTTCCGGATCTCCTCGATGCTCTTGATGCCGCCGCCGACCGTGAACGGGATGAAGACCTCCCGGGCGACGCGGGCCGCCAACTTCACCCGCGTGTCGCGGCGCTCCGCGGAGGCGGTGATGTCCAGGAAGACCAGCTCATCCGCCCCTTGGGCTTCGTACCGCCGGCCGGCCTCAACCGGGTCGCCGGCATCCTTAAGCTTTAGGAAGCGGACCCCTTTGACGACCCGGCCGTTTTTGACATCGAGGCAGGGGATGATCCTTTTGGCGAGCACAGTTTCAGCGCCTCCTTCAAGTCCAGTTTCCCGTCGTACAGCGCGCGGCCGGTGATGGCGCCCCACAGGCCCATCGGCTCCAGTTCCTTCAATTTGACCAGGTCCTCCAGGGAGCTGATCCCGCCGGAGGCGATGATCTTCGCCTTGCCGCCGGCCTTCTCCAAAACCGCCCGGAGGCCCTCGATGCCGGGACCGCTCATCGTCCCGTCCCGGGAGGCATCGGTGTAGATGATGGTCTTGACTCCCTGGGCGATGAGCCGCTGGACCAGCGGTTCCGGTTTCATCCATTCCTTGCGGACCCAGCCCTCGACCGCCACGCGACCGTCCTTGACGTCCACGGCGGCCGCGATTTTCTCGCCGTGCGCTTTGACCGCGACGGTCACGAAGGTCTCATCCACGCAGGCCTTGGTGCCGAGGATCACCTGCGCGACGCCGGCCTCGAAGAATTTCTTGATCGCGGCGGCGGTGCGGACGCCGCCGCCGGTCTGCACCGGAACCGGGGAGACCGCCTTGGCGATCTTCCCGATCACCTCCAGGTGCCGCGGCGTGCCGGTCAAGGCCCCGTCCAGGTCCACCACGTGCAATCTCTGCGCGCCCTCTTTCACCCACCGTTGGGCCACCGCCACCGGGTCGTCGCCGTAATCAATCTGCGCCGAGAAATCCCCCTTCACCAGACGGACCACCTTCCCTCCCTTCAAATCAATCGCCGGTATGATCAGCATGCGTTCTCCGTTTAAATCGGTACCAGGTACCTTTCAGGTACCTGGTACCGCTGTTAAGAAGTTCCTAAGGATCCTCAACCCCCACTTCTGGCTCTTCTCCGGGTGGAACTGGGTGGCCCACGTCCACCCGCCGTCCCAGACCACCGATGGGAAACTCCGGCCGTAGCCGGTGCGGGCGGCGACCAGCGTCCGGTCGGCCGGCTCCGCGTAGAAGCTGTGCACGAAATACATGAAGGCGCCGTCCGGGATGTCGGCCAGCAGCGGATTGCGCTGCGCGATCTCTATCCGGTTCCACCCCATGTGCGGGACTTTGAGCCCCTTTTCCCGGGGGAACCGCTTCACCTTGCCCGGCAGGACCCCCAAGCCCCGGACGCCGGGCGACTCCTCGCTCGACTCAAACAGCAGCTGCAGCCCGAGGCAGAGGCCGAGGAAGGGCTTCTCCTCCACGATCGCCTCCAGGACCGGCTCAATCAGGCGGCGTTTCTTCAGCTCCCCCATCGCCGCGCCGAAGGCGCCGACGCCCGGCAGGATGATCCTCCCGGCGCGGGCGATTTGCTTCGGGTCGGAGGTCACCACGGCGCGGCTCCCAAGGAAAGCACAGGCCTTCGCCACGGAGGAGAGGTTGCCCATCCCGTAGTCGACCACCGCGATCATCGCGGTGGTCGTTGCGAGCCCCGCCGAAGGCGGGGCGTGGCAACCTCCTGGAGATTGCTTCGGGCACTTCGTGCCCTCGCAATGACGATTTTCATAATTTTCCCTTTGTTGACGGCACTCCCCTCACGCGGGCGTCCAACTCCACCGCCTCCCTCAGCGCGCGGCCCAGCGCCTTGAAGACCGCTTCCAGCATATGGTGCGCGTCGCCGCCGGCCTTGAGCACATCCACGTGCAAAGTGAGCCCGCTCCGGGCGGAAAAGCTCTCCAGGAAATGCTTGGCGTCCTCAAGACCGTAGGCGACCCTGCCGCCACGGCGGAATTCCCCCGGCTTCCTGCCCGGCGCCCAGTCCAGCCGGAAATGGGGCCGGCCGCTCACATCGGCCACCACCCGGACGCGGGCCAGCGTCTCATCCATCGGGACGAAGGCGGAGCCCATCCGGCGGATGCCCCGTTTCTCCCCGAGCGCCTTCCGGAACGCTTGCCCAAGCGCCAACCCCAAGTCCTCGTTGGTGTGGTGGAGATCAATGTGGAGGTCCCCCTTCGCCTTGACCTCAAGGTCGAACAGGCCGTGCTTGGCGAACAGCTCCAGCATGTGGTCCAGGAACCCGATGCCGGTGGAGATGGAGCTCTTGCCGCTGCCATCCAGGTTCAGCCGGCCCCGGATCTGGACTTCCTTGGTTTTTCTATCGATGAGCACCGTCCGTTTCACGAATTCTCCCCGTCTTTGCTGAACCTCGCCGCCACCGATTCCCAGTGCTTGGGCAGTCCCTCGATCTTCGCCAGCCGCTCAATCATCTCTCGGTCGTTCTCCAACGCCTTCTTGGTATAGCCGATCACGTGGCAGACCTTCACGAACTCTCCGACCCCCAGCCCCGAGAAGAAGCGAGCGGTCCCGCCGGTCGGCAGCACGTGGCTCGGGCCGGCCGCGTAATCTCCCACCGAGGCCGGGGAGTAGGAGCCGGTAAAGATCGCTCCGGCGTTCTTGATCTTGCGGACCAGGAGCTCCGGGCGCCGCACCTGGATCTCGAGGTGTTCCGGCGCGATCGCGTTGGCGATCTCAGCCGCTTCGTCCAAGCTCTTGGCCATCACGATGTAGCCGCGCGACACCTTGGACCTAATCGTCTTGGCCAGCGCCTTGGAGGTGGTGATCAGGATCGCCAGACCCTGGTGGTGCTCGTTCTCCGCCTCCAGGTCCCGCGCGACATACTCGGCGTTGG
>CAYJTM010000059.1:0-6542 GCA_964373055.1 uncultured Planctomycetia bacterium
TCTCGGTGGAGAGCACCAGGCCGCCCTGGGGGACCCTCCCGCCGGTCAATCCGGTACCGGCCCCGGCGATGGTCACCGGCGTCCCGGTCTTTTGCGCCTCCCGGAGGATCTGGGCGATTTCCTTCTCGGACGAGGGCAACAGCAGCCGCTCCGCCTCACCCTGGAAATTGGAGGCGTCTTTGAGGTAGGGTGCGAGGTCCGTCACCGTCGGGCGGTGATGATAGAAGATTTCATCAGCGCGTCGGCCGAAGGGGGAGAGAAGCCGGCGTAGCCCCGGTGCCTCTCGATGATCTCCACCACGGTGAACGGGTGGCCCCGCTTCACGTCGGCTGCCGTGAAGATCTGGCGCAGGTCGGTGCCGCGCCCCCCCACGATGGGGCCGGCGAAGCGGATCCCTCGCTTCTTCATGGCGGCCACCGCCTTCTCAATGTCCTCGACGCGGACCGCGATGTGGTGCAGCAGCCGGTCGGAGAACCGGCGGACCCAGGGTGGGATCACCGAGGTGTTGCCGCGCGGCCCCTTGAAGGCCTGGTCAATGAAGACCGCCGGTAGGCCCGGCTTGCGGTAGACCTTGGCCCACCAGTCGTCGTATTCCAGGAGGCCGTTCATGCCGACACTCTTATCCCACTTGAACCCCAGCCGGAGGAACTCTCCGGCCCTCCGGTCCACGTCCAGCGTCCGGACCGTGATGTGGTCCACGAGAGGGAAGAGGCCGACGCCGATCTTGTCCAAATGCTCCTTGAGGATTCCGGCCGCGCGGGAATTCCGGACGAACTCCTCGATGGTCCGGCGCGAAACCTTCTCAGCGCGATCCTTGATCGAGTCCATGGGCGGGTCCCTCCTCTGCTGCGTCAATTATATCTTAAAGAGAAACGGCCCCGGAGGAGCTTCCTCCGGGGCCGTTTGATGCTGTGGATCGGGTTATCTTAGGGCTACGCTTCCCACATGCACATCGGGCAATTGGTGGCGATCTGCGAACCGTCCTTCGCCTTGGGCATCGGGGCCGTGACGATCTCGCCCACTCCCTTGACCAGCCGGAGACAGGTGTGCCCGACTCCCTTGGCAACGCCGATCACCGGGTTGCGGGTGCCCTCTTTCATTTCCTTCATCGGCTGGTTTGCCAGCTCAAGCCAGCAGCCGCCGGCGTTGGCCGCGCCCCGCGCCAGCTGAGAGCCGGTCTTGACCCCCCAGTTGTCGGAGGTCGTCTTGCTGCAGATCGCGCAGCTGGCGGAGGACCCGCTGGATCCGTCACCCGCGAAAGCGGGAACCGCCGCCCCCGTCACTCCCAACGCCAGCAAAGCAATCAGGATTCGGTTCATTCTCGGGCCCTCCTTGGCCGTATGATATCAGGCGAGGCCCAGGTTGGAAAGGATTTCTTCCGTGGAGCGGGAACGGTTCAAGGCGTAGAAATGAAGACCGGGGACGCCGCTTTTGAACAGCTCCCCGCACATCCGGGTGGCCAGCTCGATGCCGTACTTCACGGCCCCCTCCTCGTCGTTCTCCACTTTGGAGAGCTCTTTTTCCACGTCGGGCGGGATTGTGGAACCGCAGAGGGCGGCGAAGCGCCTCACTTGGGAAGCGGACAGGATCGGCAGGATCCCCGGCACGACCGGCGCCGTGATGCCGGCCTTCTTCACGAGCTCCATGAACTCGAAGAAATAGGCGTTATCGAGGAAGAACTGCGTGATGATCACTCGGCCGCCGGCCTCCAGCTTGCGCTTCAGGTAGGCCATGTCGGCGGCCCGGTCCCTCGCCTCCGGGTGCACCTCCGGGAAGCCGGTCACCGCGACGGAGAACCAGGGGTCCTTGCCCGCCTCCTCGATCAGCTCCACCGAGGAATGGAAACCGTCCGGGTGCGGTTTGAAGTCCGGCCGGTCCTTCGGCGGGTCGCCGCGAAGAGCCAGCAGGTTGTAGATCCCAGCCGCCTTGATCCGGCGCAGATTCTCTCGGGTGTCTGACTTGGATTGACCGATGATGTTCAAGTGGCAGACGGTTTCCACCTTTGCTTGGGTTTTCAGCCGGTCGCAGAGCTCGATCGTGAGGTCCCGCGTGGTCCCGCCGGCCCCGAAGGTCATCGAGAAGAAGGCCGGTTTCAGCCGGTTCAGCTGAGGGAGAGTCTCGCCGAAAAGTTTTTCGACCCCCTCGGGTGTCTTGGGAGGGAAAAACTCGATGGAGATCTCCGGTTTCCCGGAGCGGTAGATCTGCTCGAGTCTCATTTTTTGGCGCGGCGGGCGGAGCGGATGATCGCGAAGGCGGCGCCGCCGAAGAGCAGGTAAGGGGTCCACATGAGCAGGTAGATCGAGCGGGCCCAGCCCCGGGTCAGCTTGGCCGAAGCGGCCGGGTTCTCCGGAGAGGAAAGCCCCTCTTTGCAGCCAGGGCAAGCCAGGGCGGCGCCTGAGGAGAGAATTGCCAGGACTGCCAGAAGGCAGAAAGCAGAAAGCAGTAAGCAGAGAAAACCTGATTTTTTTCTGCTTACTGCCTTCTGCCTACTGCCTTCTGCTCTCATTGCCATCGCATCTGGTACAGCATCCAATAAACTACCACGCCGGTTACGGAGACGTACAGCCAGAGGGGCAGCGTCCAGCGGGCGATCCGCCGGTGCTCGGCGATCCGGTCCCGCCGGGCCAGGAAAAGGGTGCGCAGCGCCAGCGGAACGATGGCTACCGCCAGCACCGTGTGGGAAATGAGGATGGTGAAGTAGACGGCCCGCACGGCGCCTGTCCCCTGGAAGCGGGTGGAGCCGTGCAGCGCGTGATGCGTCAGGTAGGTCACCAGGAACAGCGCCGAAACGGTAAAAGCGGCGGTCATGCAGGCCCGGTGGGCGGCGATCTTCTTGCGGCGGATAAGCAGGAAGCCGGCCGTGAGCAGAATGGCGGCCGAGGCGTTCAGCGACGCGTTGACCGCCGGAAGAAGCCTAGAAAGCTCCGGCATCCCGGATCAGCTTTTCCATTTGGGCCGGCTCGTTCGAATCGTAGTAGCCCCGGATCTTCCCGATGGGGTCCACCAGCACGAACCGGACGCTGTGAACGATGGGCTCCTCCGGACTGCCCCCCTCCGCCACGCTCAGGTGAAATCCTTGCTGGGCGACCCGGCGGATCTCCTCCTCAGGGCCAGTCAGGAAAAACCAGCGGCCTGGCCGCGCCCCGTACCGGCGGGCGTACTCCGCCAGCACCGGCGGGGTGTCCCGCTTGGGATCCACGCTGAAGGAGACCAGCAGGATCTCCGGGGACAGCCGCTGCTGGAGCAGGGCCGTTTTGGAGCTCATGCCGGGGCAGGTCCCCGCGCAGGAGGTGAAGATGAAATCGGCGATCCAGACCCGGCCCTTTAAAAAGGCGGAATCAAACGGACGGCCTGTTTGATCGGTCAGCCGGAAGAGGGGCGCCGGTAACCGCCCACCCTTCGACAGGCTCAGGGTGAGCGGGTTCCGTTCATGCTGAGCCCTGAGCTTGTCGAAGGGTCGAAGCATGAACGGCCGAGTCGGAGGACTCAGCATGAGCGCTATTGAGACGCCGGCGATGGCCGAGACCAGCAGAGACCAAAGGATCAGGCGGCGCAAGCTGGCTTACGCAAAAAAGAAAATGGCGGGCACCACCAGCAGCACGGCGGCCCCGACCAGCAGGAAAGGAAAGAGCACGACCACCCAGAGGGAGACCGACCGCTCCGCCTTCAGGTGCATGAAGAACAGCCCCACCAGGATCGTCTTGATCAGCGCGATCCCCAGGATCATCAGCACGACGCCGGTCTTCCCGACCGGCAGGTAGGAAACAAAGGTGCCGCCCGCCAGCAGCGCGATGAGCCAGGCCCAGATGACCACGTAGGGGGCGTAGCCGGGCTGTGAGGAGGAGTGGCTGCTCATATCAGGTACACCAGCGGGAACAGGAAGATCCAGACCACGTCCACGAAGTGCCAATAGAGGCCCGCCACCTCCACGAAATGCCCTCGCGTTTCCAGGAAATCCTCCCGGAAAGTGAGCCAGAGGATCCAGAGGTTCGTGATCACGCCGGCCAGCACGTGAATGCCGTGCACGCCGGTCAGCGTGAAGTAGCAGTCCCAGAAGATGCCGCTACCCGGGAAATGGCCGTGCGCGAACTTCTGGGAGTATTCATATCCTTTCACGCCGAGGAAGGCCAGCCCCAGCAGGATGGTGAAGAGCAGGAAGAGCCGCAGCCGGCCTGAGTCCGCGCGGTGCACGGCGGCTACCGCGAGGGCCATCGTCAGGGAACTGGTCAGCAGGATGAAGGTATTGATCGCCGCGGCCGGGATGTTGAGCTCCTCGCCCGGGTGGGGCCAGGTTCCCAAGCCCGCCCGCAGGATGATGTAGGCCCCCAGCAGGCCGGTGAAGAACATCACCTCCGAAGCGAGGAACAGCCACATCCCCAGCTTTCCATTGGGGATGCCGGTGGTGGGAAGCTCCGCAGCGCGCGCGTCGTGTCCGTGATGGGCCATTAGGAGATCATCCTATCGAGTGTCATCGTGGTTAACAAGACCGGCAGGTACAGGATCGAGGCGAAGAAGAGCCGCCGGGCCGAAGGCCGGGAACGGGCCCGGGCCGTCGCCACTCCGCAGGCGAGGAACCCCAGCCCGCTGGCCAGCGCGATCAGGAAGTAAAGCCAGCCGAAGGAGCCCATCGCCGCAGGAAGAAGACTGACCGGGATGAGGGCCAGGCAATAGAGGACGATCTGCCGTCCGGTGGAGCCCCCCTCCGGGTCCAGCACCGGCAGCATCCGGAAACCGGCCCGCGCGTAATCCTCCCGCCAGGTCCAGGCGATCGCCAGGAAATGGGGCAGCTGCCACAGGAACAGGATGAAGAAAAGCGGCCAGGCATGGAGGTCCAGTTCCCCGCGCGCCGCGGCCCAGCCGATCAACGGGGGCAGCGCCCCCGGGACCGCCCCCACCAGCGTGCAGAGGGCGGTGCGGGGTTTGAGCGGCGTGTAGATAAAGAGGTAACTGACCAGCGTCGCCGCGGCGAGCCCGGCCGCCAGCAGGTTGGTACCCAGCGCCAGGATCAACAGACCGGCCACCGAGCAGAAAATGCCGAACGTGAGCGCAGAATCCGGAGAGATCCGGCCCGACGGAAGCGGCCGCCCACGGGTCCGCTCCATCCGGCCGTCCGCTTCCCGCTCGAGATACTGGTTCAATGCCCCGGCCCCCGCGCCGACAAGGGTGGTCCCCATGAGCATAAAAACCAGCGTACCAGGTACGCCTGCAGGCGTACCTGGTACGGATGTTTCTCCCGCGAGGAAGAACCCGCCCAGCGCCGTCACGATCGCCAGGAAGGTCAGCCGGGGTTTGGTCAGCTCCAGGTAGGCGGAGAAACGGTGAAGGGTGAAGGGTGAAGGGTGAAGGGAATGGAGCTGTGTGCGGAAGGCACGGAGTGCGAACACGGCAGTGGTGGCCAGCAGGAGAGCCCCGCCCGCGACGTGTGCCGTTGCAGTCAAGACAGATGCACCTCTTAAAAAGGTAGCCAACCCCAGGCCAACCTGTGCCACGACCAAAAGGAGAAGAAGACGAACGATCCGCCTGAGTTCCGGATATTTACGCAGGACCAAAGCGGCCGTCCGGACGACCAGGGTGGAAACGATCACCGCGCCGGCCAGATGCGCGGCCAGCAGGGCCGGGAGCCAGCCGGTGTGCCGCATCGCGGCCCCCAGCGCCAGCTGCGCGACCGCGGCCGCCGTCACCAAAAAGGAGAGGCGGCAGAGTTCCGGAGCTTGGGTTGCGGGATGCGCGACCAGCGTCTGTCTCCAGGCCGGCGAGAGAACCGCGGCCAGCACCATCAGCGTTGAGAAGAAGATCTGGCCCAGCATGGCGTGCGCGATGGAAATCTGGGGGGGGAGCTGCAGCAGAACGGTGGCCCCTCCCAGCAGCCCCTGCAGGACCACCATGCCGAACGCCGTGATCGCGATCCGCCGCACCCATCGCCGCCGCTCCGAAAAAATCGTCCAGAGAGTCAGGACCAGCGTCATGAGCCCCACGGTGGCGGCGATCACCCGGTGGCTGTGCTCGAACCGGATGCCGCCCACCATCGGCGGGAACAAGGTGCCATAGGAGAGCGGCCAATCCGGCACCGCGAGCCCCGACCCGGTCGAGGTGACCAGCCCGCCGGCAATTACTAAAAGAAAACCCGTTATCGCTGTCACAATCGAGAAATGGTGTAGGGTGTAGGGTGCAGGGTGTAGTAATTTTTTAGAGTTGTTTTTCATACACCCTACACCCTCGACCCTTCACCGCTTTTTTGACGAATTTATACATTGGGGGAGGCCTTCGTCATTGCGAGGAGGCCGTAGGCCGACGAAGCAACCTCCTTGTGACAGCAAGGAGATTGCTTCGCTCCCGTTGGTCGCTCGCAATGACTCATTTTTCTCCCTGCAATTTTTCGGTCTGCATCGTCCAATCCCGCTTGGCGCCCGGCACCGAGTATTCGTAAGGGCCGCAGTGGACCGTGACCGGTGCCGCGAAGTTGCCGTGCGGCGGCGGGGAAGGGGCCGTCCACTCCAGCGTGGTGGCCTCCCAAGGATTATCGCCCGCCTTCTTGCCCCGGA
>CAYJTM010000060.1:0-6475 GCA_964373055.1 uncultured Planctomycetia bacterium
CCTCGCAGGCCAACATCGGCGGCACCGTCTCCGCGCCGATCGTGGGAGCCACCTTCTCGCCGCGGCTGGCCGGCGTCGGCCTGCTCATGGCGATCTTCGGCAATTTGACCGGCACTTATATCGGGCTGGCCACGGCCTTGGCTATCCGCGGCTATTAAATTTTACCCGTCTGATTCCAAAAATACGTGTAAAATGGAACCATGTACCCCAGGCGGTTAACCCCTCCATCGAACAAGAGCTTCTTCCTGTTCGGACCCCGGGGCACGGGCAAGTCGTACTGGGTCCGGCACACCTTCCCCAAAGCCGTTTACCTGGATCTCCTGGAGGCGGAGCTGTACCTGCCGCTTTCGGCCAATCCCCAACGGCTCTCCCAGTACATCCCCAAGGGTTGCCGGGACTGGATTGTCCTGGATGAGGTCCAGAAGATCCCGGAACTGCTCGACGAGGTTCACCGGCTGATCGAGAAGGAGCGTTACAAGTTCATCCTCACCGGCTCCAGCGCCCGGAAGCTCAAAGGACGGTCGGTGAACCTCCTGGCCGGCCGGGCCCTGACCCTTTATCTGCACCCGCTGACAGCGGTGGAGCTGGGAAAGGACTTCTCGCTGGAGCGTTCCTTGCAGTATGGGCAGTTGCCGTGCGCCTATACGGAAGAGAATCCCAAGGCCTATCTGGCCGGCTATGCCAAGACCTATCTGCAGGAAGAGATCCAGCAGGAGGGCTTGACCCGAAACATCGGCGCCTTCTCCCGCTTTCTGGAGGCGGCCAGCTTCTCCCAGGGTTCCGCGCTGAATCTGTCCGCCATCGCCCGGGATTGTTCTGTGGAAAGGAAGGTGGTGGAGCATTATTTCTCGATCCTGGAGGACCTACTCTGGGGAGTCCTCTTGCCCGTTTTCTCCAAGAGGGCCAAGCGCCGGGTCGTCCAGCATCCCAAGTTCTTCCTCTTCGATGCCGGGGTTTATCGGACGATCAGGCCCAAGGGCCCCCTGGACACGCCCGAGGAGATTGACGGGCATGCCCTGGAAACCCTCCTCTTCCAAGACCTCTCGGCATGGAACCATTACCTGGGGTTGGGTTCGACTCTTTACTACTGGAGGACGGCCGCCGGTTTGGAGGTCGATTTCGTCCTCTACGGGGAACAGGGGCTTCTCGCTTTCGAGGTGAAGCGGACCGGCAAGGTTCGGCCGGAGTTCCTGAGGGGACTGAGGGCTTTCCTGGGGGATTACCCCCAAGCGAAGGCCTATTTTTTTTACTGCGGGGAACGCCGGATGCGGGAAGGACCGATTGAGATCCTTCCCTTCGCCGATGGCCTCCGGGAATTGCCTGAAATTCTTCTGGAACATGCGGCCAACAAGAGGAGGTGAGCGATGGTAAAGTGCTTTCTTCGGTATCTTGGGCTCGTAGTTTTATCGGCACTCGCCGCTGCGCCGGGATCTTCCCGCGCCGAGACGATTGAGCTGGTCACCTACTACCCGACCTCCTTCAGCGGGGAGGCGGAGCGCCTGCACGTACGCACCGGCGCTACCGTGGGGAATCCCTATTCGCTGGTCAATCCCGGCTATGATATGAGCGGCGCGCTGCTGGTGGCCGACCGGCTGGGGATAGGTCCCGTGTTTGGGACAACGCCGCCGGCGGGAGCGCTGCACGTGGTGGGAGTCAACGACGCGCTGGACCGGGTGCTCTTCATGCCGGGGGCGGACACGGCGGCGGCAGGCACGCCGGAGATCCGGGTAGGGATCGGGACCGCGAACCCGCAGGCGCTGCTGGATATCCAGCACCCGCAGGACGCGGCTTTCGCGCGCATTCAAGGGACCGGGGACGCCACGAACTTCTCCGGGTTGGAGCTGCGTTCGGACGAGGCGGTGGACAAGGTCTGGCAGATCGCGCACAAGCAGGCGGCGGGGCTAAACGACCTGCACGTGAACTATTTCGACGGAGCCGCTTGGAGCACGAAGGTGGCGATCCAGCCCGGCGGCAACGTGGGGATCGGAATAACGGCGCCGGAAAGAAAGCTGGACGTGTATGAGGCCGGGGGAAACTCCGTGTATGTGAAAGTGCATAACGTCGACACGGGATCCGGGCCCGCCGACGGTCTCTATCTCGGCTACATGGCTGACGAGACGGCCGCGTTGTCCAACGCCGAGAACACTCCTCTGAGATTCGACACGAACAACCTGGAGCGTATGCGGATCGCCGCCAACGGCAAGGTGGGGATCGGGACGGCAGATCCGCCCAACGCGCTGACGGTGGTTGGCCCCTGGACCGCGAGCTCCGGCGGCACTCAAATCAGAATCCACAGCAACGGGAACGGCTTCCCCGCCGGCATCTCCGGCCTGGGGCTCACCTCCCAAAACGGCACCGGGGAGTGGATCATGGCCCGTTACGACAATGCCGGCGGAAACGGAGGACCCAACAAGTTTACGATCGGCATTAACGGCGTGGAGGACTTTCTCAACATCACCCCCGCCGGCAACGTCGCCATTGGGTCAGTAAATCCCGGCTACAAGCTGGACGTGGCCGGCCAGGCGCACGCGACCGGGTTCCCGACCTCCTCGGACATCCGGCTGAAGACCGGCGTGGTTCCGCTGACCGGCGTGCTGGAAAAACTGGATCGTATCCGCCCGGTGGCGTTCGACTGGAACGAGACCTACAAGAAGATGGGCCGCTCCTCCGGCCACCGGGAGATCGGCGTGGTGGCGCAGGATGTGGAGCAAGTCTTCCCGGAGTTGGTGACCACGTGGGGGGAGGAGAACTACCGCGCGGTGGACTACGGCCGCTTCACGGCGGTCCTCCTGGAGGCGGTGAAGGAGCTTAAGGCCCAGAACAATTCCCTGGAGGACGAGGTGCGCCTCCTGCGGGAGGAAAGCCAACAGCTTAAAGAGGCCGTGGGGTCACTGAAAAAATCGGCCCGCTGATCATCGTGGACGCGGGGGTGGCCTACAGCTGATGGCGATCTTCGGCAATTTGACCGGCACCTATATCGGGCTGGCCACGGCCTTGGCTATCCGCGGCTATTGACATCGCTGCAGGAATACATTACACTCTTGCATGATGATTAATAGGGCTGTCCGCCTCCCAAAGAAGGATTCCTTCTTCCTGCTGGGCCCCCGGCAGACCGGCAAGAGCACCCTCATCGAGCATCAGTTCAAATCCGGCGTCTGGAGGGTGGACCTACTCCTCTCCGATACCTTCTTCAAATACTCCGGGGATCCCTCCCTTTTCCGCGCGGAGGCCTCCGAAAAGATCGCGGCCGGAAAGGTCCAGACCGTCTTCGTGGACGAAATCCAGCGGCTGCCCATCCTGCTCAACGAAATCCAGCATCTCATGGGCCGCCATCCGGTCCAGTTCATCCTCACCGGATCCAGCGCCCGGAAACTCCGCCGGGGCGGCGCCAATCTGCTGGCCGGCAGGGCTCTGGAATACGAGCTCTTCCCGCTGATTCACAGGGAGATCGCGGACCGCTTCAAACTGGAAGAGGCCCTTCGCTATGGAACGCTTCCTCCGGTCTGGCTGGCGGAAGATCCCGAAAAGAAGGCCTCCATCCTTTCGGCCTACGTGGAGACCTACCTGCGGGAAGAGATCCAGCAGGAGGGGCTGGCCCGGAACCTGGGCGGGTTCGTCCGGTTCCTCGACTTGGCCGCGGAGCAATCGGGGGAGCTGCTCAGCTTTTCCTCCACCGCCCGGGAATGCCAACTGCCCGTCCGGACGGTCCAGAGCTACTACGAGATCCTCGAGGACACCCTGATCGGCCTGCGCCTGATGCCCTGGCGCAAGAGCTTGCGGAAGCGGATGGTGGCCCACCCGAAGTTCTACCTGTTCGATACCGGGGTAACGAACGCCATCTTGAAGCGGCTGAAAGCCCCGCAGGACCGCGCCGTGACGGGCCGGCTCTTCGAGCAATGGATCGTGCTGGAGACCTACCGGCATCTGAGCTACGCGCGGAGCGAGGCCAACCTCTATTTCTGGCGGTCCAACATCGGAACCGAGGTGGACCTGCTCATCGAGCGGCACGGGAAAATCCTTGGGGCTTTCGAGATTAAGGCAACCCCTCATCCGGCGGGCCCGGATTTAAGCGGCTTGAAATCCTTCCGGGAGGAGCACCCCGGCGTGCCGTGCCACCTCGTCAGCAGGGCGGAGCACGCGCGGGTCTTGGATGGCGTGAAAATCCTCCCCTGGAAAGAGCACCTGGATTCCCTGCCGCGATTTCTCTGAGATGGCGATTTTTGGCAATTTGACCGGGACGTATATCGGCCTGGCCACGGCCTTCATGGCGCGCAAACTCGTATAGAACTGTTGTAGAATGACGGCGGGAATAAGATACGCGGCGAGGGGGTTACTCACAATAGAGGGGGGGGCTCGGCATGGCACAACTCTGGCAGCTCCGGATCGCTCTGATGCTCGCCGCGTGCGGGCTGGCCGCGCCATGCTGGGCCGAAACGATCGAGTTCGTCACCTACTACCCCGCCCCGACCGCCGCGGGCACCGCCAGCAGCCAGTCCATGGCGATCGGCAGCGGCTACAACGGCACGACCCCCGCCGATGGGGAGCTGCTCGTCTTCGACCGGCTCGGCATCGGGCCGGGGTTTAACGTCGCCCAGCCGATTTCCCGACTGCAGGTCCAAGGCGGGGCCAGCCAAACCAACTACGCCCTCTTCGTGCCCGGCGCGGGCGGGCAAATGAACGTAGGCATCGGCACAGCGACGCTGCCCACCAATCGGTTGACGGTGACCGGGCCCTGGACCGCGGGCCCCGGCGGCTCTCAAGTCAGAATCCACAGCAATGGAAACGGCTTCCCCACCGGCATCTCCGGCCTGGGGCTCACCTCCCAAAACGGCACCGGGGAGTGGATCGTGGCCCGCCACGACAACGCGGGCGGAGCCGGGAGGCTGCCCAATACCTTCTCGATTGGCATCAACGGCGTGGGTAATGCCATCGACATCACCCCCAACTTCAACGTCGGCATCGGGACGGCGACACCGCTGTCAGCCATCGGCAACGGATCTCTGCAGAGGAGCCTGGAGGTCAATGGGTGGATCCTGGCGCGGGGCAACGGCAGCAATACCTTTGGGGACCCCGCCGCCCGCATCGGACTGATCAACAACGGCGACCAGATGAACGGGTGGTGGATGAGCGCGAACGCCAACAACACGTTCGCGATCCATCAAGGCGGCACAGGAGATCGGTTATCCATCAACCGTGCCGGCTACGTCGGCATCAACACCACCAACCCCAGCCAGCGGCTGCACGTCTACGAGCCCAACGGCGGCGTTTGGGCTGCCTACATCCAGGGCGCCGCCTACGGCATTGCGGGTCTTGGCAGCGGCGGGGGCCACCCTGTTCATGGATACAACACCTCCTACGGCAACTGGGGCTCCCTTGGCTACAGCAGCGTCGGCGGGTACTTCTACACCCCCCAAGGCAACTGGGCTTCCATTAGCTCCGGCGCTTACTACGGCGTGTACGGTTACGGCGGCTATTACGGGGGCTATTTCCAAAACGGCAACTATTGGCAGCCTGCCCTGTTTGCCTACAACGGCGGTTCCGGCTACTGGTCCCATATCGGTTACGGCTACTTCGGTCTCTACACCAATGGCCACGTGGTGGGGTCCGCTTTCTACTACTACTCTTCCAAAGACAAGAAGAAGAACATTTCCGTGCTGACCAGAAAGGACGAGGCTTCCATCCTCTCGACCATTGACAAGCTCCCCATCGTTCACTACCAATGGAAGGAGTTCAAGGGCCCCAACCCTTCCCGTCTCGGGCTTGTCGCCGAGTGGTCGCCCGATGAGATCAAGCCGGGCGACGACAAAGCCATCGACGTCGCCTCCTACGTCACCTACTCCATCGCGGGCGTCAAGGCCCTCTCCGCCAAGGTCAAGTATCAGGAGGAAACCATCCAGCAACAGCAAGAGGAACTCCGGCAGCTTAAGCAGCAATTCCAAGAGTTTCAAGGGGAGAGAAACCGATGAAAAGAGCTCTTTGGGGGACCGTTATTTTCTGTTTGGCGCTCTCGGCAACCGTTCATGCCGAGGAGCCGCCCAAAAGAGCGCCGTTACCGAAGTCGAACAGCGCGAAAACCCCCGCCGGCGCCCCGGCGATGGACATGGAGAAGATGCAGGAAGAGATGGCCAAGATGCAAAAGATGCTTGAAGAGCAGCAGCGGGAAAGCTTGGAGCGGCTCAAGCAGATGGACCCGAAGGGCTACGAGGCCCAGAAGAAGATGCTGGCCCGGCAGGGGCAGATCAACCAGATCATCACCGCCTACAACCAGAAGGCGATCTCCGCCGACGACGCGGAACGCAAGCTCACCCCGCTGATCCGGCAGGAGCTGCAGGACCAGCAGGGGGGGCTGGATGAGCAGATCAAGCAGGCGGAGAAGAAGCTGGCCGCCCTCAAAAAGAACAAGAGCGACCAGAGCGCGGCGGTCAAGAAACGGGTGGACCAGATGCTCGGCCGGGCCGGCCCGCCCAGCCCCGAC
>CAYJTM010000061.1:0-6390 GCA_964373055.1 uncultured Planctomycetia bacterium
GCGGTGGCGGCTCCAGTTCCGGCACGAGGAGAGGGCCAACGAGAAGACCGATGATGCGGTGATGCTGCAGGGCACGTTCGCCATCGGCACGCACAAGCACAAGATCCAGTAAGAAAAACCATGAGAAAACCACCCACGTCATTGCGAGCGCAGCGAAGCAATCTCGGTTTTAAAGACAAGATTGCCGCGGCCTGCTTTGCAGGCCTCGCAATGACTTTAGTTAGTATTCCAATGGATAGCGCCGCCGAGCAGCCGCTGAAAGTGGCGGCGACCCTCTCCACGTTCGCCGACCTGATCAAGCAGGTCGGGGGAGACCGGGTCGAGGTCTCCACGATCGCGCCGCCCCGGTTCAACCCGCATTTCATCGAGCCCCGGCCCAGCGATGTGCTGAAGGTCAAGAAGGCCGACCTGTTCGTGCATGCGGGATTGGATCTCGAGGTGTGGAGGGATCCGCTGCTGGAAGCCGCCGGCAATCCGGATCTGTTCCTGGGTCGTGAGGGCAACCTGGATCTTTCCAAGGGGATCTCCCTGCTGGAGGTGCAGGACAAGCCCCTTTCCCGGCTGATGGGGGACATCCATCTCTTCGGAAACCCGCACTACTGGACCAGCCCGGAGAACGGGCGGATCATGGCGCGGGCGATCGCCGAAAAACTCTCCGAGATCGATCCCTCCCACGCGCAGGAATACAAAAAACGGCTCGCGGACTTCCTCGCCCGCCTGGACGCGAAGATCGCCGAATGGAAACAGCTCTCGTCGGGGCTGCGGGGGAAAGAGGTGATCGGCTACCACAACGAATGGCCCTACCTGACGGAGTTTGTCGGGATCCAGGTGGAGCAGTTCCTGGAGCCCAAGCCGGGAGTTCCTCCCTCTCCGAGGCATTTGGGATTCCTGGAAAACTACATGAAGGAACGGGGGATCAAAGCGATTATCCAACCGACCTATTTCTCAAAAAGCTCCTCGGAGGTGCTGGCCCGGCGGGTGAATGGCGAAGTGGTGATCCTGTGCCAGAACGTCAGGGAGTTGCCGGAGGCGTCCGATTACATCGCGTTCGTGGATTATAACATCCGGCAGCTGGTCCGTGCGCTGGAGGGAAAATGACCGAATTCTTGCGGCTGATGGCGGCACCCTTCGCCGCCTGCTTGGTGCTGACCGGGATCCACGCCTACCTCGGCCTCCACGTGATCGAGCGGCAGGTCATCTTCGTGGACCTGGCCCTCGCCCAGATCGCGGCACTCGGCTCCACGGTCGGGTTCCTGTTCGGGTTCGGGCTGCATCATGGCGCCGGCTACGCCTTCGCGCTGGGGTTCACCTTCCTCGGCGCGGTCATCTTCGCGCTGACCCGGTTTAGGGAAGAGAAGGTGCCGCACGAAGCGATCATCGGGGTGGTCTACGCGGTGGCGGCGGCCGCGTCCATCCTGGTCTTGAGCCGGGCCTCGGAAGGCAGCGAGGAGCTCAAGTCGCTGCTGGTGGGCCACCTGCTCTTTGTCACTTGGGCCGAGGTGGCCAAGATGGCGGCGATCTACGGTGCGATCGGCTTCCTGCATTGGCTGTTCCGCCGCCGGCTGCTCTTTATCTCGCAGAGCCCGCGGCAGGCGTTCGACCAGGGGATCCCGGTCCGCTGGTGGGACCTCTTCTTCTACATCACGTTCGGCGTCGTGGTGACCAGCTCCGTGGAGATGGCCGGCGTCCTGCTGGTCTTCAGCTTCCTGATCGTGCCGGCGATCTGCGGTGTGCTGCTGGGGAGAACAGTCGGCCGCCGCCTGGTGATCGGCTGGGGGGTCGGTGCCCTCACTAGCGTGCTGGGGATTGCCGCTTCTTATTTTTTGGACCTCCCTACCGGCGCCGCGGTCGTCTGCGCCTTCGGCCTTGTTCTGCTGGCCGTAGGTGTCCTGAAGGCCGTGATAGAATGAAACAAATGGAGGTAGAGACGGCATGAAAAAAATGATGGCAGGTTTATCTCTTCTGGCGATGGTGCTGTTTTTTGTTTCTCCTTCAGTCGCGGAGGTGTCCGCCGTTCAGGCCTCCACGCTGGTGATCACCGGGATGGCTCCCGGATCGGCGGACAAGGTCCAGAAAGCGCTGGAAGCCCTGCCGGGTGTTGCCCAAGTCAAGGTGAGCGAGGAGGAGGGCTTGGCCGTGGTGGTGTATGATCCGGCGAAGGTCAAGGCAGAGGAGTTCACGCGCGCCATGCAGGAGGCCGGGTACCTGGCCACTTTCGCGAAGGCGAATTTCCGCTGCCCCACGTGCCCCGCCACCTACGCGGAAGCAGGTGAATGCATCGTGGACGGCTCCACGCTAGAGGCCCTCTCCTAGTTGCGGAAGGCCTGCTTCAGGATGATTTCGTGGTTATTCTTTTAGCATCCGCAATTTCCGTCGCCTTTTTCCACGCGCTGGCTCCGGACCATTGGGTGCCGTTCGTGGCGCTGGCGAAAGGGTCCCGCTGGACCATGCGGCGGCTGGCTTGGATCACCACGCTGGCGGGGATCGGGCACGTCCTCTCCTCGCTGCTGATCGGCGCGCTGGGGCTTTGGGCCGGATGGGCCGCTCACCGGCTGGAGGGGGTTGATGCCTGGCGGGGCGGCGTGGCGATCTGGCTGCTGATCGGTTTCGGCGCGGCCTACATGCTCTGGGGCTTGAAGCACGCGCAGCATCCGCATCCCCACCTCTCGATGCAGGACGCGGTGAAGGCCTACGCGACCCGCCGGGTTTGGCTCCTGATCGCGGTGCTGGTCTTTGGCCCCTGCGAGCCCCTGATCCCGCTCATGTTCCTGGCCTACAAGGAGGGGGTTCCCGCGATCGCCGCGGTCAGCGGGGTTTTCTCGCTGGTGACGATCGGGATGGTGGTGGGGCAAAGCTGCTTGAGCTACGCCGGCGTGCGCCTCATCCGGGCCGAGTGGATGGAGCGCTACGCTCACGCCCTCGCCGGCTTGGTGATCGTGCTGACCGGCCTGTGCGTCATCCTGCTGGGGATTTAGTGGGCAGTCTCTCCGTGGTGCTTCCGGCTTACAACGAAGAGCCCAACATCTTCCAGGCTGTCCGGCGGTTCCTTGAGCTGGGGGTTGTGGACGAGGTTATTGTGGTGGACAACAACTCCCGCGACAAGACGGCGCAAGAGGCCGGCCGGGCGGGGGCCCGCGTGGTGCGCGAAGAGAACCAAGGTTACGGGTTCGCGCTCCGGCGCGGGATGGCCGAGGCCCGGGGAGACCTCATCGTGTTGTGCGAGCCGGAT
This sequence comes from uncultured Planctomycetia bacterium, assembly GCA_964373055.1. Taxonomy (GTDB): domain Bacteria; phylum Omnitrophota; class Gorgyraeia; order 1-14-0-20-64-10; family 1-14-0-20-64-10; genus JAUSCU01. The sequence goes on from CAYJTM010000061.1 coordinate 3,230, forward strand.
GGGACGTTCGAGGCGCGGGACCTCCATAAGCTGCTGGCCTACGCCGATGATTTCGACATGGTGCTAGGCACCCGCACCACCCAGGAGCTGATTTGGCAGGACGCCAACATGAAATCGGCCCTTCGGCTGGGGAACCTTGCCGTCGCCAAACTGCTGGAGGTGCTCTTCGACGGGCCCTCCCTCTCCGACTGCGGCTGCACCTTCCGGCTGATCAACAGGCCCGCTTATGAGAAGATCCGGAATCACCTGACGGTGGGTGGTTCTCATTTTTTGCCGGAGATGGTCATCTGGGGCCTGCTTGAGAAGCAGCGGATCATTGAGATCCCGGTCAACTACCGGGGGCGGGTGGGGACCTCCAAGATCACCGGGACATGGCGCGGGACGATTCGCACCGCCCTGAACATGATTTGTCTTATACTGGCTGCGCGATGGCAAAGTATTTCGGTTCTCTGGCGGCGCTCGCCTTCTTCCTGATCTTCATCCAAGCCAACGCCCCTTCCCTTGATTCGGACGGCATCCACTACGCCGCAGTGGCCGAAGAGGTCGCCCGGACCAACCGCTGGCTCTACATGTTCGACCCGATCATGGGCCACATCTACTACTGGCATTTCCCCATGAGCATCTGGCCGACGGCGCTCTGCTTCCAGTGGTTCGGAGTTTCTCCCCTCACGGCAAAACTGTACTCGATGGTCATGACATGGTTTGCGGTGGCGGGCCTGTACGTGCTGGGCCGCATCCTGATCAGCCCCTGGGGCGGGTGGTGCGCCGGGATGGCCTTCCTGCTCACGGACCACGTTCTCCGGATCGGCCGGCAGTGCCGGCCGGACCTGCCGCTGATCGCGTTCCTGGTTTGGGCGTTCGTGGGGCTCATGCTGGCGCAGGGCAGCCCGCCGCGCCGGCGGTGGTACTGGCTCGCCGGAGCGGCCTGCCTGGGAGCGATCATGACCAAGGAGATGGTGGGCCTGATTCCTCTGGCCGTGGCGGCGGCCACCCTTCTCCTGCGCAGGCAGTGGCGGGAGCTGTTTCACCCGGCTTTCCTCGGCTGCTGGGTTCTGGCCATTGCCCCGGTGGCGGCCTGGGCCTGGACGGAGCAGGTCCGGTTCGGGGAGACACTCTGGGCTGTTTACCGGCGGCAGAGCGTGGATTTTTTCACGTGGCAGGCCCAACACCTAGCCAAGCCCTGGTACTACTACGGATGGGCGATCCTGGACAAGTATTGGTATTTGCTGCCATTGGCCATCGCCGGAGCTTGGCTCGCCTGGGGCCGGGTCCGGCAGGGCAAGGAGCCGCGATGGGTGATGGTTTTTCTGTGGGCGGCGGCTCTTCCGCTGGGTTTCAGCATCGCCCTGCACAAGGTGCATTACTACATCCTGCCCACCTACGCGGCCACCGCGCTGCTGGTGGGGTTGGCGGCCGAGCGGTGGATCCGTCCGGCCTGGCGTTCCCGGATCGTGGCCGGCGTATCCGGCCTAGGTGTCGCCGCGGCGGTGGCGCTGGCCTGTTTCCCCGTGCCGGTGCACAAAACACGGTACGAGGAAAACATCCGGCTGGCGCCGTTGATCGACCCGATCCTCGCCCAGGCGCCGGGGGAGGTGATCTCGGTCCGGCAGGACGTGGCCTCGCTCCTGTTGTACTCCAAGACGGTCGCGCGCGTCACCAGCGCGCACGCTTGGCCGGCATTCCGGGACTTGCTGAGCCAACCCACCACCGGCCGGCGGTATTGCCTGATCACCGAGGAGGATTGGGAGGCGATCGGCCCCGAAGCGCGAAAGGGTTGGCAGGTGCTCCTCCACGACGGGAGCGGCCGGGTGTTCGTCAAGCAAGAGGCTGGGCTATAATGTTTTTCATGCCGGCGTAGCTCAGTTGGTAGAGCACCGCTTTCGTAAAGCGGGGGTTGGAGGTTCTGAGGTGCTCCCCGTGGTCTCTCTGTTTCCGGCCAGGTTATATGTAAAACATCATTTGTTTGATTAAATCAAACAATAGGTGTATTATATGTATCAGAATGAGCACGACGGAACGGATTATCCATAGCACCGCTGGGGTTGAGCTAGTCAGGAAGCTGGCCGAAAGCGGCGATCGGATTTTTACGCTGGAGCGGGTCAGAGAACTTGCTCCCTCGGTGGGCCTCTCGGCCCCTTATCTTCGGCAGGCTCTGCATTATCTGGCCAGGTCGGGGTGGGTGGTGAGGTTACGAAAGGGACTCTACTCTCTTCCCTCTTCTGTCCCTGGCGTCTCCCCTCTGCATGAGTTTGAGGTCGGGATGGCGCTGGTCCATCCGGCGGCGATCAGCCATTGGTCGGCGTTTCACCATCACGGCTTGACGGAGCAGCTTCCACGGCGCGTTTTTGTATTGACGACCACAGGAACCTCGATCCCTCGTTTGGTTGGAGCAAAGAGGAAGAAGCGTAGGTATGACAAGGGGTATCCCGCCGGAGGGACAATCTACCAATTCGTTCAGGTCAAGCCAGAGCGCTTCTTTGGCATAGAGGAAACCTGGGTGGGTGAAACCCGGATCAAGATGACGGATCCTGAAAGAACGCTTCTCGATGGTTTGATGATGCCGCGATACTGCGGTGATTTCGCAGAAATCATGCATGCTTTTCAGGCGCGAGGACCCCAGCTCGACTTAGAAAAGATCGTCCGCTACTCCCTTAAACTGGATGCAGCCACCGGGAAGCGGCTCGGATGGATTCTCGAACAGCAAGGAATCGACCCGGATCGCCTGGCCCCCCTTTTGGCAATCCCCAGCAAGGGCTATCGGATACTTGACCCTGCCGGTCCCCACCGTGGGCCGTGCAACCGGCGGTGGATGATTCAGGAAAATCTGCCGGGAAAGGTTCGAAAGTGACGCCGCTTCGCAATCGGCTCTTGGAAGCTCGCAAGCGCCTTAAGCTGCCGTGGGAAGCGCTGGAGCGGGATTACCTGCTTTCGTGGATACTGGCCGGGATTGCTCAGGTGGAAGCTCTCAAGGAGACGCTGGTCTTTAAGGGAGGCACGGCTCTCAAGAAATGCTATTTCGGCGATTATCGTTTCTCGGAAGACCTGGACTTCTCCGCTGTGGGAAGTTTCCCGACGGGTGAAGCGATGGAAAGCGCCATGCAGGAGGTCTGTGCCCGGGCGGTCAAGCTTATTGATCCATACGCGCCGGTTGAAATCTCCTG
>CAYJTM010000062.1:0-6365 GCA_964373055.1 uncultured Planctomycetia bacterium
AGGTTCTGGAACGTCTGGCCGAGCCCCTGGACGAAGTCCGAGGCCCTGGCCCCCTCTGCTTTCACCACACGCTCAGCCACACCCATGAGCCGGTTGAACGTCCCGGAGACATCCCGCCAGAGATCGTTGACGAAGCCCCTGAAGGCCTCCTTGTCGCCGGAGAACCGGGCCGGGTTGATCACCTCCAGCGCCCTCCGGGCAAAGCCGATGTACCGATCCACCCCTTGGCGCGCTGCGTCGGCCCTCTCCAACGTGGGGCTCCTCTCGGCTGCATCCAGCAGGTTCCGGACCTCGGCCCCGATCGCCTCACTCATGCCCCTGATGAAGGAGAGCTGCGCCTCAGGCGAGAGGCGGCCGGAGCGCTCCAGCAGAACCTGAGCGCCGTTGGGCAGCCGCTCCGCGGTAGGCCGCCGGCCGGTTGTTTCCGTTCGGGTCGCATCATCGAGCCGCGTGTAATCGCTTTCCCTGCGGGTTTCCGTGGGCTCCGCAGGGCGCAGTTCCACCCGCCTGCCACCCGCCATTTGCTCCTCGGAAAGCGTCTGCCGCTCGCCTGACGGGCGGCCCTCAGTATCCAAAGGCCTCCAGGCGCGGACCGTGCTCTCCGCGCCGTCCCGCTCCACCTCGCGGGTCGTCCGGGCGACCGACTCCCCTTCGTAGCGGAAGAGCCTGCCGTCTGCCGTCTCAATGACAGTCCCCACCTCGAGCGCAGACAACGCCTCACGCGTCAGTTCCCTGCCCGTGCTGCGCACAATATCCAACAGTCCGGTTCGAAGGGCATCCCCCTCGGGAAGCACCCCGACCAGATGGGATAACGCCGGGCTCAGCTCCTCCAGGGTGTTCAAGCGATCCTCTTTATCCTGGGGGCCCATCAGACGAGCGATCATCACCCGCGCCAAATCGCGCGCATGCGGTTCTGCGCCCTGAGCGCCCGCTCCCTTCAGGGTTGCGAACGCCGCGGCAAGTGCGTTGGTGTCTGTCTGCGAAAGCCCCGAGCCCCGATTCATTGCTGCCGCGAGATCGAGGAGCGGCTGGACCTGCGCGCCGGCAGTCCCACCCAGGACGCTGGCTGCTCCGGAAAGGGCCGCCAATCCCGAAATCAGATGACTGCGATCCGACGGCCCGACGGCCGGCGATCGAGAAAGCGCCTCGATGGCCTGACGCAACTGGCCGATCCGCTCGGCCAGTTGGTTCTGCTGGATGGGAGCCAGCTGGTCCGCCGCCTGAGCCAGGGCCTCCAGCGCCCGGGCGACCGACTCCAGCGCCTCAGGATTCTGGCCGCGAATCGGATCGCGCGGTTCACCCAATGCCAGGAAGAGACGATTGGCCGCGTTGCGAAGCTCGTGCACCGGATTCGCCTCCGGCGGCCTGGCGGGGGTCGCGGCTGCAGGGGTTGAGACCACTGCCTGCCCTCGCGCGGGGTCAACACCGGCATCCATCTCTGCCCGAACCTGCTGATGTCCCCGGGATCGCACGGCGTCGGCCACGTTGTTGACAAAGATCTGCAGCGCGTTTCTGCGGCCGATGTCGTTGCCGGATCCATCCCGAGGGAGCTTGGCAGCGAGCTCGTCGACGATCTGGTTCTCGGTCCGCCCGCTGCCCAGCTCAACGGCGATATTCCGCTCCAGGGTGGCCAAGTCGCGCGGCACGTCGCTTCCTGGAACCGCGCTGCCGATCCAATTCCTCAATGTCTCGGACTGCTTGGCGTTCAAGCCGTAGCCATCGAACGGCTTTCGGGCGCCCCCCAACGCATCCGCCGCCTGGTTCGCCCGCTCGATCCCCTCGTTCGCGCGGACGATGTCGCGCGCCCCGACACGCGCCTCCGGCGTCAATGCGCGTTCTCCTATCGCGGCCCGGGCACGGTCGCCGCCAGTCGGCGCGATGAGGAAATCAAGCGAGGAACCGACGAGCTCCGCTGCGCCGCGGCTCAACCCGCTTCTCATGAGCGCCCAGGTCACCGGCTCCCCCACGAAATAGCTGGCGGTGGGGAGGAAAACCTGGAGCGTGAGGGCGGTGCTGACCGACCGGGGCAACCAACCCAGTGCTTTCACCACCCCGGGAGCCGACCCCTTCCACAGAGCGCCGGAGATCGGCCCGACCATCTGCATCTGGGCCGTCAGCATCAGATGGCCCAGAAGCGCCTGGCCGGGATTTTGAATCCACTGCTGGTCGTAAGTAGCCATCCCCAGGAACTGGCCCAGGAGATGGTGTCCCAGCCCCCTGAGCTCGCCTGCATCGCCGAAGAGAAGCTCGCCTGTGGTTTCATCCACAACCCTCACCTCGCGCCGCTCCTCCACGGTCCCGTCCTCCCGCCGGAGCCGATCGGCCACCCGCTCCTGCACACCCCAGCTCCTCCCGGCCCCGCGCATGGCAAGCTGAGCGGAGATGCTGGTCAGCTGAACAACCATCATCGTCCTGAAAAGATGGACCGAGGTGGCAGGGAAGCTGCCAGCCGCAAAGGCCGCTTTGCCGACCAAGCCGGTGCCAACCGTTCCCTGCAGGCCCGCTGCAGCCGCGCCCCATCCCTGACGCGCCGCCAGGCCGACGGATCCTGCGTTACCCAAGAGGGCTCCTCTGCCCACGGTGCTGATGGCGCCGAGGCCACGGCCGGTGGCCCCACCCGCTTGCCAGGCAGCCGTCACCCCCTGCCCGACAGCCCTTCCTGCCCCGAAGGTGAGATTCCCCAGCAGTGCGCCGACGGCGGCATACGCCACGGCGGACTGCAGGCTGCCGGTCTGCTGATAAGCCTGGTATCCGAAGAGCGCGGCGCTGCCTCCCACAAGAGCGGTCCGGGTTGCGATCGAAGCCGCCCTCCAGCCCCAGCTCGTGGCCGCTGCGACCCGCCCTGTGCCGAATGCCGCTTCAGCGGCCAGGCCATAGCCCCGAGCAATGTTCATCATGGCCCCGCCGGTAGCTGCCCTGGCGCCGAACAAGGTGAAGGTCCGCGACCCGACCCTCAGGGTGTTGAAGTAGGCGAAGCTCCCAGTCCTGGCCGCTGTGAACAGCCCTCCCGCCGCGTTGAATGCCATGAGCTCCAATCCCGCACGGGCCGCCCCCTGCCAAAGCCTGAAGGTATTCACATCCCAGTCAGTTTCCCCAAAGGCTCCGAAGAGCACCGGGACCCGCACCCGGCCTGTGGGGTCGGTGGCGGCGAGGAATCCGCCCGTGTCGGCATAAAAGGCCCCCACGGTGTAAGCGCCCAGGGTGTTCCAGAAACCACCCCGGGTAAACCAGGGGAAGTGCTGAAGCCGATTCGCCATGAACCGCCCGGCAGGATCAAAGTTGCCGAAATGGTAATGACGCTGCTCATTCGCGGTACCGGGGTAATAGCCCACCTCCCGCCTCGCACCTGTGGCGCCGTCGATACGATAGGCATACAGCCTCGGCCTGTCCCCCCGCTCCTCCACCAGGCCGAAGGCGTCGTGGATGGGTTGCGGCGCACCACCGAGCACAGGGATCTCCGGGTAGCTCGGGTTGAGGAAGCGAAAGACGGGCCCTGTTTCAGACCCACCCGGGCCGCCAACGCCAGCGGAAGGGATGATACGTCTTACCTCCACCACAACGTACGGGATGACGTACCAATCGTTTCGGCCCGCGAGTGCGAAACGATCGGTTCCAGGAATCCGCTGGAAGGTGAAGACGGCTGTGCCGAGCCGCCGGTCGCCGACGGATGGAACAGTAAGTGAGCTCGGAGTGCCGGAGAATCCTACGCGATACTCTCCCCTCGGGGCGCGGCCTGCATCAAACCTGGGCCACTCCAATGTCACCCTGACGCGCACAGCGTCCTGTCCGGGTTCCACGCGCCCGCTTTCCGCACGGCCGCGGATCACGTCCTGCTCCGGGTTATATCCGCTCGCCCCTTCGTTCACGCGCCGGTAATGGAACCCCTGAGACGGATTGTCTGCCCTATTGCGCTCGAGCCCGCCATAGACCGCAAATTCCACCCGCATCCTGCCGTCTGCCAGGTGGGTGAAGGTAGCCCGGTAGGCCGGCCGGCTCCAGTCATCCGATTGGAGCTCTCCCGGCCCGCCGTACCACACCCAACGGTTCCCATTCCAATTCTGGTACCAGCCCCGGACGTCCGTGGTCGCCATCCGGCCGGCGACGACCTCCCCCCGACGGTTCTCGTACTGCCACCAATTCGAATCCAGCCGCTGAAAATGCCCCAGTGTGATTCGCCCACCCTCGCCTGGATACACCCGATCGTATTCAATCGACGCCCGGCCTGTAATCCCCCAATTCAGCCAGGTTTCTCTGGCGCGCCCGCTGGGGTCCGCATTCCTCCACTGCACCGGGTTGTCCGGATCGGCAGTGGCGCTCGCGAGGTGAATGACGGTCTCCATGCGGACACGGACACGCTGCCACACTGCATCTCCGAGGATGTTGCGATACTGACCCAATTGCAGCCGGTCGGACTCCCGGTTCGGCCCGAACTCGCGGCTCTCCACCCATTGATGTTGGCCGTCCTCACGGACGACCCGACTCCCCACCCCCACGCTACGGAAGCCCTGCGCAGGAACAGTGCTGGTCCGCCGCATGCCATCGTCCATGGTGACGGTATAATCCCCGGTCCGCAAATGTTCCCTGCCCACCAGTACCCCGTCTCGGTCGAACCGGCTCACTGTCACATCCAGGTATCGCCCGCGGAAAGAGTTGCCCTCGCCGCGATAGAACACGCCCTGCAGGGTCACATACCCCCTAATAAAAGGAGAAACCTGGGCAGGCGCGTAAGTGTACGGATCGATCCCCACGAACGGTTGCGGGTCGCCCTGCGGGACATCCTCCGCATAGGGCAGGTAGAAACGATTGTCACGCCACATACGATCGGTCAAACTGCGCAGCATCTCCCGCAGGATGTCTCCGTTGAGCGTGGACGACCCGATCCGTAGCGGTACGCCCGCCGTGAGAACGTCTTGCAGCAGGTTGATTCTTGCCTCCCATGCATCGGAGCGCCGGGGAAGAGCCTGGATCTGTTCCGACAGCCGCTCCGCCGCCGGCCGCTTCAGCTCACGCAGCACCGCCTGGATCGGCTCCACCCGTTCCGCGTACGCCTGCTGGATCCTCTGGAAGTCACCCATGAACGCCATCAGAACCCCTAGGGCCGGCTGCGGCTGCGGCTGCGCGCCGGGGCCTACGGTGATCCGCGGGCTCCGGCTGTCCCAAACGTCGATGAGCCGCTCCATCTTCGGGGCAACTTCGCCCACCGCATGCAAGAGCTCAACGACCGGGTGGTCCCGGCGCAGGTCGCTTAGCGCATCGCGTGCCACCTCGTACTCGAAGTAGAGACGGATGATCTCACTTCCCGCGCCGGCGGGCCGGCCGGCCGCGTTCCAGGCATGAACCGAGCTCGCGAACTGGGCAACAAGCGGCTCAACTCGGTCGAGCGCTGAACCCAGGGCCGTCAGCGCCTCCCCGTTCGCCGCCAGGTAGCTCCTCAACCCGCCCGCGGCCGTGGTGATGGAATCCCGGAGAGCCCGGATTTCTTCGATCGTGGCGGGTCGGTTCAGCGCCAGTAAGGTATCGACCCGGCCTCCCAAGCCCTGGATTCGGGAAATCAGATCCCTGACCGCCGGGTTGCCGACCGACAGCGTGGGCCGTGCTCCGTCCGATCCCCAGCTCGCAAAGGGGGAATGCTCCACCGCCTGGTTCCACAGCGCCTGCACCACCTGATACCGGACCAGGTGGGGATCGGAGATAAACAGCTCCTGAAGATTCTGGTAGGCCAGGACAACCTGCAGCTGCCCGCCCAGGCGAGTCCTCTCGGCGTCGGCGAGCGGCCCGAGGCGGGTCTCGATGGTTGTCAGGCGGGTTTCCAATTGAGCGTATTGGTCCCGCAGCGCCCGCAGCCCAGTCTGGAACTGTGGACTCTGCACCACCGTTCGGAGATCCCCGAGCAGTCTTTCCTGCTGCGCGGCGAGAGCATTCATCCTTTCGGCGATGGCCCTCCGCGCACCTTCATTGGGACCAGGGTTGGCTAAGTCCCGAGAAATCCCTGCCCACGCCTCACGGATGGCATCGGCCTCCGTGATGAAGGCACCGTATCGCGGAAACATCCTGGCCAGCGTCGCTAAGGAGGGACCCCCCGCCGGCGCCGCCGGATCCGTCTGCGTCACCCCGAGGCGCCCCCAGACCCTCTGCAAGAGCTCCTCGACAGCCCTCCTCCGTCCGTCCACCTGCGCGACACTCACTTGACCTTCTCCCAACTGCTCCGGGTTCAGGATCTGGCCGTAGCGCGTCAGGAACCGCGCCTCGGTTTGTGCCGCCGCCGCATGGAGCGCCGCGCGGGTGGGGACAGGGTCTACTGCAATGGCAACCGCGGCCGGATCGACCCGGGCGGCACCCTCCGGGGGTACCGGAGCCCCGGCTCC
>CAYJTM010000063.1:0-6314 GCA_964373055.1 uncultured Planctomycetia bacterium
GAGGAGGTGTTCAGGTCCTGTTTCTTCGCCTGCGCGATCTCCAGCACCTTCGACTTGGAAACCTTGCCGACCTTCTCGCGGTTGGGCGTGCCGGAGGCCTTCGCGACGCCGGCCGCAGCTTTAAGCAGCACCGAGGCCGGCGGGCTCTTGATGATGAAGGTGAAGGTCCGGTCCTCGAAGGCCGTGATCACCACCGGCAGCGTCAGCCCTTCCTGGCCCTTGGTCTTCTCGTTGAAGGCCTTACAGAACTCCATGATGTTCAGGCCGTGCGAGCCCAGGGCGGGCCCCACCGGAGGGGCCGGATTGGCCGCCCCCGCGGGACAATAAAGCTTGATGGATGCTATGACTTTTTTGGCCATCGGCTAGACTTTCTCGACCTGCCAGTATTCGAGTTCGACCGGGGTGGAGCGACCGAAGATGGTCACCATCACCTTGAGCTTGCCTTTTTCCGGGTGGATCTCTTCGACCGTTCCATTGAAGTTCGTGAAGGGCCCTTCGTTGATCCGCACCGCCTCTCCCTTGTCGAAGATCACCTTCGGGATCGGCCTCTCCATCTTCTCCTGCGTCGCCTGGAGGATCTGGGACACCTCCTCCTCCCGCAGCGGCACCGGCCGGGTGCCCGACCCGACGAAGCCGGCCACGCCGGGCGTCGTCTTGATCAGGTACCAGGTGTCGTCGCTTAAGTCCATCTGCAGCAGCACGTAGCCCGGGAAGACGCGGCGCTCCGAGATCTTCTTCTTTCCGGCCTTCACCTCGGAGACCTTCTCCATCGGCACCAGCACCTGCGCGATCGAGTCGCCGCACTTGCCGGCCTCGATCGCCCTCTGCAGCGAGGTCTTGACCCTCTCCTCCTGGCCCGTCAGCGTGTGGACCACGAACCACTGCTTAGGCATCGTCAGCGGATCACCCAGCTGATCAGCCGAGCGCAGACCAGGTCGAAGACGCCGATGACCGCCGATAGCAGGAACATCGTCACCAAGACCACTCTCGTAGAGTCCAATAGTTGTCCGAAGGTCGGCCATGAGACTTGGCTCAACTCGCTCTTGACGTCTTTAATAAACGAAATCGTCTTTGTGATCACTGGGAGATATAGTCCCAGGCCAGGAGGGATTCGGCGCCCTCCAGCCGGCTTCGCCGGCTTCCGGGTCGGCCACTCGCCCCGCCAGAGGAAGTCGGCCCTCCCATAGGGTCGGGCCTCCCTGGATAAAACCGGGCGGGGCTCTCTTCGAATCCCTCACTGGCCACTATTATTAATCCCAGGCCAGGAGGGATTCGAACCCCCAACCCTCGGATTTGGAGTCCGTTGCTCTACCAGTTAGAGCTACTGGCCTATTTGGTCTGGCGGTGCGGCGTGTGCAACCGGCAGAACTTGCAGTACTTCTTGAGCTCCAAACGGTCGGGATGCTCTTTGGTGTTCCGGGTGGAGGCGTAGTTCCGGCGCCGGCACTTGTCACACGCCAATGTAATCAACTCACGCACGGCCGCATGCCCCTCTTACGCCGTGATCTCCGTGACCACGCCGGCACCCACCGTCTTGCCGCCTTCGCGGATCGCGAACCGGAGTCCCTTGTCCATGGCAACCGGGGTGATCAGCTCAACATCCACATTGGCGTTGTCCCCGGGCATCACCATCTCGGTCCCCTTCTGGAGCGTCGCAACGCCGGTGACGTCGGTCGTCCGGAAATAGAACTGCGGCCGGTAACCGGTGAAGAACGGCGTGTGACGCCCGCCCTCTTCCTTCGTGAGGGCGTACACCTCCGCCTTGAACTTCGTGTGCGGCGTGATCGAACCCGGCTTGGCCAGCACCATGCCGCGCTCCAGCGTGTTCTTGTCGGTGCCGCGCAGCAGCAGGCCGACGTTGTCGCCCGCCTGGCCTTCGTCCAGCGTCTTGCGGAACATCTCAACGCCGGTCACGACGGTCTTGCTCACGGCGGGCCGCAGGCCGACCACTTCCACCTCGTCGTTCACGTGCACGACGCCGCGGTCGATCCGGCCGGTGCCGACGGTGCCGCGCCCGGTGATGGAGAAGACATCCTCCACCGCCATCAGGAACGGCTTCTCGATCTCCCGCTTCGGGGTCGGGATGAACTCGTCCACGGCCTTCAGCAGGTCGAAGATCGCCTTCTCCCCTTCCGCGTCGCCGGAGAGCGCCTTCATGGCGCTTCCCTTGATAATGGGTGTCTTGTCGCCCGGGAAACCGTATTTTGTGAGCAGCTCCCGGACCTCCAACTCCACCAGCTCCAGCAGCTCCTTGTCGGTCACCAAGTCGCACTTGTTGAGGAAGACCACGATGGCCGGCACGTTCACCTGGCGGGCCAGCAGGATGTGCTCGCGCGTCTGCGGCATCGGGCCGTCCGGCGCGCTCACAACCAAAATGGCGCCGTCCATCTGGGCGGCGCCGGTGATCATGTTCTTGATGTAGTCCGCGTGACCCGGGCAGTCCACGTGCGCGTAGTGCCGGGCGTCGGACTCATACTCCACGTGCGCGATGCTGACCGTCAGGATCTTGCTCTCACCGCGGACCACGCCGCCCTTGGCAATGTCGGCATAGGACTTCTCCGTGGCCTGGCCTTTTTTGGCTAGAACCTTGGTGATGGCCGCCGTCAGCGACGTCTTGCCGTGGTCGACATGGCCGATGGTCCCGATGTTGACGTGGGTCTTCTTGCGCTCGAACTTTTCCTTTACCGCCATGGCACCCTCCAAAAGAAAATAATCCACCGTGCTTTCAGCTGGAGACGGGAATTGAACCCGTGACCCCGTCCTTACCAAGGACGTGCTCTACCAACTGAGCTACTCCAGCAAAGCCGATGGGCTCGCTAATCAGCAGTAGAAACCAGTACTAGACGTGCAAAAGACTTAATTATAAGGAGATACGGGTAGATGTCAAGATTATTTCTAACATATTACGGGAAAGTAACGATTTCGGTTCCTGTCGTTCATGGTGAGCTTGTCGAACCATGAACAGCCGGGCCATCCCCCGCTCCGGTGAGGCCGGCCGGTCACCGCTCGGCCGACTCCAGCGAGTCGGCCTTCGCTTGGGTCCTCGCCGCGCTTTCCCGCTCGGGCCGGAAAACAAATGGAGAAGGCCGGCCCGGCGGGAACCATGCAAGCGTGGCTGCGGACATGCCCGGACCGGCCTCACCGGAGCGGGGTAAAGGCACGGCCGCCTATCCTAAAGTTGTTAAGGTGGAGCGGGCGCAGTAAAAGAGCGGGTGGGCGGAATCGAACCGCCGTGAGGAGGTTGGAAACCTCCCATTCTGCCATTGAATTACACCCGCGTCGTTCGCTGAATTTCGAGAATACCGCAATCATCACTATCGAGGAATATTTTGGGAACCAACGCTTATGATTTGCGCTCAACTATCACGGCCCGTTCTAAGGGGACCGCCACTGACTGCTCTCCTAGAAATTGCTGCTGCCCCGATGCGCTAATCCTGTATCCTGAAAACGTCAGACGCCTGGTCTTGCATGCTTCTTCACTATCCGGAAAGTTAATAATGAGATATTGCTCTTGAGGGTTCTTAAAACTGTATTTTTCAATTAACTCTCTCATCTTAGTCAACTTTGTATCCGGGCTTGGCCATGCAAAAACAAATATTTTCACCGGAGCCCGTACGTGCAATAGTTTTCTAAAATCATCCTCGAACTTGTTGGCCCACTCGCACTCTAAAGCGAGATACATCCCATATTCTGTTTCCGTCTCCCTGAGCCAGCACAAATCTAGCATGAATTCGCTCTCTCCCTGACTCACTCTTGTTCTCCTGATTCCCATCCCCTTCGTCCGACCAATTTCCTCAAAACAGGTTTTGACCCATTCTGTCCAATGGGCATATTTACTCTCGCAAACATTCAGATCTTTTATGGCCGAAGGCAATAAATTCAAAAAATCCTGGAACAATATGTCTGCCGTTAACAATTTGAATACCTCCCGATTATTCGTTCATTCGTTCCATGAAGGTGGTGGGCAGGAGAGGATTCGAACCTCTGTAGGCCTCTCGACCACGGGCTTTACAGGCCCGCCCCTTTAGCCACTCGGGTACCTGCCCCTTGAATCAACTTACATGCTTCTTCTTGAATCCAAGAGAGAATTTGTTGCAGCAATCTTGTATCGTTGTATCGAATATGGATAACGCCGTTATGTAGCACTCGCTGTCTTGTTCGGTCTTCCCTGAACTTACTGACATATGGTTTTTGGAATTGCTCAATAGGAACCGGGTCAGTCGGCTCCAATATTGACGAATCGGTTCGGGATCTTGTCCTTCATAAATAAACAAATAGACCCGCAAACGCAATTCTGCAACACCGCAAACTTCTCTGAGAAATCTTAGAAAAACCGAAATCACCTTCGGGTCGGCATTCGCAAGATCGACACTATGGCGCCCTTTCGCTCCCTCCGCCCAGTAGAGCATGAGGCCGGCGATCCGAAGCCGCTCCTGCTCAGAGGTCAAGTCCTGGCGGAGTTGGAACTTCGGCTTGTCTTTGTTCGTGACGTAATTGCTCTCGGTGCGTGTCCGGCGTTCGATGCCATATTTACGCATGAGCTCGTATAGATTCTGGGGATTCAGCTTCTCGGCCTTAGCGATCTCCGGCACGGACTGTCTCCCATCCCAATAGAGTTTCCGGAGCTGCTCCGGCGAGAGACCCTCCCGCAGAAACCAGGCGGTTCTTGCTTCGATATATTCCTGCAAGTTTTTATACGTCACGAGAACGACCATTGTACAAACAGAACCCAATGAAAACAAACCAACGAATGCCCATTACCATTTAAGTTTTTCCTTGCACTTGTTAAGCGAGATCTTCAATCCTCGCCGAATTGATTTTCGCATCCCCGGATCAAAATCCTTCGGGTAACGAATCTTCTTTTTGCGAGCATTCTTTGAAGGTTTTAGCTTTAGAACCATTGTAGTCTTATGAATATATCTAAGATTGAGCCCGCGGTCCGAATCGAACGGACGCGCTCTCGCTTACAAGGCGAGTGCTCTACCAACTGAGCTACGCGGGCAGACAAACGTCTATATTATATCAAAGAACCTTCTGAAACACGGCGGGTAATGCGGCCAACACGTCTCCGGCGGTGAGGGAGACCTGACCTTGTTTTTTCGCGGCGAGGTCACCGGCCAGGCCGTGCAGGTAGGCCCCGGCGACGGCCGCGTGGAAAGCGTCCGCCCCCTGGCCGATGAGGGCGGCGATCACTCCGGTCAGCACGTCCCCCATGCCGGCGGTGGCCATGCCGGGGTTGCCGGTGGAGTTGAGTACCGCGCGGCCGGACGGCGAGGCAATGACGGTGCGATGCCCTTTAAGCACGACGACCGCGCCGAGCCGCTTGGCGGTCGCGACGGCGATCCCCTTCCGGTCGGACTGGACTTCCCTAATAGGGATCCTCAGCAGGTTCGCCATCTCACCCGGGTGGGGCGTAATCACCGTTTCCCCCGCCCGTGAAGAGCGCTTCAGTTTTTTGAGACCCTTCAGGGCGGAGATGCCGTCGGCGTCCACCACCATCGGCTGCGTTGATTTGGCGAGCAGGCGGCGGACCAATCTTTTTTGAGCCGGGCCCCGGCCTAGGCCCGGCCCCACCGCGATGACGCTCACCCGCCTCAGCAAGGCCGGCAAACCCCCGGGCAGCGGATGGACCATGATCTCGGGCGGCGCCTTCCGGTCGATCACCGGATAGGACTCTTTCGGAACTGCCAGGGAGACCAAGCCGGTCCCGGAACGCAGGGCCGCCTGCGCGCAGAGGATCGGGGCCCCGGTCATCCCCCGCGCACCGCCGATCACCAGGATATGTCCGTAGTCTCCTTTATGGCTGTCCGGGCGGCGATGGAGAAATCGAAAAGCGAGATTGCTTCGGCCCCTGCGGGGCCTCGCAATGACGTGAGTATTCCAGTTTCGCAAGGACATCATTGGGTGCAAACCACCGCGCTGGCCACCGCGTACCGCTTGGTGTGGCTGAGGGAGAGGTGGACCTTCAGCTTCTTCCAGCGGCTCATGGAGCCCTTGAACCGGACGCCCGGCTGGCCGGAGGAGGCCCGGACGATCTCCAGGTCTTTCCACTCCAGGGCGAGCCCTTTCGGAGCGCCGATTGCCTTTACCACCGCTTCCTTGGCGGCGAACCGGACCGCCAGGTGCTCGTGCGGGTCCTTGTAGCTGCGGCAGTAGGCCAGCTCCTGCGGGGTGAAAAGCCGGGAGAGCATCCGCCCGCCCCAGCGCTTCACCGACTTCCGGAAGCGGGGCACCTCCACGAGATCGACTCCGGTGCCAATAATTTTCAAATAATCCTCCTCGTCATTTCGAGGCCGCCAGGCCGAGAAATCTGA
>CAYJTM010000064.1:0-6267 GCA_964373055.1 uncultured Planctomycetia bacterium
TCCTCCGCCTGGAAAAAGCCCGCCCGTCGAGCGGTTAGGAGTAATAAAATCCGATATGTGATCTTGTAGGTTCGCGCCCTCTTAGGGTATACTCACAAAAGCAAACCCGATGCCTTCCCTCAACCCTAAACCCCGATGGGTCGCGGCGTTACTCTGCCTGGCCCTTGTCCTGACCAGCACAGCCGAGTATCGGCTGTGGGAAATGGTGCCGCTTCCTTTAGCGGCAGCCATGCCCAGCCCCGCCTATGCCCTGCGTCCCGAGCTGGACCACGCCGGCGTCGAGCAAGCCCTGAACCCCGCCGCCGGGACGGAGGAGATTAAAGCTGACGCCAGCCTGCCGGTAATTCGGAAACTTCTCAAGCAAGCCCAGCAGCGGCTCAGCGCTTCGGGCGGTCGCCGAACCGTTTACGTTGTGATCGACGGAGACAAAGGGGCGGGCAAGAGCATGTTCTCCTCTTACCTCCAGAGTTCTTTGGGGGTTCCTGTGATTCATATCGACGATTACGTGGATCACGATGCCGATGTGAAAGATTGGAACCGGTTAGAAGAGGCCATCCATAAGGCGGAGGAAAGCGGGCCGGAAGTTTTGCTCATTGAAGGATATAAAATCCTGGACGCGGACGGCCGAGCGGGGGTTCCATTCGACGTAAAGATCAAGCTTGTAGCGGATGAGAGTACCCGGCGGTTCAACATCGAGGAAAGAATCCGCCGGAGGCGCTCGGTTTATACCGATACCGATATCAGCAAGGAGATGATCGTTCGGGCGGACTACCGGAGACCGCCGCATTACGACCTCATCATCGAAAGCAGCATTGGGAACCGGCCGGAGTACGTGGAGGTTTTTCTTCAAAGAATTGTCCGGGACCAGGGGTTCTTGGGAGAACGCGCTGTCCGCGTGATGGTCCTGCAGCTTCTGCGGGCTATCCTGAGCGAGATCCAAAGCAAATTTTCCCAGCGGCTTGTTCCGTTGGATTTGGAAGGAGAGGGAAAACTGTGGGCCATCTGGAAGCGGGATCTCCTCCAGGTGGAGATCGGTGGTTTCCGCAGAACGGTCTCGATCGATGAATTTGGCGACAACCAGGACAAGCAAGCGGCCTACCTGAACAGCTTTCTCACGCTTTACAGGATGCTTTTGGATCACCGGCATCGCGTTCAAATCGATTTCCAGAAGATTTTCACGCCGATCGAAAAACTGTTATCCCCCAGTCTTCTGCCGGAGCAGTTAAATCCGACCGCCTTGACCGTGGCCAGGGAAATTCTCGAGAGAATCGACTACGAGTTGGCGCAGCCGGACGGCCCCGCCGCCGGAACGGAGGAGTGGAAAAGTGTGTGGGCGGTCTTCCGGGATCTCCTCGCGGAGATGGAGAAGGCCAGGGGCCGCTCATCACCGCTGATGGAGGTGGAGGTTCGGCGCCAGACGTTGGAGGTGGAGGGATTGCCGGACGATTACCGCGGGTATCACACCGCCTCCGCGGAGGGGGCCAAAGCGGTGATCCAACTGATCCAGAATGATTTGGGGAAAACCGGCCTTGGGCTGAAATGGTCGACACGCAACATCGGAACCGGGGTTTATCTGGAAGCCCCGGAGGGAATCGAGGGGAAGGTGGAATGGGAAGGGGATCTATTGGTCATCACGCTCCGGCCCAGAGAAACTGCCGCCGGGACGGAGGAAACGGTTCAGGAGCGGGTGAACAAGCTGCTCATCTCAATTGCCATGATGACCGAGGAAGACCGGCAGAAGGCGTTGGCGGAGCTCCGGCAGATCGGGCCGGAAGCGCGCGACCCTCTGATTGAAGCCTTGAAGGAGCGCCCCACGCTTGAAAGGGCTAACTGGATCCAGCCAACCGGCGCGGCCATCGCATTGAAGAACATCGCGCCGAGTCTATCTGCCGATGAGAAGTTGCGCGCGGTCTCCGGATTGAGAGAGATTCTCAGCATCGAGGAACTACGTAGACTCCGCAAGATGGACCCGAAAATGGAACGGCACCCTCATACCTGGCTCAGCTGGGTGCTGCCGGCCGCCATCCGCGCACTGCAAACCCTGGACCCGAAGGCCGCGAAGGACGCTTTGTTCAAGCTGGAACATGCTATGGCCAGAGAACACGGTCCTCTAGCGGCAGTAGTGGACAAAGCACTAGAGAATGCTCCCGCCGCCGGGACGGAGGAGTTGACGGTGGAACAGCGGCTGGGTGCGGTGGCCGAGGCGATGCCGGGCGGGCAGGCGCTGGCGGTGCAGGACTCCGTGTTTGGCGGCCGGCCCGGCTTGAAAAAGTTCCTCTCCCGCCTGTCTCAACAGGCCGGGTTGGAGACGGTTGTGCTGGAAGGGAACAACCCGGTTGATTGGGGCGTCGCGCTGGCCGGGCTGGAGCGGGTCCTCTTGGATTTGGGCCTGTCGCCGGACCTTCTCGAGCAGATCAACGCCGCGGGGGTTGAGCAGCGGCTCGCAAGCGACCGATCAGCATAATTATTGACAAATATGCAATATCCCGCTAGGCTGGTTTGCCATGAAACAGCGTCAGCGCGAGAGCGCCGCCAAATATCTATATGATCTGAGCAAGATTGTCTTGGCGACGGCTGTTCTTGGGAATTTGGTTGGCATCGAGCGCGCCAACGTGTTAACCTTGGCGATAGGGGCTCCGATGGGTTATCTGCTTTTCTGGTGGGCTCATGTTTTGGATGGAGTAGACAGATGAAAATCACGGTTGAATCAGTCCTATGGACCTACATTCCCATTGGGATTGTTGCGATCATCGGGATCGCCTGCACCTACTGGTCGCAATACAAGCACCGCAAGCACCACCGCTCCTGAAATTCCCCCGCTTCGCCGGCTGTGATATACTGCCCGGAAATGGACGCCGCCCTTTCCACCCAATTGACCCACCTCCGAGAGACTCTCTCGAACCTTCGGGGGTATCTTTGACCTGGACTCCGCTGAAGTCCGGATAAAAACCCTCGAGCAGCAGCTGGCCGCCCCCGGCTTTTGGGACGACCAGCCGAAGGCCAACGTCGCCATCCAGGAGCTCAAACGGCTCAAATCCACGCTGGAGCCCTGGCGGGCCGCCTGGGCCGAGCTGGAGACCCTCCAGGAGCTCTCTTCCTTAATGGAGCAAGGCGACGCCGCTTCCCAGGCGGAGCTCCAGAGGACCCTCGCTGTCCTCTCCCAGGAGACCGCCAAGCTGGAGCGGCGGACCCTGTTCCGGGGGGAGTTTGACGCCAGCAACGCGATCCTCTCCATCACCGCCGGCGCCGGCGGGACGGAGTCCTGCGACTGGGCCTCGATGCTGTTTAGGATGTACAGCCGGTGGGTGGAGACCAAGGGGTTCAAGCGGCAGGTGCTCGATTATCTGGCCGGCGAGGAGGCCGGCATCAAGTCGGTGACGATGGAGATCCAGGGGGAGTACGCCTACGGGCAGCTTCAGTCGGAGGCGGGCGTCCACCGGCTGGTCCGGATCTCCCCGTTCGACTCCAACAAGCGGCGGCACACCTCCTTCGTGGCGGTGGATGTGATCCCTGAGATCTCCGACGACATCCCGATTGACATCCAGGAGAAGGACCTGCGGATCGACGTCTACCGGGCCGGCGGGCCGGGCGGGCAGGGGGTCAACACCACCGACTCCGCCGTGCGGATCACCCACTTGCCGACCGGCATCGTGGTGCAGTGCCAGAACGAGCGCTCACAGCTTAAGAACAAGGCCTCCGCGATGAAGGTGCTGAAGGCCCGCCTGGCCGAGCAAGAGCGGCGGAAGAAGGAAGAGGCGGCCGCCAAGCACCACGCCGAGAAGCAGAAGATCGAGTGGGGCAGCCAGATCCGCTCTTATGTGCTTCAGCCGTACCAGATGGTGAAGGACCACCGGACCGGCACGGAGACCGGCAAGACGCAAGGGGTCCTGGATGGGGAGGATCTGGACTTGTTCTTAGACGCTTACCTGCGCTGGAAAGCGCAGCGGAAAACATAACGTCATTGCGAGGAGCGTAGCGACGAAGCAATCTCGATGTTGAACTGGGTTTTGAATAAAATCATCGGATCGCAGAACGCCCGGCTGATCAAGCAGCTTGTGCCCGTCGTGGCGCAGGTCAACGCCCACGAGCCGGCAATGAAAGCGCTGGACGACGCCGGGCTGCGCCGGAAGAGCGACGAGCTCCGCGCCCGGCTGAAGAAGAGGATTGAAGAGCTCGGCGGCGGGCTGACGAAAGAAGGGAAAGCGCCCGGCCACGAAATTCAGGGACAGTCCCCTTTGGGGACAGTCCCTGACGAAGACGCCCTCAAGGCGGAGCGGAAGCGCCTCCTCAAAAACGAGGAGAAGGCCCTCGCCGAGATATTACCAGAGGCCTTCGCCCTCGTGCGGGAGACGTCCCGCCGCGTCACCCTGATGCGCCACTTCGACGTGCAGCTGATCGGCGGCATGGTGCTGCACCAGGGCAAGATCGCCGAAATGGCGACCGGGGAGGGGAAGACCTTGGTGGCCACCGCCCCCGCCTACTTGAACGCCTTGCTGGGCCGCGGCGTCCACATCGTCACCGTGAACGACTACCTGGCCCGCCGCGACCGGAACTGGATGGGCCCGATCTACGAGTCGCTGGGGCTGACCGTCGGCGTGATCCAGCACGGGTTGAATCCCGCCGAGCGCCGGCAGGCCTACGGCTGCGACTTGACCTACGGCACGAACAACGAGTTCGGCTTCGACTACCTGCGGGACAACATGGCGATCTCCGTCGAGGAGTGCGTGCAGAGGGTCCTCTCCTACGCGATCGTGGATGAGGTGGACTCGATCCTCATTGACGAGGCCCGCACGCCGCTGATCATCTCCGGCCCCGCCGAGGAATCCACCGACCTCTACTACCGCATCGACCGGATCGTCCCGCAGCTGGCCAAGGGAACCGACTACACGGTGGATGAGAAGGCCCACGCCGCGATGCTCAGCGAAGAGGGGATCAAAAAAGCCGAGGGGCTGCTGCAGGTGGAGAACCTTTACGAGGGGGGCAACGTCCAGCTGGTGCACCACATCAACCAGGCGCTGCGGGCCCACACCCTCTACCGGCGCGACGTGGAGTACATGATCAAGGACGGCCAGGTGGTGATCGTGGATGAGTTCACCGGGCGGCTGATGCCGGGCCGGCGCTGGTCCGACGGGCTGCACCAGGCGGTGGAGGCCAAGGAGGGGGTCAAGATCGAGCGGGAGAACCAAACGCTGGCCACGATCACCTTCCAGAACTACTTCCGGATGTTCGACAAGCTCTCCGGCATGACCGGCACCGCCTCCACCGAGGCCTCCGAGTTCCACGAGATCTACAAGCTGGAGGTGGTGACGATCCCCACGAACCGGCCGCTGATCCGGACGAACCACCAGGACGTGGTCTACCGGACCGTCGGGGAAAAGTACCTTGACGTGGTGCAGGAGATCGCCGAGATGCACGCGGCCGGCCGGCCGGTGCTGGTCGGCACGATCTCGATCGAGAAGTCGGAGCGGCTCTCGCAGCTCTTAAAGCAGCCGGGCCCGCTGATGGAGTGGCTGCAGAAGCAGCGGCGCCTATTGCTGGAAGAGCTGGGGAAGGGGAAGCTTCGTCTGCCGGATGGGATCGGGGCGGAATTGGAGCGGCTGCTCAAAGGGAGCGGGGCGTTGCGCCAGCAGGAGCTTCAGGCGCTCGCGGAGCGGCTGAAAACGGCCGATGCTAAATCGGCGCTGATCTACCCGTTGGAGCGGTTGGCCCGCACGGCCCTCGCGGCGGAGAAGGTGCGGGAAGGGATCCCCCACCACGTGCTGAACGCCCGCTACCACGAGCTGGAGGCGCAGATCGTGGCGCAGGCCGGCCGCTTCGGCGGCGTCACGATCGCCACCAACATGGCCGGCCGCGGCACCGACATCCTGCTCGGCGGAAACCCGGAGTTCCTCGCGGCGGCCGAGATCAAACAGATGCAGGAGGCGGCCGGTGGGGCGGAGGTCCCCGAGGAAGAGAAAACAAAGATCCTCGCCCGTATGCGGCAACAGGCGCAGCAGGAGCATGACAAGGTGGTCGCGGTGGGCGGTCTGCACGTGCTCGGCACCGAGCGGCACGAGTCCCGCCGGATCGACAACCAGCTGCGCGGCCGCTCGGGCCGGCAGGGGGACCCCGGCTCCAGCCGGTTCTACGTCTCGCTCGAGGACGACCTGATGCGGATCTTCGGAGAGAACCGCTTGATCGAGATGGTGAAGGCGCAGATCCTCGAGGGAGAGGTCATCGAGATGAGGATGATGACCCGCGCGCTCGAATCGGCGCAGAAGCGGGTGG
>CAYJTM010000065.1:0-6208 GCA_964373055.1 uncultured Planctomycetia bacterium
CCTTGGCGGCGTCGGGGTTCTCCATGTTCACCGCCTCCACCTTGAGCAGCGCGAAATAGCGCTCCCCCTCTTTCGGAGGGCGGATCTGGCCGCTCACCGTATCCCCGGTCCTTAAGTCAAACCGGCGGATCTGGCTCGGGGAGACATAGATGTCGTCCGGCCCGGGCAGGTAGTTGTAGTTGGGACTTCGCAGGAAGCCGAAGCCTTCCGTCAGGATCTCGAGGACCCCTTCCCCAAACATGTTGCCCTCGCGCTCCGCCTGGGCCTGCAGGATCTTGAAGATCAGGTCCTGCTTCTTGAGGCCCGAAATCCCCTCGACGTTCAGGTCCTTGGCGACCTTGTTCATATCGAGGATCGTCATGCGCTTGAGCTTGGCGATGTCCAGGTTCTGCGCGGGACTTTTTGCTTTCTCTTCAGCCATCTTTCCTTCTGCCATGGACTCCTTCTCCTGTGATTTTCTTCCAAACACGAACCACCTGACGGCGGGTGTCCGCGACCGATCCGCCGTTTCTCACCACAAAGTCCGCGTGCTTCACCTTCTGTTTAAGCGGCATCTGGAACCCGGAGCGCCGCTTCATCTCCGCCGGCGTCCAGCCGGAGCGTGCTTTAAGCCGCCGCGCGGCCGCCCGCCGGGAGGCCGTCACCACAACCACCGCGTCGGTCCGGTAGGCCTTCCCCGACTCGATCAGCAGCGGGATATCCAGCGCCGCCACCGCGTTTGGCCGGCGGCGTTCAAGCCGGCGCAAATCGGCCAGGATGCTCCGGCGCACCGCCGGATGGACGATCCGGTTGAGGCGTTTAAGCCGGCGGGGCTCACGAAAAACGACCTCCCCAAGCCGCTTCCGGCTGATCCGGCCGTCCGGTTCCAGCACCGACGAACCGAACTCCGACCGGATCTTCTTCCAAACCGTCGTTCCCGGCTCCATCAGCCGGTGCACCACCCGGTCGGCGTCGAACAGATCGGCGCCCAGATCTCCAAACATCCGAGCTACGGTGGATTTACCTGTACCCACCCCTCCCGTTACCCCGATTACAACCATAATCAAGTTGATAAGTTCATAGGTTGATAAGTTGATAAGGAACTTCTTTCCCCTATCAACTTATCAACTTATCCACTTATCAACCTATCAACTGTTTCAAGCATGCGAGGCCTCGTACCAGTTCCGGCCATGCTTCAGGTTCACCTCGATCGGGACCGAGAGCCGGACCGGCTTTCCGAACAGCACCGGCCCTTCCATCGTCTCCTTCACCAGCGGCTGGACCTTCTTCAGCTCGCTGTCGGGCAGGTCGAAGATCAGCTCATCGTGGACCTGGCAAACCATCCGGGCCGCGAACCCGCCCTCTTCCAGCTGGCGGTCGATCATCACCATCGCCGCCTTGATGAGGTCCGCCGCCGAGCCCTGGATCGGCGCGTTGATCGCCACCCGCTCGGCGAACTGCCGGACCGATTGCTCCCGGGCGTTGAGCTCCGGCAGGTTGCGCCGGCGGTTGAACAGCGTCAGGCAATAGCCGCGGTCACAGCTTTCCTTCAACGACCCATCCATGTACTTCTTGACCCGCGGGAACCGGGCGAAGTACTGCTCGATGAACTCCTGCGCTTGGGCCCCGTCCACGCCCAGCTCCTTCGACAGCCCGAAGGCGCTCATGCCGTAAATGATGCCGAAGTTGATCGTCTTGGCGGCCGACCGCTGGCCCGGCTCCACCTGTTCCGGTTTCACGCCGAAGATGAGGGCCGCGGTGGCCCGGTGGATGTCCTGCTTGGCCTTAAACGACTCGATGAGGGCCTCATCTTCCGCGCAATGGGCCAGGATCCTGAGTTCAATCTGCGAGTAGTCGGCTGTCAGGATCCACCCGTTCTTGTGGGAGGAGATGAACCCCTTCCGGATCCGGCGGCCCATCTCCGACCGGATCGGGATGTTCTGAAGGTTCGGGTTCGACGACGAGAGCCGCCCGGTGGCGGTCACCGTCTGGTTGAACGACGCGTGCACCCGCCCCGTTTCCGGATTCACCAGCCCGGGGATCGCCTTCACGTAGGTCGAGTCCAGCTTGGTCAGCTCCCGGTACTCCAGGATCTTGGCCGGAAGCTCATGCTGAACGCTCAAGCGCCGCAGGACCTCTTCGTCGGTGGAGGGGCCGGTCTTGGTCCGCTTGATCACCGGCAGTTTCAGCCGCTCGAACAGCACCTCCCCCAACTGCTTCGGGGAGTTGAGGTTGAACTCCGTCCCGGCGAGCGCGGTGATCTGCCGGACCCGCCCCTCCAGCGCCACGGCAATCTCTTTGGAGAGATCGGAGAACGCCTCCGGGTCCACCGCGATGCCGTGGAGCTGCATCCGGGCCAGCACGCGGGCCAACGGCAGCTCAACCTCGGCCAGCAGCCCGCCCAGCGACTTCTCCTCGATCTCTTTCTCCAGCCGGGGCATCAGCTCCCATCCGGCCAGTGCCTTGGCGCCGGCGGTCTGAGAGGGATCGGCTCCCTCCGTTCCTCTGCCGAGGAACTCCAGCGCCAGGTCTTCCAGGCGGTGGGAGGCCCTAGTCGGATCGAGCAGATAGGAAGCCAGGCAGGGATCGGCCGTCCGCCCTTTCAGATCCATCCCCTCCCGCAGCAGGAAGATCCAGGCCTCCTTGAGGTTCGGGCAGATCTTCACGATCCCGGGATCTTCGCAGAGAGCCCGCAGCTCTTTCGGGACAGCATTCCCCGGCAGCGCGGCGGCTTTCCCTTTCCCCCAGGCGAGGCCGATGGCCTCTTTCTCCAACAGGAGGCAAAGGGAGCCGGCCTTCCGGATCTCCGGCGACAGATCCCGGATCCCCTCGGACCCCGAAAGGATCCGCACCTCCGGCAGGTCCGCGCTGCGGTCGGGCGCGAACTCCTTCGCCAGGGTCCGGAACTCCAGCGTCTGGAACAGCCGGCTTAAAGACACCTTGTCCGGCTCCTGGATCTTCATGGCCTCCCAATCCATGTCGAGAGGAACCTGCGTGTCCAGCGCGGCCAGCTCCCGGCTCATCCGGACTTGGGTCTCGTTCTCCCGGATGGCCTTGGCCACGGATGGCTTAACCTGATCTTCCGTTTTTTCCAGCCTCTTGAGCAGTTTTTCCACCGATCCGAATTTTTGAATCAGGTCCACCGCGGTTTTCTCTCCGATCCCCGGCACTCCGGGGATGGCGTCCACCTCATCCCCCATCAGGGCCATCACGTCGATGACCTGATCGGGGCGCAGGCCCCACTTGTCCAGCAAACTCTTGTCGTCCAGGATCTCCGGCCCTTCCTTGCCCGGCCGGTAGATCCGGACCCCCTTGCCCAGCAGCTGCAGCGCGTCCTTGTCGCCGGTCACAACGTAAACTTCAAAACCCTGTTTGACGCCGGCCACCGCCAGCGTGCCCAGCAGATCGTCCGCCTCGTACCCTTCCACCTCGAAGATCGGGATCCGGAACCCCTTCAAGACCTCCTTGATCCGGGGGAATTGGTCCACCAGCGCGTCCGGCGTCGGCTTGCGGTGCTCCTTGTAGCCCTCAAACTTCAGGTGCCGGAACGTCGGCTTCGGCAGATCAAACGCCACCGCCAGGAGGTCCGGCTTCTCATCGGCCAGCAGCTTCTTCAGCATCGCCACCACGCCATACACGGCGTTGGTCGGCTGCCCCTTGGATGTGCTTAAGGCGCGGATGGCGTAGAAGGCGCGATAACAGAACGACGAGCCATCAATGAGAAACAGCCGCGACCCAAGCTTCTTCTGGTGATTGGCTGACGGTGACAAAAGGGGAAACTGTTTGGGGACTACTGAATCAGCTGTTTGGCGAGCGCTTTCTGGGCCCGCTCCAGCCCCTGCTTGGCGCTCTTATTGCCCGGTTCCAAGATCAGGATCTGCTTGTAAATCTCAATGGCATCCTGGTACAGGCCTTCCCGCGTCGAGGCCGCGGCGCGGCGGTAAAGATCGTCCGACGCCCGCCCCCGCGCCTGCGACCTCTCCCGCACGATCTCCCGGGCCAGTGCCTGCGCGTCAGGCGATGCCTTGGAGGGCTTCGGCTTCACTTTGACTTCGGCGGCTGGTTTGGCCTCCGCCTTGGCGGGCGGCGGTTCGGTCCACTTCACCATCGCTTCGGTTTCCCGCGCGGCTTCCACGGTCTGCCTGGCGGCTTCATAAGTTTGGCTGGCCGCCTCGGCCGCCAGCCGGGCCGCTTCCGCCGCTCTGCGGGCGATCTCCGCCCGCCGTTCCGCGTCGGCCGCCCGCCGCTTGGCTTCCTCTACTTGGCGGCGCGCCTTCTCGGATTCCTGGAGCTTCTTGTCCTCGGCGGCCCGTTCCTCGACCTTTTCGGCCCGGCTCTCCGCCTCGATCCGCTTGGCCGCCTCCAGCTGACGCAATTGCTCGGCCTTCTGAGCCCGGCGCTCCGCCTCGTCCGCTTTCCGGCGCGCTTCCTCAAGTTCCTTCAATTGCCGGGCGGCCTGTTTCTTGCTCACCGTTTCCTTGACCACCCGGCTCTTCGTCTCTTCCAGCTGCTTCGCTTGAGCCCGCTCACGCTCCAGCTCCGCCTTGCGGGCGGCCTGTTTCTTGCTCACCGTTTCCTTGACCACCCGGCTCTTCGTCTCTTCCAGCTGCTTCGCTTGAGCCCGCTCACGCTCCAGCTCCGCCTTGCGGGCCTGCTCTTCGCGCCGGGCCTCGTCCGATTCCTTTTTCACGCGGCCCTTGGCCTGCTCCAGCTCCCGGGCTTCCCGGCCCTCCGCTTGCGCGGCGCGCGCCCTCGCCGTCCGCAGCAACCGGAGCGCCCCGGCATTGCGCGGATCCACCTTCAAAGCCTGCTCGAACGATTCGATCGCCTTGTCCCAGCGGCCCGCTTCCATGCGGGCCTTTCCGGTCTCAATCACCCCGCGGATTTCCTTGTTCTTCTTTTCCGCCTTGTCTTGCTCCGTCTCAGGGACCGGCAGGTTGTACCTGGCCAGCTTCTCCCGGGCCGCGGCCACCCACGGATCATCGGGGGGCCCAAGCCGAAGGCGGGCGCCCCAGTGAACCGCGGCCTGTTTCACCCGGTCCGATTCCTCATACAAGAGGGCCAGGTTGCTGTGGGCGGCCCCGAAACCCGGCTTGAATCTCAGAGCGGTCTTGTAGGCCTCCTCCGCCCCTTTGAGATCCTCCAAGCTTTCCAGCACAACCCCGAGGTCGTTGTAGGCCTCGGCGTAGTCCGGTTTGACGCGGACCGCCCGCTGAAAGCAGGCGGCGGCGCGCTGGAGTTCCCCCATTCTCTGGAGCTGCAGGCCCTCGGTCCGGTAATAGAGCCCTTCTTGACGGACGATCTCGCCCGGAGCGAGCGTCTTGGCTCCCGTCAGGGAAAAGATCAGGAGAATAAGGATGCCAACCGGGTGAAGGGACCGAGGGCTTTTTAGGAAGGCTCTCTTCATCAGAAATTCGCGGCTATCCTAACCCATTTCCCCTTGGCTGTCAACTATTTAGCGCATGTCCTGAGATCAGGTAATTTTGCACGGTGTCACGCACGGCTTCCTCCAGGGGCGTGACAACCCCCTCATAGCCGGCGGACCGGAGCTTGGAAATGTCCGCGCGGGTAAAGTACTGGTACTTGTCGCGCAGCTCCGAAGGCATCTCGATGAACTCGATCTCCGGTTTTCGCCCCAGAGCGGCGAAAATGGCCGAGGCGAGGGCCAACCAGGTGTTTGCCTTACCCGAGCCGATGTTGTACAGCCCGGCGGCGCTGTTTCCAAAGGCAAAGAAGAGGGTCATTTCGGCCGCGTCCTTCACGTAGAGGAAATCCCGCTTCTGCTCCCCATCTTTGTATTCCGGCCGGTAGCTTTTGAACAATCTCACGCGGCCGGTCTCCCGGATCTGCCGGAAGGCCTTGCTGACCAGGCTCCGCATTTCACCTTTATGCTCCTCGTTCGGGCCGAAGACGTTGAAATATTTGAGCCCGACGACGCGGTCGAGCAGACCTTCGCTTTGCGCGTACAGGTCGAACGCCTGCTTGGAATTTCCGTAGAGGTTGAGCGGCTTGAAGCGCGACAGGTCATCGTTCTTGTCGTCCATGCCGGCGGAGCCGTCGCCGTAGGTGGCGGCGGAAGAGGCGTAGATGAACCGCGTCCCCTGGAACAGCGCCCAATGGGCCAGTTCCTTGGTGTACAGGAAGTTGTTGTCCCTTAGAAAAGCCTCGTTCCTTTCGGTGGTGGAGGAGCAGGCCCCCATATGAAACACCGCGTCGAAACGCCCGAAGG
>CAYJTM010000066.1:0-6099 GCA_964373055.1 uncultured Planctomycetia bacterium
GTCTGCTCCAGCGTGAAGAGGGCGCCCCGCTCCCGCCCCATCGCGTTGACCATGCCGAGGAAGCAGGCGGTGGTCAATGCCGCAAAGTTTTGGAAGAGGGCCAGTCCGAGAGCCCCGGCGATGGCGCAGCCGGAGAGCAGCAGCAGACTGTTCCGGTGCCCGAGCCGGTCGGCCCAAAAGCTGACGAAGAGGGTACCGCAGGCGGAGCCGGCCAGGCCGATCGCGACCAGGAATCCGATCTGCCCGGCATGGAGCCCTTGCTTGGAGAGGTTGAGCGCGAAGAGGACCCCCAGCAGGCCGATGCCGAGCGCCCGGATGAACGCGGCCGCGTAGATCAGTCGCCGGTCAGTAATCACGCAGGGTTATTCGACCGCTTCGATGGAAAGGATCTCGAACTCGCGGGGGCCGGCGGGGAGGGCGGCGGTGACCTTCTCTTTCACCTTGTGGCCCAGGAAAGCCCGCCCAAGCGGGGAGATCATGGAGATCTTGCCGGCGGCCGGGTCCGCTTCGTCGGGACCGACAAGAATGTACTGGTCTTTCGAACCGCTGGCGAGGTCCTTGACCGTCACCCGGGTGCCCAAGATCGCCGCGTCGGTCTTGTACTGCGAGGGGTCCACTAAGTGGACTTCGGCGAGCTTGTACTGCAGGCCAGTCAACTTCTCCATGACCTGCGTGAGGCGCTCCTTGGCCGCGTGGTATTCGGCGTTTTCCCGCAAATCACCGTGATCGCGCGCGATCCGGATCTCCTCTTCGAGGGTTCGCCGTTGCTTGCGCAGATCCTTGAGCTCCGCTTCCAGCTTGATGACGCCCGCTTTAGTGAGGTAGGTAGCCATTAAACGGGAGAGGCCACAGCGGCGCGGTGGCCGGGAACAACGCTCCGGATCGTCACCAGCGGGGCGAGATCTTTGGCCTGCGAGTAGGGCTCCATCGTGATCGTCTCCCAGGGGCAGATCTTGGGGCAGAGCCCGCAGCCGATGCAGCGGTCCAGGTCTATCTCCACCAGCTTGAACAGCCCCGGCTTCTCGGCCCCCGGGACCAGCTCGATGGAGTCCACCGGGCAGACGGTGAGGCAGGCCTCGCACCCGGTGCATCCGTTCTGGTTAACCACCGCGGCGATCTTGGGGTCGCGCACCCGCGGCGGCTTGTTGGGGTTGCCCATGCAGCTATTTTACCTCAGAACTTCGGGGGGCTTTTTACACATTGCACAAGAAATTAGTGAAGACTAATTCTTGCGCCGGACTTGACACTGGACCCGCTGATGGGTGATACTCTGAATGTACCTCGAAAAAGGCAACCCCCGTCGTTTTGCTTCGCAAAGCGAAGCATCGGGGGGCGCAAAGCTACGGGTCAATGGACCGCCGGGCTGCCGAGGAGTAGAATGAAGCTATTCAAACCTCGGGCAATCGGCGGTTTTTCTGGGGTGTACCCCGTTGTTTGGACAGTTTTAAGGCATTGTTAAGGTCGTAGATGTTGACGTTACGTCGTCCCGCGGTTTTTATTTTTCACTCTCTTCCGCTTCCCATCAGGCCGCCTGGAAGTAGATCTCGGCCGGCGTTTTGTACCCCAGCGCCTGATGCAGCCGCTTCCCGGGGGGAGACTCGGAACGCTGACCCAGGATATCGTCCGGGAAGCACGAGCCATCGCGCAAGAAACGGATCCTACAAGAAGGCAGGAGATGCAGCGAGCCAGGGATAGCAGACTTGCGCGAATCCGCGCGGTTTCCATGCTCATCGGCGCGGAGTTCCGGCGAGCACAGGCAGCCATCCAGGCGCGTTAAACAGCAGGGGACGCTCTACTTTGGGACACACGCGAATAAGCGATTAAAAAAGGAGGTTGGAAAAATGGGGCGGATCCTCACGGCATGGCTGGCAGCGACAAGTATTCTTCTAATATAGCCGGCGCTTCTCCTGGCAGAGGATGGAATCCCCACCCTTCTCCCGGAGGACGCGGGCATCATCCCCGCGGCCCAGGGGGACATCCAGCAGCAGGACCAGAGCATGTTAGAGAGCCTTTCTCCGGTGGCCGCAGCTCTCAACGGTGACTCAAGCGATCCGGAAGCAACGGAAAGCACGAAGGAAACGGTTCCGGTCTCGGCGCCGGCGACTCCCTACGAACCTGTGCTAGCCCCTCAACCGGACCCGACACTCGAACAGATCCGGATCCTCTTCCTCAGCGGGACAGCCTGGGGGGCCTTGGAAAACTTGGCTCGTTTTAACGGGCTGGGCGGGTGAGAAGCGATGGCGTCACCCAGTACAACTATCCTGACGGGACCACCGTCAGCGTTTACCGGAGCGGCGAAACCCGTGTTTCATTCCAGGAGAAAGACGGGATGCGGGTGAGCGCCAATTACACGGCCAGTGAACAACTGGAGTCTGTGGAGCTTTATTCCCCCTCGCTTGGATCCGTCCAGCTTTACCCACCACCCACCCCAAGACCCTTAGAACTTCAAATTGGCATCGGCTTGGAAGGTGTCTACCTTGTTCTGCGCCCCCTCCACCTCGTCGGTGCGGATGTAGGTGAGCGCTAAACTGGCCCACTTGTTGAGGCCCATCTGGACCCCCATCCGGTGGCCCTTGTGGTTGGTGCCGCCGCCGCCGAAATCGGAGTCGGTGATGGCGCCGAAGGCGGCATCCGGCTCCAGCCGCTTATAGAAATAGAAGGTTTTCCAGCTGCCGAGCTTCTCGGTGAGCTTGCCCACCTCCAGCCCGGCTGCCCAAGCGCCGTCATCGTCCAGCGCCGCCTCATTGCGCGTCCATTCGCCGAAAAGCGAGACCGGCTGCTTGAGTACCGGCGGCAAGCTCAGCGTGGAGGCGAGCGCCACCAGGTTGAAATCGTCTCGGAATTTCGCGGCGGCTCCTTCGGTGACGGTGGTGTTGCCCGCCGGCGAGTTAGTCACGTTGGCGGTGGCGGTCCCCTGGATCGCGGTGAAATCGTAGTACGCAACTGAAGGTTTCCAGGAGAGCCCGCCTGGCAGCTTCACCTCCATCCCGCCCTGGGCGCCGAACACCGCCGGGTCGCCGGCGTCGCCGGTGAGCTCGGAGATCTGGAACGCTCCGAAATTCCCGAATGGCTTGACCGGCCCCTCCTCCGGAGCGCGCAGATGGAACGCCGCCCCTTCCGGCGTCACGTCCGCGTCCCAGACGGTTTCGGAAACGGTGTGGAAGGGGATCTCCATCTTTCCGCCGATCGCCGACAGCCAGTCCCACGGCGTGTACTTGGCGTAGGCCCGGTCCAGCAGGACCGGCTTCCGGTCGAACGTGCCGCCGAAGCTCTGCATCGGGGAGACCGGGTCTCCCGTGGCGCCGGTGGACAACCGCACACCGATCTCCAGCGGGTCCCACGGCTGGGTGACGAACCCGAACCGGAGCCGGAACCTCTCCCGGTTCCGGTCGGTGGCCGGCTCCCGCCGCTGCGTCTCATGCCGCAGGCGCAGGTCGCCGGACCATTGGGTCTGTTTGATCCAGGCCGGGACGCCTGAAGCCACCGGTTCAGCCGTTCGTGGTGATCCTGAGCGAAGTCGAAGGATCGAACCACGAACGGAGTCGCCCTTAGCAGCCTCCTGTTTCACCTCCTCCTTCACCTCCTGCGCTTCCTTCTCGGTCAGAATCCCTTTCTGAACCAGCTTCTTCAGCAGGATGTCCGTTTCCGACGCCCACGCCGGAACGGGAAGAAACAAAGAGGCTGTGATTAAAAGAAGGGCTGTTTTTCTCATTGGCCAAGAAGCTCCTTTAATTTTTCCGGATTGGTTGTCGGCAGGTTGCAGGTGTAGTTCTGGCAGACGTAGGCGGTGGGCTTGCCCTCGATCATCCCCTGCCCTTTCAAGAATGGGATCAGGGCTTCGATCGATTTCCCTTCCGGGCCAGGAGGATACAAGACCAGGACGCTGTTGGGAAGGAACCGGGCGCGAACCTTTTTCAGCAACTCCCGCGTGCCCGGCGCCTCCCTCGGACCAGCGATCACAATCTCCCGGGAAGGGCCGATCCCAAAGTCGAGCGCGACCAAGAGCTGCGGGAAGGCGGAGGGCTGCCGGCTCACTTGGGCCCCGAAGGCCTCCATCAGCCGGAATGATTTTTCCTCCAGTTCTTTGTCTCCGGTCAGCCGGCCCACGCGGATCAGGTCCAGCGCCGCCACCGAGTTGCCGGAGGGGATCGCGCCATCGTACAGCTCCTTCTGGCGGACCAAAAGTTTTTCGGCGTCGGTCCCGGTCATGAAGAATCCCCCTTTCTCCTCATCCCAGAACAGGCGGACCATCTCCGTGGTTAAGCGCTTGGCCTCGGCGAGATATTTCGGATCGAATCCGGCCTGATAGAGGTCCACCAAGCCGTGGATCAGAAAGGCGTAGTCTTCGAGGTGGCCGGGGATGGCCGCCTCGCCGTCCCGGTAGCGGTGCAGCAGCCGGCCATCTTTTCGGACCATCTTCGCCAAGATGAAATCGGCCGCCCGGCGGGCCGCCTCCGCGTATTTCGGCTCATCGAGAACCTGGGCGCCGAACGCAAGCCCGGAGATCATCAGCCCGTTCCAGTCTGCCAGCACCTTGTCGTCCAGGTGGGGCCGGGGGCGGCGGGAGCGGACCTCGAACATCTTTTGCCTGCAGCGCCGGACCATCTCCTGCTGGTCCGGCTTCGCGGGGCGGGCCCGGTAGAGAATGTTCTTGCCGGTGAACTCCCCCATCGGGTCGTGCACGGCGTTGCCGTGCAGCTGAACGCCGTAGAGGGGGTTGAAGATCTTGGCCTCCTCGGCGCCCAGAACCTGCTCGATCTCCCATTCCGTCCAAACGTAAAAGGCCCCTTCCTGTTTCTCGTGGCTTCGGCTGGAGGAAGCCTCACCACTTCCAGCGTCCGCTTCGCGGCCGCCTCCTGGGTCGCTATCGGCATCCTCGGCGGAGTAGAATCCCCCCTCCGGGCCGGTCATGTCGCGCAGGACGTAATCGAAGATTTCTCGGGCTGTGGCGGCATACTCGGCGTTGCCGGTTGCCTGAGCGGCCTCCAGGTACGCGCGGGCCAAGAGGGCCTGGTCGTAGAGCATCTTCTCGAAGTGGGGCACGTGCCACTGCGCATCGGTGGAGTAGCGGTGGAAGCCGCCACCGATCTGGTCATACATGCCGCCGGCCGCCATTGCCCGCAGTGTCTGCTCCACCATTTTCAGCCCTTCGGGGTCGCCGGTCCGTTTCCAGTGGCGCAGGAGAAGGGAGAGGGCGTGGCTGCGGGGGAATTTCGGCGCCGGGAGAAATCCGCCGTAGGTCTCGTCATAACTTTCCGAAAAGGCCTGGAAGGCCCGGGCGATGGTCTCTTCGGAAAGCTTCTCCTTGCCGGCGGCGCTCGCCGCTTGCTCCCCCTGCAGCGCTTCCACCATCGCCTGCCCGGACCGGAGGACCTCCTCCCGCCGGTTGGCCCAGGCATCGGCCATACTGCGCAGAAGGGATTTGAAGCCGGGGTGCCCCCAGCGGTCCTCCGGCGGGAAATAGGTCCCTCCATAGAAGGGCTGGAGCTCCGGCGTGAGGAAGACCGAGAGAGGCCACCCTCCCTGCCCGGTCATCTGCATGACCGCCTGCATGTAGAGCATGTCCACGTCCGGCCGCTCCTCCCGGTCCACCTTGATCGGCACGAAATGTTTGTTCAGCAGCTCGGCCGTAGCGGGGTCCTCGAAGGATTCCCGCTCCATGACGTGGCACCAGTGGCAGGTGGAGTAGCCGATCGAGAGAAAGATCGGCTTCTTTTCCCGGCGGGCCTTCTCGAACGCCTCCTCGCCCCAGGGGTACCAGTCCACCGGGTTGTGGGCGTGCTGCAGCAGGTAGGGGGATTTTTCCTTGGCAAGGCGGTTCGTGGGGCGGGCCGGTTCGGCGGAAGCCATGCCCCATGCTAGCACAACGGCTGCGCCGGCCAGGAAGAACGGTTTATTCAGGAAGAGGGTCCTTGCCGCGAACCAGCGGGACGAAGGAGACCGCGGTGACCGTCTCCCGTTCGAGTTTCCCTTCCGTTTTCCGGATGCAGATCAGCTGCTGATACCCGCCGCGCGGGCCCAGCGGCATCACCAGCAGGCCGCCCTCCGCCAGCTGGTCCGTCAGCGGCTGAGGGACCTCCTCCGGCGCCGCGGTCACCA
>CAYJTM010000067.1:0-6091 GCA_964373055.1 uncultured Planctomycetia bacterium
CGGCATTCTTCTCCTTCTTCCTCTACGACGCATGCACTGCCTCCATGAATCTCTGCGTGATTGCTTCCGGCTCCAGCCGCACCCTCTCCGCCGGCGGTCCCTCATCCGGCCGGCATTTCACCAACAGAAATGCCGGTCCGGCCCCGTTGCGGATCTTGTCCCATGCCTGCGAAAGTTCTTCCGGTGTCCCGGCCCGGCCCACCTGCCGGTAGCCGGCGGCGGAGGCTAAGCCGTCCAGCGCGACGCTGCCGGAGTAGGTCGGCTGATTCCCCGTTGAGGCGAACGCCTCGTTGTCGAAGACCACGTGGATCAGGTTGGGCGGTGAAAGGGTTCCGATGGCCGGCAGGTTGCCCAGCCCCATGAGCGCCGCCCCGTCCCCATCGAAGACCACCACCTTGGCTTTCGGCTTGGAAAGGGCCACCCCCAGCCCCATCGAGGCGGCCAGCCCCATCGAGCCGATCATGTAGAAATTGCCCGGCCGGTCCGAGGCCGCCTGCATGTCCCGGCAGGTGTAGCCGGTGGTGCAGACCGCCAGCTCGCGATCCAATCTCCGAGCAACAATCCCTATCGCTTCCCGTGTCGTCATCACAGCACCCCGGGGCGGATGAAGATCGCCGCCGGGATCTTCTCCCGGCGCAGTACCGCGTCCGCCTCGGCGACCGATTCAGCCGCGCTGCCCTGCTCCGGCACAAAAACCGGGATCCCGACTTCCCGAAGCAGTTGCTCGCAGTGGGCCCCCATCACGAGGTGCTCCGGGGCGTCCTTGCCCTGATAGCCGCGGTAGCCGACGATCAGGAGCAGGGGGATCTTGTAGATGAGGTTGAGCGACGTCAGGGCGTTCAGGCAGTAGCCCAGCCCCGAGTTCTGCATCAGCACCGCGGGCCGGCGGCCGGACAAATAGGCGCCGGAGGCCATGCCGACCGCCAAGTCCTCCCGCGTCGCCGAGAGGTAATCGGCTCCCAGCTCGCTGATCAGCAAAGCGATCGTGGAGTCGGCCACGCCGCAAAAGAAATCGAACCCGCGCGACCTCAGCGCTTCGAGGAAAACGACAGCGGGAGCCACCGCGGCTGCTTCACTCACGCGCGGAGGTCTCCATTGTTCGTGCTTCGACCCTTCGACTTTGCTCAGGATCAGCACGAACGGGGGATCTGCCGATCGGCTTCAAGGCGTGCAGCATGTTCGGGAGGTTGCGGGTGGCGTCGGCCACGGCGGTCGCCTCGTAGCCACAGTGGACCATGCAGTCATTGCAGCGGGGGTCCCGCCCGCTGCCGTAACGCTCCCAGGGGGTCTCATCAATCAGCTCCCGGAACGACTTCACGTAGCCGTCGCTCATCAGGTAACAGGGTTTCTGCCAGCCGAACACGTTGCGGGTCGGGTTGCCCCAGGCGGTGCACTGGTAATCCCGGTCCCCCTGCAGGAACTCCAGGAAGAAGCTGGAGTGGTTGAACCGCCAGCGGGGATCGGCCTTGTCCAGGATCTGCCTAAACAGCGCCTTGGTCTGCTCCCTCTGCAGGAAGTGCTCCTGGTCCGGTGCCTTCTCGTAGGGGTAGCCGGGGGAGATCATCATGCCGTCCACGCCCAGGTCAGTCAGGAAATCGAACATCCGGCGGAACTCCTGAGGATCGGCGCCGAGGAAGATAGTGGTGTTGGTGGAGACCGTGAAGCCGGCTTGCTTGGCCTTCTTGATCCCATCGATCGCCAGCTTGAAGACCCCCTTGCGGCAGACCGACTTGTCGTGCGTCTCCTCCAGCCCGTCCAGGTGGATGCTGAACCGGAAATAGGGAGAGGGCTTGTACTTCTTGAGCTCCCGCTCCAGCAGGATGGCGTTGGTGCAAAGGTAAACGAACTTTTTGCGCCGGACCAGCCGCTCGGCGATCTCCGGCATCTCCGGGTGGATCAGCGGCTCCCCGCCGGCGATCGAGACGACCGGCGCCCCGCACTCCATCGCGGCCTCCTCGCATTCCTGGGGGGAGAGGCGCTTCTTCAGGATCTCCTCCGGATACTGGATCTTCCCGCAGCCGGCGCACTCCAGGTTGCAGCGGAACAAGGGCTCCAGCATCAGCACGAGGGGGTACTTCTCCACCCCACGCAAACGCTGCCGGAAGATGTAGCTCGCCACGCCCATTCCCTGCCGCCACGCGATCATAATGCCTCCTTAAAATCGGTACCAGGTACCAAAGGGGCAATCGGTACCTGGTACCGCTCCCGCGCCTCGAGAAGGGCCAGCAGCGGGAAATAGGTGCGGTACAGGTGATACTTCAGATAAAAGACGCGCGGGAATCCGGTGCCGGTGAAGGGCTCCTCCGACCAATTGCCGTCCTCCTGCTGCGCCCGAAGCAGGAACTCGACCCCCTTCCGGAAAGCCGGCTCGTTGGTCCTCTCAAGCGACATGAGGGCCATCAGCGCCCAGGCGGTCTGGGAAGCGGTGGAAACGCCCTTCCCTTTTTGGGACGGATCATCGTACGAACGGCAGCTCTCCCCCCAGCCGCCGTCCGGGTTCTGATGGGCGGCCAGCCAAACGCCGGCCTTTTGGTACCGGGGCTCCTCCATCGGCTCCCCCGCCGCCTGCAGTCCCCGCAACGCGAGCCAAGTACCGTAGAGATACGCGACGCCCCAGCGGCCGAACCAGGTCCCGTCCGGCTCTTGGGTTTCTTTCAGGTAAGCGATCCCCCTACGAACCGCCGGATGCTCGCGGGTTAAGCCGGCTCCGGCGAGCATCTCCAGCACCCGCCCCGTGATGTCGGCGCAGGAGGGGTCCAGCATCGCGTTGTGGTCCGCGAACGGGAAATAGTTCAGCGCGGTCCGGTTGTTGTTCTTGTCGTAGGAGCTCCAGCCGCCGTCCCGGTTCTGCATGCTGAGCGTCCACTCCAGCCCGCGGTCGTATGCGCTGACCGAGTAGGCGGCCGGCTTTCCGTAGAAGGCCTGGAACCCAAGCAGAACCTGCGCGGTGTCATCCACGTCGGGGTAAAAGGGGTTCCGGAACTGGAACGCCCAACCGCCCGGCCGGGCCTTAGAGTTCTTCACGCGCCAATCCCCCCAGAACCGGATCTCCGATTCCTTGATCCAGTTTACCGCCTGCTCAAGAGCGGGCCCGCTGCCCGGCAGCGCCGCCTTGCCCAGCACGTACAGGGTGATCGCCGTGTCCCAGAGCACTGAAAAACAGGGCTGAACCTTTAACCCATCCTCCGCCGGCAGCTCCAGCCGCTCCATCTCCCTGACCGCCTGCTCGAACAGCGGGTCGCCGTCCCCGTAACCCAGCGCCTTGAGCGCGAAGACCGCGTTGATCATCGCCGGGAAGATCGCCCCCAGCCCGTCGGTCCCCGCCATCCGCTCGTTCATCCAGCGGTCGGCCCGGCGCAGCGCGATCCGCCGGAACGGTTTCCAGGGGAGCCGCTCGTGCCACTGCAGCAGCCGGTTGGCCGCCAGGAAGAAGAGCCGCCAGCCCCCACCCCCCTTCTGAAAGTTCGTGATCCGGGCCCGCTTGGCCGCCGGGTCCACCCAGAGGTCCTCCACGGTGAAGGCCGCTTTTTTCCAGGAGGGCCGTGTCGCGTAGAGGACCGCCAGCGGGATCAGGATCGTGCGGGACCAGTAGGAGATTTCATAGATGTTGACTGGAAACCAATTCGGCAGAAGAACCACCTCGGGCGGGAGGGCCGACACCTGGCTCCAGGGGTAAAGCCCGAACAGCGCGAGATAGGTTTTCTCGAAGCTGTTGATCCGCTCCAACCCGCCCAACCGCAGGATCGCCGCGCGGGAACGGCGCAGCGCCTCGTGCTCGGCCGGCAGACCGGCCAGCCGGAGGGCCACGTGCGCCTTGACCGTCGCGTTGAGCTCCGCCGGGCCGCCGGCGTAGACCGGCCAGCCCCCGCCGGGCAACTCCTGCCTCAGGATCCAGCGGACCAGCCGTTCCTGCTTCTTCAGGTCCACCCGGCTGAGCAGGTGCCACATCTTGATCGTGTCCGATTCGAGCGTGGTGTCGGCCTCCAGCTCGCCGCACCAATAACCTCGCCCATGCTGCCGGCCCAACAGGAATCGCCCCGCCCGGCGGACCGCTTCCTCCATGGTCATTTCGAGGCCGGCAGGCCGAGAAATCTTGTTTTCAGAACCGGGATCTCTCGCCGCTTCGCGGCTCGAGATGACCATTTTACCGAGCGTCAAATAGAGTTCCTCATTTTCAGGAAGACCGGGTCAGGATGAAACGGGCCAATTCACGCAGCGGATCGGCCCGGCTGCCCAACGGCTTAACGGCGGCCACCGCCTCCTCCGTCAGGCGCTCCGCCCGCCGCCACACTTGGCTCTTGCCCTGCAGCCGCGCCGCGCCGTCCTTGTCCAGAAGATCGTCCACCAGTTGGAAAACCAGCCCCACCCGGTCGCCGTAGCGGCGCAATGCGGAATAAGCGGTGGGTGTGGCCCGGCCCAGCAGAGCCCCGGCCCTAACGCTGACGGAAATCAGCGCCCCAGTCTTCCGGGCATGGATTGACTCGATGGCTTCTACCGTTCGTGGTGATCCTGAGCGAAGCCGAAGGATCGAACCACGAACGGAGGCGCCTCTCATCCCCATCACGTCGGCCACCTGCCCGCCCACCATCCCCTCGGTGCCGACCGCTTCCGCCACCTCCCGGATCACCCGCAGGTGGACCGAAGCGCCGTGGTGGCTTCGGCTAGAGGAAGCCTCACCATTGGCCTCGGCCGAATTCGCGCGGGTCAGCAGGTCGAAGGCATAGGTCAGCAGCGCGTCCCCGGTCAGGATCCCCAGCGCTTCACCGAACTTCTTGTGGCAGGAGGGTTTGCCGCGCCGGAAGTCGTCGTCATCCATCGCCGGCAGGTCATCATGCACCAGCGAGTAGGCGTGGATCAGCTCCAGCGCGCAGGCGGCATGCAGAGCATCGGAGACTTTGCCGCCGGCCGCCTCGCAGGCGGCCAGGGCCAGCACCGGCCGGATTCTCTTCCCTTCTCCTAACACGCTGTAGCGCATGGCCTCATGGATGCGGCTAGTGGAGGCCGCACCATTTCCTGCGGCCGGTGCCCGGCCGCCACGGTCATGAACGCGGCCCGGCGCACTATAAGGTGAAGGGAGGTAACGGTCCAGGGCCCGGTTGATAAGGGTCTGGCGCTGTTTCAGGTAGGCGGAAAGGTTCATGGAGATTAACTATTTTACCCGCCTACCGACGACTAGGCAAGAACTTCTGAGGAGATTGTACAACCAAAATTAAAATGTCCGGTTTCTACCAAGATTAAAATGTCCGGTTTTTGCTTTAAAGACTTGCGGTCTTTAAAAGCTGAAATTTCAGGCGGCGCTGCGGCGCTTTCGGAGCTCTTCCTCGACTCGCTCTGCCAAGAGGTTCTTCAGGAGCGCTTGGTATGGAATGTCCCTGCCATTAGCCAGCTCCTTGAGCTCCCAGATCAAGAACTCCGGCAGCCGGATCGAGATGGTCCGCAGGGTCGGCTTCAGGTTCGGAAAGTGAACCCGCCGGGCGGATTTTGGATCAAAGAAATCCGTCGTATCGTGGGTAGCCCAAAATTCCCGTTCCTCGTCTTCGTTCTTAAACTTCGGTATTTTTCTGTATTTCTTTGGCATAGGTTCTGCGCTCCTTTCGGCTCATGTTCCGCGCGGAGATTACGCGAATTTTGTTCCTTCGTATCGTAAAAATAACAGCCAGTTGCCGGCCCTGCACCGTCCGCCCCAACGCAAGGTATCGAAGCTCCGCGCGAGAATGCTCCGGATCCTGGAAAATAACCGGCCCATGTTGAAACACTTCTTCGCATTCGACGAAAACAACGCGATGCTTCTCCCTGTTCTTTTGGACGTTTCCACGGTCCCAGTCAAACCCCTCAATGCTCGTTAGATCAGGAAGATCGCTCATCGAATGTATATATCAAGCATATACTATGCTTTCAGGGGAGTCAAGAGGGCGGCTTCGGCGGCACACTCCCCGCTGAGGACGGCGGATTCGATGGTGGCGGGGAGACCGGTGGCGGTCCAATCCCCTGCCAGGAAGAGGTTGTCGAGCGAGGTTTTCGGACCGGGGCGGAGCTTCTCCGTTTCCGGAGTCAGGGAGACGGTGGCATCCCTTTCCCGAACCACCTGGGA
>CAYJTM010000068.1:0-6017 GCA_964373055.1 uncultured Planctomycetia bacterium
GGTTGAATAGCCATGAAACTGTGAACCTCCTTCAGATTCAGATCGAGTTTGACTCGAAACAGCAGAATTGAGTTAGCAGCCGGTGCTGAAGAGTGCTAATTCTGTCTCTATTGTATCCCCGGGAAGGATTTTGTCAAGGGGTTTTAGAATAAACCAAGCGGAGACCCTGGAGGGTGAGGTCGGGGTTCACAATTTGAACGGAGCGGCAGTAGGGGGCCAGCATCCGGCAGTGGCCGCCGGTGGCGATCACCCGGGCCTTCGGGGCGTGGCGGGATTTCAAACCGGCGACGAGGCCATCGCAGAGGGCGCCATAGCCGTGGAACAGCCCGCTGAGCATGCTCTGCCGGGTGTCCCGGCCGAGGAATTCGGTGGGAGGGGTGAGGGTGATCTTGGGGAGGAGGGCCGTCCGGGAAGCCAGGGCCTCCAGCGCGATGCCGGCACCCGGCACGATCAGCCCGCCCAGGTACTCGCGCCGGGAGGAGACCAGGTCCAGAGTGACGGCCGTCCCGAAATCCACCACGATGGCCGGCCCTCCATAAAGGAAATAAGCCGCCACCCCATTCACCAGCCGGTCCTGCCCCACCTGGGAGGGAACCCGGTACCGGTTCCTGATCGGGGCCCGGATGTTTTCACCCAGGATCAAGGGCTTGAGGCCAAGCTGTTTCAGGGAACGCCTGAGGACAACGGTGGCGCGCGGCACGACGCTTGAGAGGATCACGCCGTCCACGGCTGAGGGTTTCACTTTCATCGAGCTTAAGAGGGCGCGGACCGACGCTTGAGTGGGCACCCTGCCCCGCGCGACGAGCCGGGCGCCCCGGAACAGCCCGGCCGTGATGTTGGTGTTTCCGACGTCAATGGCGAGGAGCATGGCCCTTTTTCTTTGATTGGTACCAGACCGCGAACATCCAGACCCCGATGTACCCCACCACCGCTAGCCCCAACGCCAGGATCACGTTGCCCGCGGCCGTGGTCAGCCCGATCCGGAGGATGACATGCTTGGCCACCTGGTCCCCCAGCAGCCACCGGCCAAGCAGGTAGCTGGCGCCGTAAACGAGAGGAGCCGTGAGCGGATTGATCATCAAAGCGCCGGCCACCGCCAGCGGGACATTCATCCGGAGGGCGGTGGCCACCCCAGCGGCCACGAAGGCGCCGGTGCCGGGCAGCACCCCCAGCAGGACCCCCAGCGAGAAAGTCAGGGCCAGCCGGTGCGGGTTGTCCGAAAGGGTGATCAGTTTTGAGAAGGACTGCTTGGCGGGCATGGTCAGAGCAGGCGGGGGACTAACCCCAGCATGAACCATCCGAGGAAAAGGACCGCGCCGCGAAGCTGGACCGAGCGCCGGTGCAGCCGGTCGAAGCAGAATTGCAGCTTCACCAGCCGGGCGGTGCCGGCATACTTGGGGTCGGCGATCTGCCGCCGGAGGTCGGTGATCTGGGGATGCAGAACCATCACGGCGTGGAGCGTCAGGAGAGCCATCACCAGGACCGGGACCTCCAGGAAAAGAGAACGGGTCTCGAAATGCCGGCCCAGGAAGACCATATAGAGGAAGAAGCAGGTGGCACTCCCCCAGATCATCCCCCACCGGTCCAGGGCCGCGGCCGCGGAAGCGGTATCGGCGTCAC
This sequence comes from uncultured Planctomycetia bacterium, assembly GCA_964373055.1. Lineage (GTDB taxonomy): Bacteria > Omnitrophota > Gorgyraeia > 1-14-0-20-64-10 > 1-14-0-20-64-10 > JAUSCU01. The sequence goes on from CAYJTM010000068.1 coordinate 1,621, forward strand.
GGCGCCACCCGCCGAAGCTCAATCCCCCGACCCACATCCCGAGCCCGATGGAAGCGCAGGTCTTAAAGATTTCCATTTGTGCTATTGTATTGAACCATGACGGCCACGAGATGTCCCGCGGATCAGTCCGAGATGCGCCGGATCCAGGACAAGGGGATCACCTTGGATTGGTGCGATCTGTGCGACGGGATCTGGCTGGACCCCGGGGAGCTGTCCCGCCTGAGCCGCTCCGCCGTGGACATCCCAAACCTGCTGCCGGAGCCGGTCCGAGCCAAGGCTCCTCAGCGGTCAACGAACCCGCAGTGCCCTCGATGCAAAGCCGGACTCCTGGAACTTCCTTATGAACAGGCGGGATCTCTCCTGGTGGACCGCTGTCCCGGCTGCCACGGGCTCTGGCTGGAACGGGGGGAACTGCAGGCGATCTACGACCAGACCGGCGGCCGGCCCAAGACGGCCGGCTCCGACGGCGCCGCGATTCCCGCCGAGGGCGGCTCCGATTCCCTCGCCACGACCGTCCTCATCACCGCGCTGATTCTCCTCGCCGGCCTCATCGCGATGCTGGTTATTTGGATCTTTCGGCGGCCCCTTTAACCGCCTCGCTGAAGGGGGTCAGCAGGTTCGTCAGCTCGGTCGGGATGAGGAATTTCGTGGAGGGGCTGGACCCAATGGACTTAAGCGCCTCCAGGTATTGCAGCGACATCGTCTTCGCGTCGACGTTCTTGGCTGATTCGAAGATCTTGGTGAGAGCCAGCGCGTAACCCTCCGAGTTCAAGATTGCCGACTGGCGGTTCCCTTCCGCCTGTAGGATCGCCGACTGCTTGGCCCCCTCGGCGTTGAGGATCGCCGCCTGCCGGTTCCCCTCCGCCACGGTGATGTTCGCCTGTTTCTGGCCGTCCGCCTCCAGCACCGCAGCGCGCCGGCTCCGCTCCGCCGCCATCTGCTTGTTCATGGAATCCTGGACATCCTTCGGCGGCGAGATCTCCCGGATCTCCACCGAGGTCACCTTGACGCCCCATCGCTCGGTCACCTCGTCCAGTTTGGTGCGCAGGACCGTGTTGATCTGCTCCCGCTTGGCCAGCACATCATCCAGAGGGATGTCCCCCACCACGGCGCGCAGCGTGGTGGTCGCCACCCCCATGGCGGCCCCCGCGTAGTCCCGCACATGGATCACGCAGGCGACCGGGTCCACCACCTTGGAGTAGATCAGGAAATCAATGGCGATCGGGGCGTTGTCCTTGGTGATGCAGGTCTGCCGCGGGATCTCCAGGTAGGTTTCGCGGAGGTCCACGCTGACCGGCTGGTCAATGATCGGGATGATGATGACCACCTTGGTCTTGGCGCCGATCACCTGCCCCAGGCGCAGGACCACCAGCCGCTTGTACTCCGGGACGATCCGGATCATCGAAACCAGCATAAGGACCACCCCCAAGACCAGGACCAACAGGACAATCGGGCCGGCATCCATCACGCGCTCTCCTTGGTTTCTTCAACATGAACGGTTAACCCTTCCCGCCGAACCACCCTTACCCGCACACCCTTCCGCACGAAACCTTTCGCGCGGGCCTGCCATTCCTCTCCCTTCACGTGCACCAGACCCGTCGGTTTGAGGTCCGTCTTGGCCGTCCCCTCCGAGCCCACCAATCCTTCGACGCCGCTGGTGATTTTCTGCCGAAGCGCCCGGATGCCGGCCCCTACAATGCCCAGGAAGAAAGCCCCCGTCAGGAGCGCCGCCGCGCCGATCGTGGTCCAGGGAAGCTTCAGATGCGGGATCCGGACGCCGGGGAAGAGGATCGCCGAGCCGAACACGAAGGCGACGATGCCTCCGGCGGTCAGCGCCCCGTAGCCGGGCAGCTTGATGTCGGCGATGAAGAAGAAGATCGAGAGGGCGATCAGCGCGATCCCTCCCCAGTTGACCTCCAAGGTCTCGAGCGCCACCAGCGCCACCACCAGGAAGATCGCGCCCATCACCCCGGGGGCGACCGCGCCCGGCGTGGCCAGCTCGTAGATCAGCCCGTAGATGCCCAGCAGCAGCAGGATGTAGGCCAAGTTCGGGTGGGCCAGCTGGTGCAGCACCTTCTCCATGAGGGAGAGGGGGAGCCCCTGCCGGGGCTTGCCCTGGAGTGCCAGGGCCGTGGCGCCGAAAACGGTCTTCACCTGCCGGCCCTCCGCCTGTCGCAACAGATCATCCATGTCGCGGGCGATGAAGTCGGCTATCTTGAGCTGCACCGCTTCTTCCGCGCTGGAGGAGCGGCTCTTCCGCACGGCCTCTTCCACCCATCCCAGGTTTCGGCCCCGTTCCTGCGCGATGGAGCGCAGGTAGGCGACTGCGTCGTTGGTCAGCTTGTCCTCCATGACGGAGGAGGTTTTTTCGTCAGAGGAGCCGATCTGCACCGGGTGGGCGGCGCCGATGTTGGTGCCGGGGGCCATCGCCACGACGTGGGAGGCAATCGCGATGAAGGCGCCGGCCGAGGCGGCCCTCGCCCCGGAGGGGGCGACGTAGGTGATGACCGGGACGGGCGAGTCCAGCACCGCCTGGATGATCTTGCGCATCGAGCCGTCCAGCCCGCCCGGCGTGTCCATCTTCAGCACGACGGCCGAGGCCTGCATGCCGCGGGCCTCCTCAATGCCGCGCAGGACGTAGCGGGCCACCGCGGGGTCAATGGCCCCTTTCACCTCCAGGATCAGGATGGGGCGCTGCTCCTCGGCGGACAGGGGAAGACACAGCAACCCGATCAGGACCGTCATTGCGAGCGACCAACGGGAGCGAAGCAATCTCGCTTTAAAATCGAGATTGCTTCGTCGTTTCACTCCTCGCAATGACGTTTCTGTTCGTCTCATCGGACCAACAAGACCTCCCCAGCCGACACTGATTCTACCAGGCCGGTGTCGGTGCGGACAAGCAACGCGCCGCTCGGGTCCACGTCGAGCGCCTGGCCGTCGAGCACACGCCCCTCCACGGCCACCCTCACCCGGCGGCCGAGGAACCCGGCGAATCCCCTCCAGGCCTCCAGCACCGGGGCCATCCCTTCCTTAATGAATTGGGCGTAGGTCTTGTCCATCTGCGCCAGCAGCCGGCGGGCCAGCTCCAACCGGTCCGCCTTTTCACCCAATTCTCGAGCGAGAGAGGTCCCGTGGGCCGGCAGCTTGTCGGCCGGCGTGTTCACGTTCATGCCGATCCCCAGCACCACGGAGTTGACCCGGTTGAGCTCGGCGTTCAACTCGGTGAGGATGCCGGCCAGCTTCTTGCCGCCGATCAAGAGGTCGTTCGGCCACTTGATCTCCGGCTTCAAGCCGGTCCCTTGCTCCACCGCGCGGGCCACCGCCACCGCCGCCATCAGCGTGATCTTTGAGATCTCCGTGAGCTGCAGCTGCGGCCGCAGGATGACGGAACAATAAATCCCTTTTCCCTTCGGGGAGATCCAGGTCCGCCCCATCCGGCCCCGGCCTTTTGCCTGTCCCTCCGCGAAAACCACCGAGCCCTCCGGCTCGCCGGCCGCCGCCAACCGGTGAGCGATATCCATCGTGGAGTCGGCGGTGTCGTAGGCGTGGATCCGCCGGCCGATCTTCTCCGTCTGCAGGTTCCAGGAGAGCTCCTGCGCCGTCAGCCGGTCGGGGACAGCCACCAGCTGGTAGCCGCTGTGCGGCTGGGCGAGGATCTTGTACCCTTCGCCGCGCAGCTTTTCGATCTCTTTCCAGATCGCCGTGCGGGAGACGCCGGCCATCCGGCTCAGCTCCTCGCCGGAAACAAATGCCCCCGGCCGATTCTTCAACGCGTTCAAGATCGCCTCTTCCATTAGTCGATCTTTCCCTTCCAAAGTGACGGAAGATACCGCAACCATACTATCAACGACCCAACGAGTCCTGCGAAATAGAGACCGGTCAGTAACACTTGTAGGGGCTCGCACAGCTTAACCAACCTCATAAAATTTGGAAAAACAGACGGCCATAAAAAAACGTCTACCTGGATTCGAACCGGTGTCCACACAATTCCAAAAAGGGATCCATAAATCACGAGTTCACGGAGGAGGCGATTCCTGTTTAGCTGTTTGGGACCGAAGAGAACTAAGAACCACAAGGAGGATATTCCCAAAACCGGAAGAATCGCAAATAGCAACCAAAAGGCTCCCGTCAGTATTGCCATCGGTGAGGAGCTAAAAAGCAAAACCCCTACCAGACAGGGAATGGAAAAAAGCGTCGGAACAATCGCCCCGAACAAAAGCTCTACCACCGCCCCGCCTCTCATCGGCCGTAGCTTCATTATCATCTCCTATATCGCTTTGCACCACGTCGGCGGGCGGGGGCCGGCTCGGCGCCGGCCAAACTCGAGATCCCTTTTTTGCGGAGGTCGGCGATCTGGTCCCGCAGCGCGGCGGCCCGCTCGAAGTGGAGGTTCCGCG
>CAYJTM010000069.1:0-5983 GCA_964373055.1 uncultured Planctomycetia bacterium
CGCTGGATGGCGTGATTTCCACTCATGTCATAAAAGCAATGAACCGGTGGTGGGACACTCCTCCCTTCAAGAAGCGAACGCCGGGACAAAACACTACGCTGCCCGAGGCCTATTGGCTTCTGAAACTGATCGAGCACATGTATAATTGTGGCCTGCTTAATGAGGAACGACTACAACCTCTCGAATCAAAAAAGCCCCGGAAGTAGATGAAATCCATCGCTATACCGTAGGCCCCGACACCAACCCCCACAGGTATTCAGCAGTCCTCGGTCAGCAATAATTTCCTTTACCCCGTGCCCTCGAACTCCAATCCGCAGAATTCGCTTGGCTTCGCGACACCGTTGCGGTACCCCCCTGGCCTGGAAGGATCACACAAAACCAGGGAGGGATTCCGAGTGAAGAACAGGAAAGCACCGAAGAAGCTGGATGCCGTACCGCAACAGACCACGACCACGGCCGGAGCACCGGAGGCCGTTCCTTCCGCGCCGTGCGACACCTGCAAGCCGCTTCGGGAACTCAAGGCCGAGGCGAAGGAGATGAAGATCCGGTACTTCAGCCGGCTAACCCGGAAGGAACTGGAGGAGGCCGTCCAGTGCGCCCGGGAGCAAGGCAAAGGGGATGCCGCACGGCTGAAGGAGCTGGAGCGGATCGGCAAGGAACGCAGCGACGCGCTCTGGGCCGCGTGGCGGGAAAAGAAGAAGAATTGACAAATACTTCTTCAGAGAGTATTATTTGGCTGTAAACGGCACATTTCTCCTATTTTTTGGCTCATGAAGTGCTAATACTATGAGCTATCATGGCGCCACGCAAGAGGCGCCGTTGGGAGGCCGGTCGAAGCGGAGGGCAGATTTCGCTTGATCTTTCGGGCGCCGCGCTCGACCTTGTGGCCCCTGCGGTAAGGCGCGACGGAACGACGAGGACAGAATGAGGACAGGACGGAAATGGCGCTACCCCACGACGACCAGGAGCTGTTAAGCCGGATCCTCCATTTCTACCGGGGAGAATTGCTGGAAGATCCGGCGGCGCAGGACGCTTTGAAGCGGCTGAACCTGGCCGACCCGGCTCTCCTGGAATCGCTCTCCATCGGCCTGGCGCGGGGCGGACTGCTCCGGATGCTGCCGGAGGACGAGGCGATCCTCTCCGCCGCGAAGATGCTCGGGCTTCTGGACGCAGAAGGCCGCGACCGGTTCCACCGGCACCTCATCATCCCGCTCAAATCCGTCAAGGGCCACCTCGCCGGGTACGGGGCCGTGGACCTGGACACTCTCTCCGAAACCCTGACCCTCTTCGAGCCGTTCGGCTGCCTGTACCCTGCGGCGATCCGCAGCGCCAAGCGCGCCTGCGTGGCGACCTCCGCGCTGGACGCCCTGCTGCTGGCCAAGGATGGCGAGAAGGCGGCGCTGGCGGCTCCCGCCCACGGGTTGACTCGGCATCTGACACAGCTTTCGGAGTATTCCCTCAAAGAAGCCGTCCTAGCGTTTGAGGAAGCGCCGCTGAGGGAGGCCTGCGCTCAAGCCCTGGCCGCCCAAGGGATCGAGCCGTTGTGTCTGACGCCCGACCCCGGCAGAACGCTCCGGGACCTGCTGATCGCCGGCCTCGAGCCCGAAGAATTCCTGAAGCGGGCGGCCGCCGCCGCGCATCCTTCCGCGTCGCAGATCGAGCGCACGGAGGAGGGGCTCCAGTTCACCTGGCCGGACCGGAGCTGGCGCGTTCGGCTCCTGGATCCGCACCGCTTCGATCACCTGAAAGTCAGCATCAAGCTGACGAAGGATCACCGCTGGCACCTGGACACGCTCGACTTGGGGCTGGCCAGGCAGCGGCAGGCCTTCATCCACATGGCGAAGAAGGTCGTCCGGGTCGAGCCTGCGGTGCTGTACCAGGATCTTCTGGCCATCACCGAGGAGGTCGAGCACTACCAGGCCGGCCGGCTCCTTCAAACGAAGAAGGCCGCCAGCGCGCTGGACGAGGACGCCAAGCGGGAGGCGGAGGAGTTTCTCGGGGATCCGGCGATGTTCGACCGGCTGGCGGAGGATTTCAAGATGCTCGGCTGGACCGGCGACCCGCGGGCCGCGTGCGTCGGGTACCTGGCGATTTCCTCGAGAAAAATGAACCGCCCGCTGGCGCTGGCCTGGGCCGAAGGCGAGGAGCCGCTGGGCCTGCCTTCCGTGCTTCTCCCGCTGATGCCCGAGGAAGATCTGGTGTACCTCACGCGCCCGAGCCCCAAGGCGCTGTTCTACCAGGACGAGGAGGCGCTCTCCCATCGGCTCATCATCGCGGAAACCCACGCCCTCTCATCGGAGATTTCGTCCTGTCTGACGAAGCTGGCCCGGGGCGAGGAGCTCCACGCCCAGGTCGTCATCCGGGAGGCGCAGAGCGGACGGCTCAAGACCACCGTCCACCACGTGAAGGGCCCTTGCGCGTTGTTCCTGACGATCGCCAAGGACGGCTCCGGCGCCCAGCGGAAACTGCCGGGAACGCCCTTTCTGCCGCTGCGCGGCCGGCAGGAGCTCTCCGAGGCCGAACAGGAGGCCTGGTTTCTTCGGCAGGTTGGACGCGACCAGCTCAACGGACACCGGCTCCGGGAGCGGATCATCGCCAGGCATCGGGCGGCCCAGAAACTGCTCAAGCCGTGCCTCGTCGTCAACCCCTGCGCAGAGGAGTTGCTCAGGAAGGAGCCGGATCCCGCCAGGCGCCAGAGGTGGGCGAACCTGGCCGGAGCGGCCGCCTTCGTGCGGCAGCGGCAGAAGGAGATGAAATCCGAACGAGGGCGCGAGTACGCGGAGGTCGGGCCCGCCGACCTCGATCTTGCCGAGGAGCTTCTGGAGGTCTTGCAGGAGAACGGCTGGACCGTTCTGAACGCGGGCGCCTCCAGGGTTCTGGAGATCATCCGGCGCCGCGTGGAGGGCGCACCCGCCGCCACCTTCACGCGATCGCAGCTCATGGAATGGGCGCAGATCGGGCTGACCGCCGTCCGGGGGCATCTTGAGCATCTGGAGGCGGAAGGCTACGTGCAGCAGACGGAGGCCGGGCCGACCGGGGCGATTCGCTATCAGCTCGCCGTTGACGCTGGCACTGCCACTGGCACCCCTCAGGGGTGCCAGACCCAGGAGCCACAACCACAAACAGAAGAAGATGTTGTGAGAGCGCCTGCCTATCTGGCACCCCTGGCACCCCACAATGGCAGCGGCTGAAACGCACTTGGCGAAGTTCACCCTCTGGATGCGGGCGCAGGCCTTCAGCGACCGGACGGTCAAGACCTACCAGCGGATCCTGGCGCGCTTCTTCGGCTACCTCCAGGAGCGGGGCGTTCAGGAGCTCAAGGACGTAACCCCCTCGGTCGTGAGCCAGTACCAGGTCTACCTGTCGACCCAGCCGGGCCTGAAGGTCAAGAAACTCTCGCTCTCCAGCCAGCATCTGATGATGACGGCGGTGTGCTGCTTCTTCAAGGCGATGGTGCGGGAGGGGCGGCTCCTCTTCGACCCCTCCAGCCACATCGAATTTCCCAGGGTGCGGCGCAACCTCCCGCACACAATCCTCACCTTCAAGGAAACGGACGTCCTGCTCAACGCCCCCGACCCGGAGAAGCCGATCGAGCTCCGGGACAAGGCGATCCTGGAGCTGTTCTACTCCTCCGGCCTGCGCAACAGCGAGCTGCGGAACCTGACGGTCAACGACGCGGATCTCCAAGGGCGGCTCATCCGCATCCGGCACGCCAAGGGGGACAAAGAGCGGGTCATCCCGATGGGGCGCATCGCCGCCTCCTACCTGGAGGAGTATTTGAGGCAGGTGCGGCCGAAGATCTTGAATGGCGAAGCCACCGAGATCCTGTTCTTGAGCAACCGCGGCAGGCGCTTGGACGAGAGCTTCCCGGCCCACATCGTGCAGAAGTACGCACGGCGCGGCAAGATCGCCAAGCGGGTCAACGCCCATACGATGCGGCATACCTGCGCGACCCACCTGCTCCGGTGCAAGGCGCCGCTGCGGTACATCCAGGAGCTGCTGGGCCACACGTCGCTCAACACCACGCAAATCTACACGCAGGTGGAACCGATTGATCTCAAGCGGATCCACGCGCAGACGCACCCGAGGGAGAAGGGGCTGCCGTATGTTGAAGTGGGCTGAGGAGCTGAAAATCCACCTGGAAGCCAAGGGCTGGAGCCCGGTCACGATCCAGGGGCTCCTCAAAAACCTGGAGTACTTCAGGCGGTGGCTTCAGAAAGACGACCCCAGGGGCGTTACTCCGAAGCGGCTGCTGGCCTACGCCGATTACCTGGCGGCCGGATACCGGACAAAGGAGGGCAAGCCGCTCAAGTACGGCACGATTAGCGGGCGGCTGTTTGCGCTTCGGGTGTATTTCCGGTTCCTGGCCAGGCAGCGGCTGATCCTGTTCGATCCGGCCTCGGCCCTGCCGGATCGCCCGAAGATCAAACAGCTGCCGGCGTTCGTCGCCTCGGAGCAGGAGGTGGACCGGTTGCTGGAGAGCCCCTGCCCGGAGGAGCACCACGGGATCCGGGACCGGGCCGTCCTGGAGCTGGCTTACTCGGCAGGCCTGCGGCGGAATGAGCTGGTGCTCTTGGAGCTCATGGACATCGATCTCCAGGAGCATCTGGTCAAGGTGCGGCACGGCAAAGGCGGCAAGGAGCGGGTGGTGCCGTTCGGAGGGAAGGCCAAAGAAGCGCTGGAGCGCTACCTGAAAATCACGCGCCCCCGCTGGCAGAAAGGGTCGGACCTGGAATGCCCGAGGCTCTTTCTGACCGAGCGGGGCCGGGGCTTGAGCATCACCATGGTCGGCGAGATCATCAGCAAATACCGGCCCGACGGCAAGATTCACCCGCACGGGCTGCGGCACGCCTGCGCCCTCCACATGCTCAAAGGCGGGGCCGACATCCGGTACGTCCAGGAGATGCTGGGGCATTCGTCGCCCAAGACGACGATGATCTACACCCGGCTCTTTCCAAAGGATCTTCTGACGATCCACGACCGCTACCATCCCAGGGAGAAGATGCGTGAGCTCGCCAAAGCGTAACGGAGAACAGACCCTGCTCCCGAAGGAAACGCTCGGCCAGATCGGACGGTTTTCGCAGTTCCAACTAGAGCAGGATTCCGTCCCGAGGATAGTTCAGGAGCAGATCCGGCAGGTGGGCGCCTTCCACCGGTACCTCGCCCTGAAACGCCTGAGCCCGAGGGAGATGACCCCGGAGCGGCTGAAGGAGTACCTGAGCTTCGTCTCCTTCCTGACGGAGGTGCTGCACGGCCGCCGGCTGTCGGAGTCGACGCTGCTGGGCTGGCGCGTCACGCTGCGGCACTACTACCGGTGGCTCAAGGCGGAGGGAATCGTCGCCGAGGATCCGGCCCGGCGGGTCGGCACCAAAGGCTGGCGATGGGTGCCCAAGTGGGTGCCGAACCCTGAACTGGTGGAGCGGCTGCTCGCCCTGCCGGATGAGCACACCTACGGCGGGATGCGGGATCAGGTCGTCTTCGGGCTGGCCGTTACGGTCGGTCTGACGACCGCCGAGCTGGCGGGTCTGACTCTGGGCTCCCTGGATCTGGCCAACCACCGCTTGAAGGTCCGCCACAGCTGGCGCACCAGGAACGGCGATGAACGCTGGGTGCCGATCGAGCCGCCGGTGGAGAAAGCGCTCGAGCGGTACCTGGCATACGCCCGGCCGGCCCTGGCCAGAGGAGCGCAGCTTCAGGCCCTCTTCCTGAACAAGGACGGCAAGCCGGCCTCATCGGAGATGGTGACGGGGATTTTCACCACCCATTGCGAGCGGCTGGGGGTCAAGCGGCTCAACTGCAAGGCGCTGCGCAACGTGGCGGCGCTCTACCAGCTGCGCCACCGCGGACGGACGATCGAGGACCTCATGGAGATCTTCGGATACCGGACCATCAAGCACGTGCGCGGGTACATGGCCTGCCTGCCCAAGGAGCTCCGCAAGCAGGTGGACCGCCCGCGCTACCCGTCGCTGATGCAGGACATGGA
>CAYJTM010000070.1:0-5869 GCA_964373055.1 uncultured Planctomycetia bacterium
CTCCGCCGGCGGCCTCACCGAAAAAGACTTCTCTTTAGCCCGCCAAATCGGCTAAATCTCCTCTAAGACTTCCTGCGAAATGGGGCGTCCATTTCTTTCAGCCAATCTAGCCAATCAAAACGTATCCAATAAAGATAATAGCCGCAAAGAATATCCAACAATAATAAAGAGTTACCGAATGGGGAGCCATAATTGTAATCGTCGCCCCTAAGAAGCCAGATATCGTACTTTTGCTCAATATGTCTGCAAATCCAATAGCTCGAAACAATATAAACCACAATAAATAGCTTTCCGCGCCAGGTCGAATTAAAAAAAGAAAGGATGGTGGGAATAAAAATTAGGAGGAGGATTAGAAGAGCTCCGAGCTGAAACGTGAGATTGCTCAGAGATTCAAGAATTCAAGACTCCTGTTTGAATCTTCACGCGGGCTGGAGGATTTCGGCGAGCTTTTCGGGATGGAGGCGGCGCAACTCGGGCATGTGGTATTCCCGCGCCAGTTGGTTCAGTTTGCGGTGAATCTGGACGGTAACCTGGCGGGGGCGCACCCATAAAAGCTCGATGCCGATGAGATGCCCCTTTTCATCCAAATCGAGGTTGATGAAATCGGCATACTCGACGGTCTTCACCACAGGTTTATCGCTAAAGCTGATGTAGCTTGCCTTAGCCTGAGGGTCATAGGTGATTTCGAGTATTTTCATGGGTTTCCTTCCTTCCAGCCAGCCGTAACCACAATCACGTTCTCTTGATCTAATTCTACTACAACGAAACAGGTCCGATTGCCGATTTCCTTCCAGAACTTGTGCGTCCGAGGCAACTTCCCCGGCCGTTTCTTAGTGGGTGGAACGAGGGGGGCCCGACTAGGAGCGGTTAATAAGAAGTGTTGGCGCACGCTGCAGGGACCATGACGCCGAACCCCGCCAACTAGGCCCGAACGATAAGTCCTCCTGCGTCACGTGTCTATTTAAGCAGGCTGAAAACTAGGCAAACGCTTTTTGCAGAGCACCCGTAACCTGGTTTTCTCTCTGACGGAAATTGGCGGGATATTCTTTTCGAACGGCATTCATTGCTCTTTGGATTTTCTTCTGCATTTGCTTCATTTCAAGCTCGACCTTCTTCGTCAAGCTTTTGAAATTTAAGATTCGGAATCCTGTCGGCATATTTGTAAATATACCGAGTTCTATAACAATATCGTCGTCTATTTCTTCGGCATAAGAGGGTTCGCCCGTCTCAAAAGAAACGTAATAGATATCCTCTTCCGCATCATACACTTGCGCAACTTTTTTAAGCTCTTTTGTGTCGGCCATTTTTATGTCCTCGGCAATTTAAATTCGACGCCTTTTTTAATCTTTCTTGTAGGCATTACCGTGCAAACTCTCGCCGTTGACGTGTCAATTATAACACAACAAAAACCGCTCTTGAGCGGGATCTCGGCCGTTTCGGTGATCTTGTAGCAATCAAACGCTTTGTAATAAAGAAACTGATTTGGATTTGATTTATGATGCCTAACGTAATCTGGATTTATTAACGTCGTCGGGATCTTTTCCCCATTGTATTTGTAGTAACGACGTTCTGGCTGTGAACAAATAATGGACCACTTCTTCTCTGACAAACTAACATCGCCATGATACTTGGTTGGAAAAGTAGCCCTCTTGTCGGAATCGAAGATTATATCAGCCAAGTTATTTCCTACAGCTCCTCTTATGAGTGCGCATGGTGCTTGTGGCGCCTGCTCTTCATCACCGACAGGAAGATTGAGAAGGCGAGCAGCATGCCGATCACTCCCAGCGACGCCCCGATCGGAACCACGTAGAAGCCGTGGATCAGCATCTTGGCCCCTACGAAGATCAGGATCGCCGCCAGCCCGTAACGCAGGTAATGGAACTTAACCATCGCCCCCGCCAGCACGAAGTAGAGGGCGCGCAGCCCTAAGATCGCGAAGACGTTCGAGGAGTAGACGATGAAGGGGTCCTGCGAGATCGACAGGACGGCCGGCACCGAGTCGGTGGCGAAGATCACGTCGGTCAGCTCCACTACCAGCAGCACGACGAACAGCGGCGTGGCCATCCAATGCCCATGCTCATGCACGAAGAAGGACTGGCCCCGGAAGGTGGCGGTCACCGGAACGAGCCCCCGGACGAAGCGGACCACCGGGTTCTTTTCGGGGTTGATCTCCGTATCCTCCTTGGCGAACCGGAACCCGGTCAGCACGAGGAAAGCCCCCAGGATGTAAGTGACCCACTGGAACCGTTCGATGATCGCCAGCCCCGCGTAGATGAAGATCCCCCGCATCACGAGCGCCCCCAGGATGCCCCAGAAGAGGACCCGGTGCTGGTGAGTCTTGTCTACCGCGAAGTAGGTGAAGATCGCGACGAAGACGAAGATGTTGTCGACGCTCAGGGACTTCTCAACGAGGTAGGCGGCCAGGAACTCCATCCCCTTCTGGGAGCCGAACGCGAGGAAAACACCCAGGTTGAACAGCAGAGCCACGCTGATCCAGACGGCGCTCCAGGCGAACGCCTCCTTGAAGGACTCCTTGTGGGCCTTGCGGTGAAAGACGCCCAGGTCGATCGCCAGCATTCCGAGCACTACGCCCGAAAAGACCACCCAGGCCATGGGTGAATGAATCACAGTTTCCTAGCCCTCCGTCATTTGGTTCGGCCGGCAGCTCTCGCACCGGCAGATCGAACGCAGGTATTCATGGGAATAGATGCCGGTGGCGTGGCCGTCGCTCCAGCGGATCGCCACCGCGTAGCGGCCGACCGGCTTGATCTCGGCCGGCTTCACGCCCGACACGGACGGGGCGGCCTCGCGGCAAACAGCGCAGGGGCAGGAGGCGCGCAGGAATTCCCACGCGTAGAGACTTTCGTGCCCGTCCCCCCAGACCACCTTAAGGGCCTGGTCGCCGATCCGTTCGATCCGCTGTGGATCCAAGCTGGCAGCAGCCATCCCCTGTTTGCTATCATGCGTTCATGAGTAAAAACGGGCTCTACTTCCAAGACCTGCCACGGGCTACCCTCTCTGTCGGAGGGAAAGACCGGTCTGTTTTCCTGCACCGATTGCTGAGCAATGATATCAAGGGGCTCCAACCCGGACAAGGAAAACCGGCCTGCCTGCTGGACCGCCAGGGGAAGATTCTTTTCTCCTGCACCGCCCATTCCCTCCCGGACGAGATCCTGCTGGAGGTGGACCCCTCCTTTCTGACGGCCGCCCGGGCCTCGTTGGAACGCTATGTGGTCGCGGACGCGGTCCAGTTTTCGGATGCCACCGGCCGGTTCCGGGTCGTTTCGGCTTACGGACCGGCCGCTGAGGCGCTCAAGGTCTCCCCGTCTCCAAGCGGGTTTTTAGCCCGCTCTCCCTGGGCAGGGATGCCGGGGCTGGACCTTTGGCTCCCGGTGAAGGAGACCCAAGCGGCACATGGTTTCATCGAAACGGCCCAAGCTGCCGGCATGAAAGAGGGGGATGCGCAAACGTTCGACGCGCTGCGGATCGAGGCGGGGATCCCCTGGCCCGGCCGGGAGATCACGCCGGACGTCATCTTGAACGAGTTGGGCCGGGAGGAGTTCGTCAGCCACACAAAGGGCTGCTACGTCGGGCAGGAGATCGTGGCCCGCATCAAGCACCGGGCCCACCCGCCCCGCTTGCTGGCCGGGTTCGTGATGGATGGAAAGGAGGTCCCTCCGGTGGGCAGTGTCATCGAATCGGAATCCCAAGAGGCGGGCGTCGTCACATCCGCTTGTTTTTCCCCCACACTGGGAAAACCAATCGCGCTGGGCTTCCTGAAATACGGGGTCGAAGGAGAGAACTTCCGGATTCAAGACCAGCCGGCCCGGAAGGTGAGCCTGCCCTGAGCCTGCCGAAGGGCTCAGGCTGAACGGTTACCTGCTTCGCCCCACGCCACGGCGGGCGCAATACGTCCGGACAGGGCAGCGGCTGCACCAGGGGGAAACCGGGCGGCAGAGCGCCTGCCCGAAACTCACCAACAGCCCGTTGTACTCCATCCAATACTTCTTCGGGAGCTTCTCCCGAAGCGCCATCTCCGTGTCGAACGGCGCGCGGGTCTTAACGTAGCCCAAGCGGTTGGAGATCCGGTGGACGTGCACATCCACGCAGATCCCCGGCTTCTTGTGCCCGAGCGTCATCACCAGGTTGGCCGTCTTCCTCCCCACCCCCGGCAGGGTGAGCAGCTCCTCCAGGGTTTCCGGCACCCTGCCCCGGAAACGGCCGATCAAGTGGTGGCAAATCTGGTGGATGCGTTGGGCTTTCACGCGGTAGAAGCCGGCCGGGTAGATCAGCTTGCGGATCTTGGAGAGGGAGAGGTTTAGCATCTGCTGCGGCGTGCGGGCCACCGCGAACAGACGGCGGCTGGCCCCTTCAGTGACCTCATCCTTGGTGCGGAGAGAAAGCAGGCAGGAGATCAGGACAAGGAAGGGGTCGCTGGAATCCCGCTCGATCCGCTCCACCGCGGGCAGGTCGCGGGTTTTTGAAAGAGCTTTGAGGGCGCGCAGGACCGCATGGATATCCACCAATGACGTAGATTTTCTAGCGGAGGACGAGTTCGGTGTCGGTCGCCCGCACACCGTCCAGCTTGCGCATCTTGGAGACAATGACCGCCAGCTCTTCATAGGGTTCCGCGTTGCAGAAGGCGATCATGTCGTGGGAGCCGGTAACCTGGTAGACAAACTCGACACCGGGCATTTTCCGGATAGACTCCTGGGCATCGGCCTCGCGGCCGGGATGGACATCAATCATGACGAATGCTTTGGGCATCGGGGAAATCCTCCTTAAACAAAGAGTACCGTGACCATTGTACCCGGTACTCCTGTTTTTTACATCTTCCGGAAGAGGCCGACCACCTTGCCGAGGATCCGGACCGATTGGTCGCGGGGGTTGACGAAGATCGGATCGACCGCCGGGTTCTCCGGCTGAAGCCGGATGCGGCCGCCCTTCTCCCGGTAGAACCGCTTCACGGTGGCCTCCCCTTCGATCAGCACCGCCACAATCTGGCCGTTGTCCGCCTCGGCTTGAGGCCGGACCATGATGTAGTCGCCATCGGAGATCCCGGCGTTGATCATGCTGTCGCCATGCACGCGGATCGCGAAGCAGCCGGGACCGGGGACAAAGCGGGGGTCCACCGCGAGCCGTTCCTCAATGTGCTGTTCGGCCAGCAGAGGGGCTCCGGCGGCAATCCGGCCGACCACCGGGATCAGCGTGGGGACCGGGGTGACGGCCGCCAGCTCTCGGGGGCCGCCCTCGCGCAGCAGCCGGATGCCCCGCGCGTTGCGGGAGCGCTGGATATGCCCCTTTCGGACCAAGGCATCGAGATGGACGGTGACGCCGCGAAGCGATTTCAGGGACAGGCCCTCCCTGAGTTCCCGGATCGTGGGGGGAGCCCCGTTGGCGGAGAGATGGCGCCGGATCAGATGGAGCACCTGTCTTTGACGCGCGGTGAGGGATTCAGTCTTCATGTAGACAAAAGTACACGAGACGGAAGTCTATGTCAAGAAAATTCTAAAGCGAGATTGCTTCGGGCCCCTGCGGGGCCTCGCAATGACGACTTACAGGGTGAGGCCGCGGGCCTCGGCGATCCGCTGCATGGCGTCCCCGATCACGCGGTTGGGCGTGGAGGCGCCGGCCGTGATGCCGATCGTGACAGGGCCGGAAGGCAGCCAGTCCGGTGTGACAACCGGCGTGGCGCTGCCGACCGGTTTGTGCCGGATCTCTGACGCGGAAAGGATGCAGTCGGCTTCATCAATGTGGTAGGTGGGAGTGTGCTGCGAAGCGATCTCGCAGAGGTGACTCGTGTTGCTGGAGTTAAAGCCGCCGATGACGATCATCAGGTCCATCGGCTCCTTCACCATCTCCATCACCG
>CAYJTM010000071.1:0-5838 GCA_964373055.1 uncultured Planctomycetia bacterium
ACGATCTGGTGGATCGGGCACGTGACGATCCCCGGCGCGGTCCTGCTGCCCGCCGTCCTCGCCCTTTATTTCGCCGCGTGGGGATGGCTCGCCAACCGCGTCATCGCGAGCCCCGAAGGGGCGAAGCGATCTCCCTGGCGCCCGTTGTTCATCTTGCCCGCCTCCTGGGTGGCGCTCGAGTACCTGCGGTCCCATCTGTTCAGCGGCTTCGGCTGGAACCTGCTGGCCTACACGCAATGGAAATACACCACCCTGATCTGGCCGGCCGGATGGACCGGGGCATGGGGCGTCTCATTCCTGATCGTATGGGTCAATGGGATGCTTTGCCTGATCGCGCGCCGGCCGACAGCTCTTCTCCGGAACCTGGGATTGCTGGTCCTGGCGGGAAGCGTTCTCGGCGGGATCCACTTCCTCGGCTGGGCCTCTGAGCCGGCGCCATTCAGCGCTCCCGGGAACACCCTGAAGGTCGCCGTGCTCCAGGGCAATATTCCGCAGACGGAAAAATGGGACGAGTCGTTCCAAGAGGCGATCTGGAAACGGTACGAGGAGCTGATGGCGAAGGCGGTGCAGCTCAAACCGGACCTGATCGTCTGGCCGGAGACCGCCGTCCCCGGCTACCTGGAGGACCCGGCCATCGCTGAGCGGCTGAACCGGATCTCCCAATCCGCCGGCACGGAGATGCTGGTGGGACTCCCGACGGAAAGTCCGGTACCGGGTACCGGAACGGTACCCGGTACCGATGTTTTACCGTATAACAGCGCTCTGCTGCTGGGGCGGGACGGGGAAGAGCGGGCCCGCTACTCCAAAATCCATCTCGTCCCGTTCGGGGAATTCATCCCGATCAAGCCGATCTTCGGCTGGCTGAAAAAATTCTACCCGGTCGCCGATTTCGCGCCGGGCAAAGAGTGGACGGTTTTCCCGACGACACCGCCGGTCAGCGTGCTGGTCTGCTTTGAGGATATTTTCCCGGAGCTGGCCCGCCGGTTTGTGAGGGAAGGGGCCGGCTGGCTGCTGGTGATCACCAACGACGCCTGGTTCGGCCGCTCAGCCGCCTCGCTGCAGCACCTGCAATGCTCCGTCTTCCGGGCGGTTGAAAACCAAGTCTGGGTTGTCCGGGCGGCCAACAACGGCTGGACCGGCTTCATTGACCCGAACGGTCGGCTCCTGCCTTCTCCCGGCCAGCTGCCTCGTTTCAAGCCCGGCGTGGCCTTTGCCGAAATCCGGGTCCCCGCCGATGTCGGTCTGTGCAATCCCGGCCGGACCTATTACGCTTGCTGGGGAGATTGGTTCCCGATCCTCTGCTTGGGTTTAACCGGTTTGGCCCTTATAATAAAAGTTTCCGACCATGGAAACTCTCGATCAGCTTAAGCAACAACGGGTTACGAAACTGGAGGCGCTCCGGAAGGCCGGCAGCGATCCTTACCAGATCTCGTTTGCCCGCGGAAGCACCGTCGCGGAGATTTTGGCCTCCTTCACGGATGAAAAACAGGTTCGGGCGGCCGGCCGGCTGACCGCGATCCGGGCGCACGCCAAGAGTACCTTCGCCGATCTGCGGGACGGGACCGGCCGGATCCAGATCTTTTTCTCGCAGGAACATCTGGGAGAGGAATACGGGAAGCTGGAGTTGCTGGACCTGGGGGACATCATCGGAGTGGAGGGGATCTGCTTTACCACCCGCACCAGCGAAAAATCCATCCGGGTGACCGGATGGAAAGTGCTCTCCAAAGCGCTGCGCCCTCTGCCGGAGAAATGGCACGGGTTGCACAACGTGGAGATCCGCTACCGCCAGCGCTACCTGGATCTCCTGAGCAACGCCGAGACCCGCAAGACCTTCGAACAGCGCAGCCGGATCGTCTCCGGCGTCCGCCGTTTCCTCGATGGGAAAGGGTTCCTGGAGGTGGAGACGCCGATGATGCAGCCGATCCCCGGCGGGGCGGCCGGCCGGCCCTTCAAGACGCACCACAATGCCCTCGACATGGACCTTTACCTGCGGATCGCGCCGGAGCTCTACTTGAAGCGCCTGCTTGTCGGCGGGTTCGAGAAGGTCTACGAGATCAACCGAAATTTCCGTAACGAGGGGCTCTCCACCCGGCATAACCCGGAGTTCACCATGCTGGAGGCCTACGAGGCCTACAGCGACTGCGCCGGCATGATGGAGCTGACTGAGGAGATGGTCGCAGCCCTCGCCCAGGATCTGCACGGCAAGCTGCAGGTGGAGTTCGCCGGCAAGACGATTGATCTTACGCGCCCCTGGAAACGGGTCTCCTTCGCCAAGCTGGCCAAGGAAAAGGCCGGGATCGAGCCGGGGGATTCCCTCGAGACGATGGCCAAGAAGCTAAAAGCCGGCGACGCTGCCAAGCTGCCGAAGAACCAGCTGGCGAAAATGGTGATGGCCTGGCTGGAGGAGCTTTTTTCACATGACGGCGGCTCGCCGGTCTTCGTGACGGAGTTCTTCAAGATTTTTTCTCCGCTGGCCAAGTCACTGCCGGGCCAGCCGGAGATTGCCGACCGGTTCGAGCTCTTCATCGCGGGGATCGAGATGGCCAACGCCTACTCGGAGCAGAACGACCCCCTCGCGCAGCGCAAGAGTTTGGAGAGCTCGCAGGAGTTTGGGCCAGAGCAGGCGCAGCCGGTGGATGAGGATTTCCTGGAGGCGCTGGAGTACGGCATGCCGCCGGCGGGCGGGTTGGGCATCGGCATCGACCGCCTCGCCATGTTGCTCACGGGGGCGCCCTCCATTCGCGACGTGATCTTGTTCCCAACCTTGAAGCCGGAGAAGGAAAATGAGTAGAATCCCGATTGACCGAAACAAATTAGCTGAATTTTGCCGAAAAAATCACATTCGCAGGCTTGCCCTGTTCGGGTCCATTCTCCGGGATGATTTCCGGCCAGATAGCGATGTGGATGTCCTGGTGGAATTTGAACCGGGGTATCACATTGGTTTCTTCGGACTGTACGACGTGGAGCAGGAACTGTCCAAACTGTTTGGCGGCCACCGGATTGACCTGGTGAACCCGAAATTCCTCAACCGCCACATTCGTAACAGGGTGCTCTCCGAGGCCGAGAATCAGTATGCAGCATGACGACGCTGTCTATCTGGGCCATATGTTGGATGCTGCCAAGAAAGCTGCCGCGCTGATTCAAGGCAAGAATCGGTCGGATTTTGACAGGGAAGAACCGATCCGGCTCGCTCTCGCGCACCTGATTCAAATCATAGGGGAAGCGGCCCGTCGGGTCTCGCCGGAGTGCCAGCAGGTGCACGCCCAGATTCCCTGGAAAGCGATCGTCAGCATGCGGCACAAGGTGGTCCACGACTACATGGATCTGAACGAGGACGTGGTCTGGGACACGGCCACGACGGATCTTCCCAAGCTGATCGCTCAACTCGAAAAGGTTGTTCCGGAAAGCAAGTAGCGATTCTGTATCCGGACCCCAGGCGGCCCGGACGGAGAAAGTTGATATGAGCCAGCAGATGACGATCCAAATTGATCATTTGACCGAAAATCAGCGGATCATTGAAAAAATAGATGAGCTGATTGATCCAGCGTATGGTTTCTGCTCCCTTATAGAAGACAGCATTCAGTATGATTCGGCGACGAAAAAGGTTTCTTTCCGGGTGGACAGGCCGCTATGGGAACTGCCGGTTGATCAGATGAAAAAGACGGCTTTCCCTCTTTCGTTGATTGCGCCGGGGTATCGGGTTCCTTGCGCTGTTTCACTGGTGGAGATATTTCCGGTTGAGAAGTTTGAGAAAGAAAAGTTGTCGGCTTGTCCTGGTTTGGACGTTCTTTTGGACGGGAATGCTTTGTCTATAGTGGACGGCGATATCGGGGCCCAGTTTTCTCTCGAAATAACAAAGGAAACGAAATTGATCATGCGGGATGCGGGAGAGAACAAACCGGATAAAACACGCCTCTATTTTTCGGGTGGGCAAATCCAAGAGAGGCGCCAGCTCATGGAAAGTTTGGCTCTAAAACGCTGATGAGATACGAGTGGTTTTTTGCGGTCTCCGTGAATTTACTTGGAATTGAGCAAGAGCTTACTCAGAGGAACCCAGCATGGATAAGGCAGAAGATAGAAAAATCCGGCTAGAGCAGGAATTGAAGCGGATCACAGAGATTATTGTCCGCGAATACAAGCCGCAGAGAATGATCCTGTTCGGTTCTCTGGCTCAGGGGACTATTCATGAGTGGAGTGACATTGACTTGGCGATCGTGAAAGATACCTCTGCTCGTTTTATCGACAGGATCGGAGAGATATTTCACCTGGTTCACCCGAAGCTGTCCTTGAACGTAGTGGTCTATACTCCTCAAGAGGTTGCTCAGATGGTGGAAACGGGGCATTACTTCTGGAGGGATGAAATTTCAGGGAAGGGGAGGGTGCTCTATGACCGAGCCGCATGAATGGCTGGGGTTTGCGCGCGACGACCTCTCTATGGCTGAATCTGGTATTGAGAAGATGATTTTTAACCAGGCCTGCTTTCACGCGCAACAGGGTGTAGAGAAGGCATTGAAGGGTTATCTCCGCAGCCGCGGGGATTCTATACCGAAAACCCATTCTTTGAATGAATTGCTGACTCTCTGTCGGAGATTGGATGACGGCTTTGCTGAACTGGAGCGGGATTGCGAGAGACTGGATCGCTACTATATCCCCACGCGCTATCCCGACGCGTCTCCTGGACTCGGACCAGGAGGTTCGCCCACCAGCGAGGAAGCGAGGGAAGCGGTTGTGCTTCTCAAACAAATTCTCGATTGGATCACCCAGAGAATGGGCTGATGAGATACGAGTGGTTTTTGGCGTTCCGGTACCTGGGCGGGCTGCGCAGGCAGCAGCCGGTGGTCTCGGTGATCGCGACGATCTCCGTGGCCGGAATCGCGCTGGGTGTGGCGGCGCTGCTGGTGGTGCTCGGCGTCATGTCCGGGTTCGACGCGGATTTGGAGGAGAAGATCATCGGCGCCAACCCGCACCTGCTGGTGCAGGCGGAGGGGGGCGTGCGGGATGCCGATGCCGTCATGGAGAAGATCCTTGAGACGCCCGGCATCGCGGCGGTGGCCCCGATGCTGCAGACGCAGACGCTGATCCGGCACGGTTCCGAGGCGCTCGGCGTGCTGCTGCGGGGCGTGGATCCGATGAAGGAGCCGCGGGTGACCCGGCTGCCGAAGCTGCTGAAATCCGGGGCATGGCCGCCGGGCCCCGGCGACCTGGTGGTCGGCTCGGAGCTGGCCAAGCGGTTGGGTTTGAGGGTGGGGGACCCGGTCGAGGTGACCGGCGGCGAGAAGG
This sequence comes from uncultured Planctomycetia bacterium, assembly GCA_964373055.1. Taxonomy (GTDB): domain Bacteria; phylum Omnitrophota; class Gorgyraeia; order 1-14-0-20-64-10; family 1-14-0-20-64-10; genus JAUSCU01. Next base: position 5,281 of record CAYJTM010000071.1, read on the forward strand.
GCAAGCCGGTCCCGCTTCGGATCGCCGGGATCTTCACGACCGGGATGTACGACTATGACATGTACCTGACCCTCACCCGGATGGAGACCGCGCAGTTGGTCGTGGGCGGCAAGGAGCCGGCCCTGCCGACCGGCATCGGGGTGCGGCTGGAGCAGGCGGTCCGGGCGCCGGAGATCCAGCAGAGGCTGCGGAAATCGCTCGGCTACCCGTACTATGTGGTCAGCTGGATGGAGATGAACAGCAATCTCTTCGCGGCCCTCAAGCTCGAGAAGCTGGTGATGTTCATCATCCTCACGCTGATCGTGCTGGTGGCCTGCTTCAACATCATCGCCACGCTGCTGATGATGGTGGTCAGCAAAACGAAGGAGATCGGGATCTTGAAGGCGGTGGGGGCCACAAATAGTGGAGTGCGGGGTGTTTTCACGATCGCAGGGCTGATGATCGGGCTGGCCGGCACCGCGCTGGGGACCGGCATCGGGCTCTCCCTCTGCGCGCTGCTCAAGAAGTACCAGTTCATCAAGCTGCCGGCCGACATCTACTACATTGACCGGCTGCCGG
>CAYJTM010000072.1:0-5717 GCA_964373055.1 uncultured Planctomycetia bacterium
CGTTCGCTCTGAGCCAGGATCAAACTCTCCATCAGAAAAACTCTTCTTCAAGAGGTTTGAGTTGGACTTGCTTCATTGATTGAAACGTCCACTTGGACATCGAACGTACGACAGGGTAAATAAGCGATCCAGTTGTCAAAGAGCCAAGTTGTTTTGCTGCCGCGCAGAAAAAACAAGGGCGCCGAAGACGACGCCCAAGTCCCGCCCCAAAACCGCGGGTGGCTTCTTCTTCGTCCCTTGTCTATCTTATCAACGAACCTACTCCTCGCACAGCGGGGTCAGTTATACTCCTTGGGTAGGTTGGTGTCAAGAGATTTTTGCTTCGGGGCTCCACCCCTCTCCGGACTCCTCCTTGACCCGCCCATCCCGCAAGTCCAGCATGGATCGCCCGACATGGAACATCTCCTTGTCTGTCTGCCGCCGGCGCTTGACGGACTTCAAAGCGGGCCCCCCCTCGGAGGAAAAACTCTCGTACTCGTCCAATTCGACCACCGAATCCGGGCGCACATTGATCTCGAAACAACGGGAAACCCAAAACCGATGCTTCCCCGGTGGGTACTGCATTCCCTTTTGGAACAAATCTACCAGCTTCTTTCTATCCATTTTAGTGCCCCCCTCCCTGGAGTTTCGGGTTATTTAAGAGGAGGATAGCATATATTTCCTTAAATGTCAATATATCCTTCCTTTTATGGAAATACTTGATTTTATTTATGATACGTATCTATCTATTGAAAAATTTGACTTAATGTGGTATATTCCTTCCTGAAATGGAAATCACTATTGGCGGGAGAATTCGAACGTTGCGCAAAGAGCGACAACTGAGCTTGGAGCGGTTGGCGGGCAAAAGCGGGGTAGCGCTGGCCACCCTCAGCCGCATTGAAAATGGAAAAGGTTCCGGCACCTTCAAAACCCACCAGCGGATTGCCGAGGCGTTCGGGCTTTCCCTGCCGGAGCTGTACCGGGACCTGCGCCCTCAAGACCATGACGTGGTCCTGATGGACACGCGGGCCGACGAGGTGGAGACCTTCACCTACGATGAAAAGGCCTCCGCGGTCCTGCTGGCCAGGCAGCTTTCGGGAAAACAGATGCTCCCCCAGATGATCATGCTGCAGCCGACCGGCAAGACCACGCTGGAGCAGTACCCGGTAGGGACCGAGCGCTGGGTCTTCTGCCTGGAAGGGGAGGTATCGGTCGTCGTCGGGTCCGCCGGCTACCGGCTGGCCGCCGAGGGAACGCTCTATTTCAAGGCATCGCTTCCGCATCATTTTGAAAACACGGGGCAGACGGCGGCCCGGCTGCTCTCCGTCACCAGCCCGATCACCTTTTAGCGAGGGAATCCATGAAGAAGGCATCCATTCTGATCTGCGACGACGAAATGGGGATCCGGGAATCCTTGAAACTGATCCTGGAAAGAGATTACGCGCTCGACTACGTCACGCACGGCAAGGAGGCCGTCGAGTACGTGAAGAAACATCAGCCGGATCTGGTGATCATGGACATCAAGATGCCGCACATGAACGGGCTCGACGCCTTGCGCCGCATCCGCAGGGCCCGGCCCCGCGTGCGGATCCTGATGATCACCGGCTACGAGTCCAGCGACGTGGCCGCGCAGGCGATCCAATTCGGGGCCAACGATTACCTGACCAAACCGTTCGAGCGGGAGAAGGTTTGGGAGAAGGTGGAGGCGCTGCTGAGCCAGCCCGGAAAGGGGTGATGCCCGAGCCCCGCTTATGGTAACCTTGATTCCATGGATTTTGCGCCATTTCGTTTAACGCTGCGTTTCAGGATCATCAGCCTCGTCGTCCTCTTCGCCATCCTGCTCATCGCCGCCTTCACGGCGCTCCTGATCAACAAGCAGCTCCAGGTCATCACCGAGAACAACCAATACCGGGCCCGGGTCGGCACCTTTTCCGCTAAGGGGGCTTTCGAGCGGACCTTGCTCTCCACGATCCGGGCCGGCAACCCGCCTGAAGCGTTCCAAAAACTGATCCCGATCCTGCGGGAGGGGCAACTGGCCGAGGAGGTGGTGGTGGCCGACCTGGAAGGAAAGATCGTCGCGGCCACCCAACCCTCGATGGAAGGGACCTACTTGCCCGGCGAGGAGGCCAAGAACGCCGATTACGCGCGCAAGACCTACAGCCCGAAGAGCTGGTTCTATCCCCGCGTGGACCCCGGCCAGGTCCGGTTCTACGCGCCGATCACGATTGATGATGTTCCGCAGTATGTGGCCGTGTTCCGTTACTCGCTCGGCAACATGGGCCAGGCGATCCGGCAGGCTTCCAAGCTGTGCATCCTGGTCGCTTTCCTGGTGATCTTCGCGGTCGGGTCCCTCTGCTTCCTGCTGATCCGTTCGCTGCTCACGCCCATCCAGGAGCTCAACCGGGCCACGCAGGACATCGCCGCCGGCAACCTGAGCCAGCAAGTGGATGTGATGACCGACGACGAGCTGGGGGAGCTGGCGGAGACGTTCAACGAGATGACCCAGGCGCTGGTGGTGATGAAGGCGCGGGCCGAGAACGCGAACCCCTTGACCAAGCTGCCCGGCAACAACATGATCCACGAGTCGATCGAGAAGCGGATCAAGGAGAAGAAGAAGTTTATCGCCGTCTACTCCGACCTCGACAACTTCAAGGCCTTCAACGACAAGTACGGCATCGGCGCGGGCGACCAGGCAATCAAGCTGACCGCCCAGATTATGAAGGAGGCGATGCGCAAAGGGGCACCCGGCGACTTCCTGGGCCATGAGGGTGGGGACGACTTCATCATCCTGACCGCTCCGGAAAAATCGCAAGCCGTCACCGACCACGTCTGCATAGAGTTCGACAAGCGGGTGCGGCAGTTCTACTCGGCGGAGGACCAGGCCCGGGGAAAGATCGTCTCGAAGGACCGGGAGGGGAACGTTAAGGAGTTCCCGATCATGACGATCTCGCTGGCCGGCGTTGGGAACGTGGTCCGGGAACTGACCTCTTACGCGGAGGTGACCAACATCTGCGCCGAGGTCAAGAAGAAGGCGAAGATGATGTCCAAGACCACAGGGAAATCCAGTCTCTACCTGGACAAGCGGACCGGCAAGGAACAGCCGGACGAGCACCACGCGGCGGAAGGGCACCCGGAAGAAGCACATCCGGCCGAAGTCCACGCGGCGGCCGCCGCGCCGGCAGCCCCTGAAGCGCCGACCGCCCCCGCCGCGCCGGCTGACCCCGCTCCCCCGGCCCCACCCGCTTTACCGCCGCCCGAATCCCACTAAACGAATTCCCGCGTTACAGAATAATCTTGAGGAACTGGCGCTTGCCGACTTTCAGGATGGCGCCGGACTTCGGAGAGATCGGTGTGTTCGGGTCGGCGAGGCGGGCGCCGTCAAGATCCACAGCCCCCTGCTGGATCAAGCGCTTGGCCTCGGCGCGGGAGGGGGCCAGCTTGGATTCAGCTAGGAGGTCCACCGGAGAGACCTTCCCTTCCTTAATAAGGGCCGCCGGCACCTTGAACTCTTTGATCTCCTCCGGGGTCTCCCGTTTCCGGAAGACCTGGTTGAAATGCCCCTCGGCGGCCCGGGCCGCCGGCTCACCGTGGAATTGCTTCACTAGGAGGCCGGCCAGCTTCTGCTTGGCCTCCATCGGGTGCATTCCCTTCACGGCGGCGAGGTCCTCGTCGGTTAACAGCTCGTAGTAGCGCAGCATGAGGGCGTCGGGGATGGACATCACCTTGCCGTAGATCTGGTCCGGCGGCTCGGTGACGCCGATCGCGTTGCCGAACGACTTGGACATCTTCTGGACGCCGTCGGTCCCCTCGAGCAGGGGCATCGTCAGCACCACCTGTGGCTCCTGGCCGTAGCGCTCCTGCAGGTGCCGGCCCATCAGCAGGTTGAATTTCTGGTCGCTGCCACCGATCTCCACATCAGCTTTGAGAGCCACCGAGTCGTAGGCCTGGAGGAGCGGGTACATCGCCTCCGTGACAGTCAGCGAGGCGCCGGACTTCAGGCGCTGTGCGAAATCCTCCCGTTCCAGCAAGCGGGGGACGGTCAACTTGTTAGCAATCGTCAGGAAATCGGCCAGGCGGAGCGGACCCAGCCATTCGCTGTTGAAGCGGACCTCCAGCTTCTTCACATCGAGGATTTTGGAGATCTGGTCCTTGTAGGTCTGGGCGTTGGCGAGCACTTGGGCCGGCGTCAGCACCGGGCGCAGCTCGGCGCGGCCGGAAGGGTCGCCGATCATCGCGGTGTAATCGCCGATCAGGAAAACGACGCGGTGACCCAGCTGCTGAAAATGGGCGAGTTTCCGGAAGAGGACGGTGTGGCCAAGATGAAGGTCGGGCGCCGTGGGGTCGAATCCGGCCTTGATGAGGAGCGGTTTGCCGCGGGAGAGTTTCTTGGAGAGTTCTTCCTCGGAGATCAGCTCAGAGATGCCCCGCCGGATTAGAGAGATCTGCTCTTCGGGAGATTTCATGGGATTGCTTCGACCACTGCGTGGTCTCGCAATGACAAAGGGGTCAGACGCGCTTGAGGGAGAGGGCGATCCGGCGCTGCTCTTCATCCACCCGCAGCACGCGGGCCTGGAGGGTATCGCCCACCTTGTACTGGGATTCTAGGAATGCGGTCACTGCTTCCGGCTGGGCGTCGGCTGCCTCTCCTTCGGCCTTGGCCACGGCCGGCTTGCGCGGGCCGCCGGCCCGCTTCAGGTGCGCGGGCAGCCGGACCGGAAGTTCGGAGAGATGGGCCAGGCCGTCCAAGTCCCTTTCGATCTCAACGAAGACACCGAACGGAGCGATCTTGGTGATCTTGCCCTCGACGAGGGTCCCGGAGGGGTACCGCTCGGAGATGGAGGGCCACGGATCCGGCTGGAGCGCCTTGAGGCTCAGACTCACCTTCCGGTTCTCCGGCTCGGAGGAGGTGATCATCACCTCCAGCTCCTGGCCCTTCTTGAGGCATTCGAAAGGATGGTTGAAGCGGCGGGTCCAGGAGATGTCCTGCACGTGCAGCAGGCCCTCGATGCCGTCCGCCAACTCGACAAAGGCGCCGTACTCGGTCATGTGCTGGACGCGGCCCATGAGCCGGCTGCCGACCGGGTGCTCTTTGAGGAAGCCTTCCCAGGGGTTCTGCTCCGCCTGCTTGAAGCCAAGCGCGATCTTCTGGTTCTCCCGGTCGATGCTCAGCACCACGCATTCCACCTCGTCGCCGACCTTGACCACCTCGTTCGGGTGGGAAGGCCGCTTGGTCCAGGAGAATTCCGAGATGTGGACGAGCCCCTCAACCCCCTTCTGCAGCTCCACAAAGGCGCCGTACGGCATCACGGAAACCACCTTCCCCTTGATCTTGCTGCCGACCTGGTAGGCGGATTCCACCTTCTGCCAAGGATTCGGCGTGAGCTGTTTGAGGCCGAGCGAGATCTTCATCGTCTCCCGGTCGAAACCGAGGATCATCACGTCCAGCTTCTGGCCGACGGAAACCACCTCGCTCGGGTGCCCCACGCGGCCCCAGCTCATGTCGGTGATGTGCAGCAGGCCGTCCACGCCGCCCAAGTTGATGAAGGCGCCGAAGTCGGTGATGTTCTTGACGGTCCCCTGGCGCACCTGCCCGACCTCGAGTTCCTCCAGCACCTTCTGCCGGACGAGGTCCCGCTCCTTGACAAGCGCCTCTCGGCGGGAAACCACGATGTTCTTGCGGGCTTTGTGGACCTTGATGATGATGACGTTCATCGTCTGACCGACGAGGGAATCCAGGT
>CAYJTM010000073.1:0-5696 GCA_964373055.1 uncultured Planctomycetia bacterium
AAGCGACCGGCCAGCTTGTCCTGACCAAGCTGTTCCGGGGGATCGTGAACGCCGCCACCGGCTGGATCGAGATCCCGAAGCAGATGATCCTGACCAGCCAGGAACAGGGAGCGGCCAAAGGTTGGACGTGGGGATTCGTGAAGGGGATCGGCTACGCGGTGGGGCGGTCGGTGGTGGGCGGCTATGAGATCGTCACCTTCCCGATCCCGGTGCCGGAGGAGTACCGGCCGATCATGAAGCCGGAGTACGTTCTCTCGGATCTGCCCGAGAACCCTCAGCCACGCTGAAACAGCGCCCGTTCGGAAAAACCGGCTGGAAGGTCTCCGAGATCGGGTTCGGCTGCTGGGGCATGGGGGGCGGCTGGGGCCCTCGCGACGACGCCGAGGCCAAAGCGGCTATCCGCCGCGCGCTGGAGCTGGGGGTGGACTTCTTCGACACCGCCTGGATCTACGGGGAAGGGCAAAGCGAGAGACTTTTGGGAGAGGGGCTGCGCGGCGCGACCAAACCGTACCGCGTGGCCACGAAGGTGCCGGCCAAGACGATGGATTGGCCGGCCCATCCCGGCTTGGACATCCGCAAGGCCTTCCCCGCCGGCTGGATCATCGAATGCACCGAAACTTCCCTCAAGCGGCTGGGCATGGAGCGGGTGGACCTGCAGCAGATGCACATCTGGACCGACGCTTGGGGTGCGGCGGAGGAGTGGCGCGAGGCGGCCGAGCAGCTCAAGAAACAGGGAAAGATCAAGGGGTTCGGCGTTTCAGTGAACGACCATGAGCCGGATTCGGTCTTGAAGCTCGTCGCCACCGGCGAGATCGATTCCGTCCAGGTGATCTACAACATCTTCGATCAGCATCCGGAGCAGCGGCTGTTCCCGCTGGCCCAGGAGCACGGCGTCGCCGTCATCGCCCGGGTGCCGTTCGACGAGGGATCGCTCAGCGGGAAATTCACGCGGGAAACCCGTTTCCCCAAGAGCGACTGGCGCTCCGGCTATTTCAGGGGGGAGCGGCTCGCCGAGACCTGCGACCGGGTCGAGAAACTCAAAACCCTGCTGGACAAGGAAACCCCCGCTTTAAGCGCCCTCGCGCTGAAATTTTGCCTTTCCCACCCGGCCGTCTCCACGGTGATCCCCGGCATGCGCCGGCGGGAGCATGTGGAGCAAAACTGCGCCGTCAGCGATCTGCCGCCCCTCTCCGCGCAGAAACGGGCGGCGCTCAAAGAGCACGCCTGGACCCGCAACTATTATCAAGGTGCTTGGGACTGAAGACCTTCCGGGAAGAGCTCTGGTTTAACACCCAGCGCCGGCAGGAGTTCCTCAACATCACGCCTCAGGTGGAGGCGGCCCTCAAGAAAAGCGGCGTCCGGGAAGGCCTGGTGCTGGTGAACGCGATGCACATCACGGCGTCGGTCTTCATCAATGATGATGAGGAGGGTCTGCACCGGGACTTCGCCGACTTCCTGGAGAAGCTGGTGCCGTATGACCTGAAGCGCTACCGGCACAACCTAACCGGCGAGGATAACGGCGACGCCCATATCAAACGCCAGTTGTTCGGGCGGGAGGCGGTGGTGGCCGTGACGAAGGGGAAACTGGACTTCGGGCCCTGGGAGCAGATCTTCTACGGCGAGTTCGACGGCCGGCGCAAGAAGCGGGTGCTGGTCAAGGTGATCGGAGAATAATGAAGAAAAACCGAGGTTCCTCCGCCGCGCAGCAGATCCTGGCCGCTGTCGAGGCGCTGCCGGACCCTTCGATGGCGGAACTGGCCGAGGCGGTCCGGGCGCAGGCGCGGGAGCGGGGGCTGATGATCCAGCAGGAGGGTCCCTCGCGGGAGATGATCCCGATCGCCCTCTCACCCTGGGTCTTCACGCCGGAGACGGCCCGCTACCTCAAAACTTTCTTCCGCGGCATCCGTCGCACCGTCAACCGGGTCCTCGCCCATTACTTTGAGGACGAGAAGCTCCAGCACATCCTGCCGCTGCGGGAGAGCGAGCTGCAATGGCTGAAGGCCGGCTGCGGCGACGGCATCCCCCGCCCGCAGACCGTCTTTGAGCGGTTCGACACGAACCTCGGGCCCCGCCCGGAGGAGCAGCTGAACGACTTCCAGGTGATCGAGTTCAACGGGGTCGGCGTCGGCTGCGTCTACCTGATGCCGGCGGCGACCGGTTTGCTTCAGGACCAGCTGTTCCCCCGGTTGAAGGAAGCTCTCCAGGACCTTTCGCTGAACGCGCCGGCCGACTACCGCCAGCTGCTGCTGCAAGAGCTGCAGACGCATTGCCGGGCGATCGAGCGGCCGGGCTGCCGCGTGGGGCTCATTGAGCGGCGGGAGACGGTGGCCGGTGGCTGCGACGAGTTCACGCGGATCGGTTCCTTCTTCGGGGAGAAGGGGGTGGCCACCGTGGTCGGGGACCCGCGCGAAATTAATCAAAAGGGGGATGACCTGACCCTCAAGGGGGAGCCGGTGGATGTGCTGTACCGGGACTTCCAGCTGGAGGAGGTGGTCTCCATCAAGACGCACGGCGGGTCGGTGGACGGCATTGAGACCGCCTTCAGCAGGAACCAGGTGGTCTCGACGGTGTTCGGGGAGTTCGACCACAAGTCCCTCTGCGAGCTGCTCTCCAACCCGGAGTTCGCCGGGTATTTCAGCCCGCAGGAGCTGCGGGCCGCGCGGAAGCATTTTCCCTGGACGCGGCTGATCCTGGAGCGCAAGACCGCCGACCCGGAGGGGAAGGAGGTGGACTTGGTCCCCTACCTGAAGGAGAACCGGGAACGGCTGGTGCTCAAGCCCAACCGCGGATACGGCGGCGAGGGAGTGGTGGTGGGAGCCGCCGTGAGCGCCTCCGCCTGGGAGGAGGCGCTGGGCAAGGCGGTGGAGAAGCCGAACAGCTGGGTGGCGCAGGAGCAGGTGGCGATCCGGACGGCGCCGATGATCGTGCTGGAGGAAAAGGGCCCGCCGTTGGTGGAGGAGCGGTACGTGACGCTTGGGGTGACCGCCACGCCGCGCGGCGTCAGCTTCGTCGGCCGATGCTCATCGCAGCCGGTGGTGAACATCAGCCAGGGGGGCGGCCTGGTGCCGGTCTTCCTTGCGGGGAAGCGGGGGTGAGGGCGCTGCGTCTGGGCTTGCTTGCCGTCTTGCTGATGACGGTGGCGCTTTTCCTTAACTCGACATTGCCTCAGGTTCGGTTTCAAGCGGGGGCGGATGAGGGGGTCTACCTGGTCTACGCCGAGCGCGTGGCCAAGGGCGGTCTCGACGGGCTGCGCGGGCTGTTTCCGCTTTACGCTGCGCACGATCAAATCGCCCCGCATGGGGGACCGCCCCCCTACCGGCTGACGACGGTCCTGCTGCATACCCTGGCGGTGCGCGTTGGCGGGGCCTATTTCACCAGTCTGGCGGTGGTTTCCGTGGCGGCTTTTCTTGGGTTGTTGGCGGTGACCTTCTTCGGGACGAGAGCGCTGTGGGGAGAGCGGACCGCCTGGTGGACGGTTCTGCTTCTCTCCTCCTCGCCGCTGCACCTGGCGATGGCGCGCAGGGCTCTCTCAGACACGCTGAATTCACTGACGATGGCCGCGGGCTTTTTGCTCCTCTGCTCGGCGGTGTGGGGTTCGGCGAAGCGGTTCACCCGGGTCGTCTGGTGGGTGATTCCCGCGGCCTTCGCGGCCGCCTTCCTCGTCAAGGAGAACGGCCTTCTGTTGGTTCCGATCTCCCTGGGGCTCCTGGGTTGGCAGGCGGTTCAGGAGGGCCGCAGGCTGTCCTTCTGGCAGATCGGCGCGGTCAGCTGGATTCCCCTTGCGCTGGCGGCGGGCGCGGTTCTTTTCGCCGCGGGAGGGACCAAGCCCTTGTGGGAGGCGGCTCAATTCTTGGCCGGCGGGGGCGGGAACCTTTACGGCCAGCAGATGCAGGACGGGCCCTGGTATCGGGCCCTCGTGGATCTGATGTTGATCTCGCCTTGGCCGGTCTTGCTGTACCTCCTGGGCGTGGGAGTCTTTTCCACGGACCGGAAGCCGGACAAAAGGTTTTGGTTCTGGGCGATCATCCCGGTTGCGCAGATTTTCCTCGTTGCCCTGCCGCCCTGCAGGATCAACGTGCGCTTCCTGATCCTGTCCGAGATGGCGATGCGGCTTTGCTCGGTGCTCCTGCTGCAGCGGCTGCTGGATGACCGGCCCGGCAACTTGAGGTCGGCTCTTCTGATGGGGGTGGTGGTTTTCGCCTGGGTCTGCACGGACCTGGAGACGTTCCACCGGCTGTTCGTGGCCGGGGGGATTTACGATCCGGTCAGCCGATGGCTTTTGGTCGAGAGGAGGTTCATCTCTTCGTAGCCGGATCAATGGTTAGACTCTTCGTTCGGTTTTTGGTGCTGGTCCTGCTGCTGGGCCTCTCGGTGGCGGGGATCGCCGCGGGCATCCGGACGCCGCTGGGCGCCAAGGCGGTTTCCCGCTGGCTCACCTCACAGTTGCGGCAGGCGGCGCCCGGCACCCGCGTTGATCTGGGAAAACTGAAGCTCCATTGGCCGCCGGCGTTGACAGCCGACCGCGGGGCTTGGAAGGACGCGGAAGGCCGGCCGATCCTCACCCTGACATTGGCCCGGGTGGCCCTCACGCGGTTCCGGTTCCCGCCGGGCAAGAGCGGCTGGAAGCTCCAGACGCAAGTCCGCAAGCTGGACCTGGCCGCGCTGGACCGGGTGATCGCGGGCGGGAAATGGCGGTCGGACGGGTTCCTCAACGGGGAGGTCCGCCTCTACGGCGGGGAGGGACGCCTGCAGGAGGTGGAGCTCGACCTGCAGTCGGAGGAGCCGGGCGGAAACTTAAACAGCGAAGTCCTGGAGCGGCTGGCGGAGATGATGCCGGCCGGAGACGCGCGCGGCATGCTGCTCAAGGCGCTTGGCGCCAAGGCGACGTTCCATTTCGACACCGGCCTGGTGGAGCTGAGGACGGAGGGGGAAAATTACCTGTTGAACCTGCTCTTAAACGGGGACCATCTTCTGGATTTGAAGATCCGGATCTCAAAAGAGAGCTTAAAATTTCTAAAGGAGACGAAACTATGGAAATGACCAAGAAATTCTTTTCCTGGATGGCGATCGGATTGGGGAGTTTGGCCCTTATCGGCAGCATCGGCTGCCGGGCCACGGTGGCCGGCGACCCGGACCGCCCGATCAAGATCGAGGCGCACGTCACGATCGACGTGCGGCAGATCAAGGAGGAGGCCCGCTCGATCGAGGACCTGGTGAACAGCCCGGCGCAGAAGAAGAGCTCCCGCGCGGGTGAGTGGATGGTCGGGACCGCCTGGGCGGAGCTGAGCCCCGAGGTGATGGAGGCGGTGAACTCGCGGCGCGAGCGGGTCGGCCAGCTCAAGTCGTATAAAGGGCAGGGGCTGATCGGCGAGGACAACCAGGGGCACGTGGCCGCGCTGGGCGGCGGCGACGAGGTCCGGGCGCTGGTGGAGCAAGAGAACAAGGACCGGGAGACGATCTACCAGGCGCAGGTGAAGGAGAAGGGGCTGCCGGCCGACGCGATCGCCACGATCCGCGCCACGTTCGCCGAGGAACAGCGCGACCGCGCCGAACCAGGCGAAAAAATCCAAACTCCGTCCGGCGAGTGGCAAACGAAGTAACGCTGACGCCGAAGGGGGCGCGCTGGCGGAAGACCCGGCACCCGTGGGTCTACCGGGACGACCTGCGGGGAGTGAGCGAATCGCTGGCGGGTGAAG
>CAYJTM010000074.1:0-5568 GCA_964373055.1 uncultured Planctomycetia bacterium
AGGGCAGCTCAACCCGGAACCGGTACAGTTCCAGAGCCGCCTGGAAAACGGGAAGGTCGTCAGCTCTGGAAACGCCGGGGAGCTGCAGCTGACAAGGACCGTTGAGCTCTCCTGGGAGGACCCCCACCGGCTCCGCTGCTCTCTCCGGATTCAAAACCCCTCTCAGGAATCCAAACCGGCCCATCTTCAGATCCTCCTCTACCGGCCCCTTCGCGTTCCCCAGATTTCCGGAGGGCCTACCCCTTCCGGAGGCACGCTGCATCTGGATGGGAAAACGATCTCCATCTCGGTCGGGAGCGGCCAGCATAAGCGATTCCCCGGAACGCCGGATTGGATCGCTTCCCAGGGGAAGTCGCACGTCGCTATCTTTCAGTTGCCCGGGAAAGAGGGAGTGTTCCACGTGGAACATCCGGCGGGAGGGGAGACGGCCGGGCTTTTGGAACTGCCGGCCCAAGAGATCCCCCCGGGAGGGGAAGCGACCCTGGAAATTCCCATTTATGTGGGGCCGATGTCGCTGGAGCCCCTGCGCAAAGCGGGGCTGGAGGAGGCCCTTTCCTTTGGCGCCTTTTCCGGTGTTTCCAGGTGGCTGCTTTGGATTCTGGGATGGAGTTATAACCTGCTTCACAACTATGGGTTAGCGATTTGTCTCCTGAGCTTCGCGATTTGGCTTCCATTCTCTCCGATCACCTGGTACAGCCAGTGGATCAGCACCCAGACGATGAAGAAAATGGCGGCCCTCAAACCCCAAGAAGCCCGGATCCGCCAGGAGCACAAGAGCAACCCCAATCAGATGCACAAGGAGCTGATGCAGCTCTACAAGAAACACGGGGTGAACCCTGCCAGCGGGTGCATCGGATGCCTGCCGCTCCTCTTTACGATGCCGATCTACATCGCTCTCTTCCAGGTACTCACCCGGGCTCCGGAGCTGCGAGGAGCCGGCTTTTTGTGGATCAAGGACCTCTCAGCCCCCGACGGCGTGATCCCCCTCCCGTTTGTAATTCCCCTGATCGGGAGCCGCTTAAACGTCCTGCCGATTGTGGCCACGGTGGCCACCTACTTCCAGCAGGCGGGGATGCAGCCTCCCCCGGGAGAGGTGACCCCGGAGCAGAAGGCGCAGCAGGATATGATGAAGATCTTCCCCCTGGTCTTCATGGTCCTTTTCTACGGCCTCCCCTCGGGCTTCATGCTATACTGGGTCATTAACTCCGTTCTCACCGTCGCGCAACAGGTTGCGGTGAAGCGGATCGCCAAAGCGCGCTCCTGACGAAGAACGGATGTTCCACGTGGAACATGGCCAGAACCATCGCTGTCTGTAACCAAAAAGGGGGGGTCGGGAAAACCACCTCCGCCGTGAACCTCGCCAGCGAGCTGGCACTGGGCAAGGTTCGCGTCCTTCTTGTCGACCTGGACCCGCAGGCCAACGCGACGGGGGGCCTCGGGATCGATAAGAGAAAGGTCGAGAAGAGCATCTACCCGGTTCTGCTCGAGGGGATCCCCCTCCAATCCGCCATTCTGAAAACCCAGATTCCCAATCTGGATTTGGTCCCCTCGCAGGTTTCTCTGAGTGGCGCCGAGGTGGAGATGATCAGCCTGCCTGCCCGGGAAGCTCGCTTGAAGAAAGCGCTGGAGCCGGTCCGGCCGGAGTATGACCTGATCCTGATTGACTCCCCTCCTTCTCTGGGTCTCCTGACAGTGAACGCCCTCAACGCCGCCGACGGCGTGCTCATCCCTCTGCAGTGCGAGTATTACGCGCTGGAAGGCCTCAGTCAGCTGCTGGAAACGATCCGGATAGTCCAGGGGGCTTTAAACCCCGGCCTGGTCATCGAAGGGATCCTGCTGACCATGGCCGATTTCCGAACCCGGCTCACCAGTGATGTGATTGAGGAGGCCCGAAAGTTCTTCGGTTCCAAGGTGTATGACGTGGTGATCCCGCGGTCGGTTCGCCTCAGCGAGGCCCCCAGCCGCGGTTTGCCGATCGCCCTGTACGACCCCGGCTCATCGGGTGCGCAAGCTTACCGCCAGTTGGCTAAGACCATAAAGGAGAGGATCCATGTCGGAGATGCGAGGATTGGGGAAAGGGATTCGAGCGTTAATTCCGGAGAGCAGCCCGCTGACCCAGCAGGAGATCCAGAAGATCCCGCTGCAGTCAATCCGCCTGAATCGCTTCCAGCCGCGGAAAGGGCTTAATGAATCCTCTATTCATGAATTAGCCAATTCTATACGTGAAAGTGGTTTGATTTACCCACTTTTAGTTAGAAAATCATCAGATAGTGGAGTAGATGGACCTAAATATGAATTAATCGCTGGAGAGAGGCGGTTCCGGGCCCTTAAATCCCTTGGGGAAACCGAAGCCCCGGCGCTGATTCGAGACGTGGGAGATCGGGACGCGCTTCAGCTGGCGCTGGTTGAAAACCTCCAGCGAGAGGATCTCAATGCAATTGAGCAAGCCAAGGCCTACCAGCGGCTTCAGGAGGAGTTCGGGCTGACACAGGAGCAGGTCGCCTCCGCCGTTGGAAAGGACCGGGCCACCGTGGCGAATACGCTGCGGCTGTTGAAGTTGCCCGAAAAAGTGCAGGAATTGGTCGCCGCCGGTCGGCTTTCCTGGGGGCATGCCCGGGCGCTGCTGGCGTTGGAGTCGCAGCGAAGCCAGCTTCAGCTGGCGGAGCGGGCGGTGGCCAACGGGCTCTCCGTCCGGCAGATGGAGCAGATCGTTCGGCAAACCACGGCGGGGGAAGAGAAATCCCGGAAACAGAAGGGGCGGGACCCGCATCTGGCCGCCGCCGAGCAGAAACTAGAACGCTCACTCGGCACACGGGTGAGGATCTTCCATGGCCGGACTAGGGGGTGGATCCGGGTGGCCTACTTTTCGCTGAAGGATCTGGACCGCCTGATTGCTCGGTTGACTTAAAATTTATATCACTTATAATTAGGGTTTCCCCATGATCCAACAAACGCTGGTTTTGATCAAACCGGACGGGCTCGTTCGTTCCCTCACGGGGAACATCCTGACCCGTCTGTCCGAGACGAAGCTGGAGATCGTCTCCGGAAAGGTCTGCCGCGCCACGCGGGAGATCGCGGAGCAGCACTACGCCCACCTGAAAGGCAAGCCGTTCTTTGAAGAGCTGATCCAATATCTTCAGGGAGAGCTGCATGAGCGCCGGAAGGTGATGGCGCTGATCTACTGGGGGGAGGAGGCGATCGCGAAGGTGCGGGAGCTGGCCGGCGAGACGAACCCGGAAAAGGCCTCCCCCACCTCGATCCGGGGCTCCTTCGGCAGGATCCGGACCACCGGGCTCTTTGAAAACGTCATCCACGCCTCGAGCGACCTGGCGGAAGCGGAGCGGGAGATCAAGCTCTGGTTCCAGCCCGACGAAATCATCATCGATCTCTATCCCACGAAGAAAGCGCAAAAGCAAGTCACCGTCCGGGAATGGCTTTAACCAGCATGACCGGCTTCGGCCGGGCCGAGACGGATCTGCCAGGCTCGGGTCGCGCGGCCGTCGAAATCCGCAGCGTCAATCACCGCTTCCTTGAAGTAGATTGCCGGTTGCCCGAAGGTTTCCAGGCGTTTGAGGAGAATGTCCGGTCGATGGTGGGCCGGGCGATGGCTCGGGGCCAGGTGCGGGTGTCGGTGGCGCTGCGCGGCGCGAAGCAACCGGTCAGCGTGGTGTTCCAGGAACAGCTGGCCCGCAAATACCATCATCAGCTGGAAGGGCTGCGCAAGCGCTTAAAGATCCCGGGCGGCGTTTCACTGGAAACCCTGCTCGGGCTCCCCCAGGTGGTCACCGTGTCGGAGCGCAACGGCGCTTCCGCCGTTTCCCTCTGGAAGCCGGTGGAACGAGCAGTCTCCCGCGCGCTGGCCGGAGCGGTGAAGATGCGCAGGGACGAAGGGGGCCGCCTCGAGAGAGCGCTGCGGAAGAGGATCGAGATCTTCGAGGAGTTGGCCCGCAAGATCCGGCGGCGGGTGCCCGCCGCGCAGGGAGAACTGCAGAAGCGGCTGGCGGAACGGATCGAAGCGGCGCTGCAGCAGGCCGGCAAGGAGATCCCCGCCGGGGAGATCCTGGCCCGGGAAGCCGCGATGTCGGTGCAGTCCACCGACGTCAACGAGGAGATGGAGCGGATCGCTTCCCATTTCGTGGCGTTGCGCGGCGCGGTGGCGGGACGGCCCGTGGCGGCGGCCAAGAGGGGAGAGCAGGCAAGCCCCGGCCGCACGCTGGACTTCCTGGCGCAGGAACTCCAGCGGGAGGTGAACACTCTGGGGACCAAGCTCCGCGACCCCGAGGTCAGCCGCTGGGTGGTGGAGTTCAAGGGCCAGATCGAAAAACTGCGGGAGCAGGCGGCCAACGTTGAGTGAGTTCGGGCGGTTGTTCGTCCTCTCCGCCCCGTCGGGCAGCGGCAAGACCACGATGCTGGAAGCGCTGCTGAGGAGGGACCGGAAGCGCTTCCGCTCGATCTCGGCGACCACGCGCCCTCCGCGGCCCGGCGAGCGGCACGGGAAAGATTATTTCTTTCTCAGCCGCGCCCGGTTCCGGCGGGGGATCGCCCGGGGGAAATTTCTGGAGCATGCCCGGGTGCTTCAGAACTGGTACGGCACGCCGCGCGGGCCGATCGAGAAAGCGCTTAAATCCGGAAAGGACGTGCTGCTGGGGATCGACATCCAGGGAGCCCGGCAGATCCGGCGCAGCGGCTTGCCCGTTACCACGATCTTTTTGCTGCCCCCGTCGCTGAAGGCGCTGCGGCAGCGGCTGCGGGGGCGCGCGACCGAGACGCCGGCGCAGATCCGGGAGCGGCTGCGCTTGGCGCGCAAGGAACTCAAAGAGATTGGGCGGTACGATTATGCGGTGGTGAACGACCGGCTGCAGGATGCGGTGGCGGCGGCGGAGGCGATCCTCCGGGCCGAGCACCATCGCGTGGATTCGGCCAGAGGAGGCCTCACCACGGCCCTCCGGCCAGTGGCGAAAAAATGAGGGAACCATGATGCTAGAACTGAGGCAGGTGATTCCGATGGAAAAACTGTTGGAGAAGGCGGGCTCCGTTTACAAGCTGGTGATCGTGGCGGCCAAGCGGGCGCTGGAGCTGAGCGAGGGTTCCCCGAAGCTGGTGCCGGGCGGCGCCAAGGAAAAACCGGCGCTCGTGGCGCTGAGAGAGATCGCCGACGGGAAGGTCGGTATCAGGGCCAAGAAGAGCAAGCCCAAAGAGTGATGGACATTGTCGTCGGGGTGACCGGCTCGATCGCCTGCTACAAGGCCTGCGACTTAGTCAGCGCCCTGCGCAAGGACCCGGACACGCGGGTCCACGTGGTGATGACGAAGGAGGCGGCGAAGTTCGTGACGCCGCTGACGTTCCAAACGCTGTCGGGAAACCGGGTCTACACGGATATGTTCGAGGCGCCGGAAGAGTGGGAGTTGCTGCACACCTCCCTCGCGGCGCGGGCGGCCCTGATCCTGGTCGCCCCGGCCACGATGAACCTGATCGGCAAGCTGGCCAACGGGATCTGCGACGATCTGCTGACGGGCATCCTGTTCGCCTCGAAAGCGCCGGTGCTGCTGGCGCCGGCGATGAACACCC
>CAYJTM010000075.1:0-5553 GCA_964373055.1 uncultured Planctomycetia bacterium
GGATCGGTGATGATCCATTTGGAGGGGATGCCGCGGCCTTCCAGCTCCTGCTTCAGGCGTTTTCCGCCCCAGTCGGGCCCGACCACGCCCAGCAGCGCCGCCTGCCCGCCCAGCGCCCGCACGCCGCAAGCCACGTTGGCGGCCCCACCGGGCATCGCGGACTCCCGCTCCACCCAGACCACCGGGACCGGCGCCTCAGGGGAGATCCGCTCCACCGACCCCCAGATGAACTCGTCCAGGATCAGGTCGCCGATGACCACGACGCGGGCTTTCTCCATCCGCTTGAGCAACTTGCTGAGGCGCGACCGGGTCACGGGGAGAGTCCTGCAGGGGCGACTTTAGGGAGGGAGGCGGGCTGCAGCATGAAAGATATTGTAGCAGAAAATAATTCCGGCGGGCCTTGACGTTTAGGCCTTCCATAAGCCATAGTTGCTACGTACTTTTGACATTCTCGACAAAGGCAAACTGCCCGCAAGGGCAGGTAGGTCGCAAAACCACCGGCCCTGTTAGACCTCGAGGGGTCTAACAGGGCAGCGGGGTTACCGAAAGAATGATGACGATAGAATCTCCTCTAGTGCTGTTTCTGCTGGCGCTGATCGCCCTCTGCGCCGTGCTGACCACCCTTTCCATGCTCATTACCGCGAGCTCCCTCTGGCGCACTTCCCAGCGGCTGGATCTGCTCATGGCTCACAGCGACGATGCCGTCCGGGAAGCGCGGCGCGCTTTCGGGAGCGCTCGGATGCTGCTCGGGTTTGTCGAGAGGGGTTTCCATGCCGCTCGGAACTTTTTTGGGGTTAACCGGATTCCACGTCACGTGACGAACAAAAGGAGGGTCGCATGAAAGGCAACCGGAATTTGAAGTGGGGACAGGCCGCCGGGGTGTTCGCTTTGGGCGCCACGGCCGGGAGTGCAGCCGCTCTTCTTCTCGCGCCGGCTTCTGGACGGATCAGCCGCAAAAAGCTCGCTTCGAAGTTCCGCTCGATGGGGCGAACGGCGGCCCGTGGGCTGCAGCAGAGCAAGAAGCTGCTGACCAAGAAGGCGGGGGTTTTGAAGGAAGCCGCCGTGGAGCGGATCGGTGATACCCGCGAGTGGCTGATGGAGCGGATTCCCAACGGCAACGGCCGGCATCACACGACGCCGCGCCGCGCCGCGCGCCGCTAAACCGACGGCACCCGAAGGTTCTAAAAAGGGTTCGGGACCGGCAGCCGGGGTACCCGGCTGCCGGTCCCTTCTTTCCGCTTACTGCTGCGACTGGTAGGCGCTTAAGACCGCCTCGGAAACCTGCTGCCGAACTTCCTTCGATACCGGGAAAACGGTGTCGTACCAGTTGCCGTCCTTCCCCTGTTCACGCGGCATGCTGACAAACAACCCGTTCTTTCCTTCGATCACCATCAATCCCTTGATCAGAAACGATTCGGCCACTTGCAGGTCGCAGAAGGCCTTCAGCGTCCCCTCACCGTCCGTCCGGTTGATCCGCTTCACCGAAAGAGCGGCCTGTTTCAGGGCCGCAGCCGGTTGCGGGGTGGTCGTCGTTTGCCGCGTGTTCTGCCGTGTATTCATCGTTGTCTTCTCCTTTTTTAAGTGTGAAAACCGATCCGGCGCCGAGGCCGGACCGGCGGCGCCATAAGCTGCCGGATGGCTTCAAAGATTGATTGAATCTTCTGGTCGTTCCCCTCTAGCCGACGCTCCAGTTCGGCCAACTTCTGAGTTAATTCCTTGTGAGTGACCAGCATCTGCCGCAGCTTCACGAAGGCCCGCATGATGGCAACATTCACTTGGATCGCCCGCCTGCTCCGTAGGATGCTGGAGAGCATCGCTACCCCCTGTTCCGTAAAAGCATAAGACCGATACTTGATGTTTGCCCCTCGCTTCAAGGTCACAATTTGTGACCTTGAAAATTCACCTACTTCCTCCCAGGTCAGCCGGAACATGAAATCTTCTGGAAACCGTTCTACGTTGCGTTTGACAGCTTGTACCAACACCTTAGGTTCCACCCCATAGAGCTCGGCGAGGTGAGTGCTCAACATTACCTTATGTCCTCGAATCAAGTAGATTCGACGCTCGACTTTTTCAATGAGAATGACTTGATTCATGACTACACCCATGCGTTCCGGTCCAGCGCGCGGTACTGGATCGCCTCGGCCAGGTGCTCGGGCCGGATCTCTTCCGTGCCGGATAGGTCGGCGATCGTGCGTGAGACTTTGAGGATCCGGTCGTAGGCCCGGGCCGAAAGGCCGAGCCGCTGCACCGCTTTCCTCAACAGATCCCGCCCTTCGGACGGCAGGGGGCAGAAGCGGCGGATCTCCCGGTGCCGCATCTGCGCGTTGCAGTGGATGCCCGGCTCCGCCCGGAACCGTTCCCGCTGCAGCGCGCGGGCCTCAACCACCCTGCGGCGGACGGCGGAGGAGGATTCCCCTCGCGGTTCCCCGGTCAGCTCCTCCAGCGGCACCGGAGGGACCTCCAGATGGATGTCCATCCGGTCCATCAACGGACCGGAAACCTTGGAACGGTACTTTTGGATCTGGGACGGAACGCAGAGGCAGGCCCGGGAAGGAGATCCGGCGAATCCGCACGGGCAGGGGTTCATCGACCCGATCAGCATCACCTTGGCCGGGAAGGTCATCGCTCCGTACGCGCGGGTGACGGTGACGGAGCCCTCCTCCAACGGCTGGCGCAGCGCCTCAATGGCGTCCCGGCTGAACTCCGGCATCTCATCCAGGAAAAGCACGCCGTGATGAGCCATGGAGATCTCGCCGGGCTTCGGGATGGTGCCGCCCCCGATCAGGCCGACATCGGAGACGGTGTGGTGCGGGGCCCGGAACGGCCGAAGGGAAAGAAGCGGCGACTCCGGCGGAACGCGGCCCAGCACGCTGTAGACGAGCGTGGTCTCCAGCGCTTCCTCCAGAGACAGCTCCGGCATCAATGTGGGGATCCGCTGCGCCAGCATGGTTTTTCCGACGCCGGGCGGGCCCAGCATCAGCACGTGGTGGGAACCGGCCACCGCCACCTCCAGCGCCCGCTTGGCCACATGCTGCCCCTTCACCTCCGACAAATCCCCGCCCGGTTCGCCCGGAGGCTGCCGCAGGTCGGACAGCTCCACGCGGGTCGGTTCCACCGGCTGGGCGCCCCGCAGAAAAGAGACCGCCTGGTGGAGGTGCTCCAGGGCGTAAACCCGGAGGCCGCCCACGACCGCCGCTTCCCTGGCATTGGCGGACGGAAGGAGCAGGCGCTTGCCCCTGCCCTTAAGGCTCAGGGCGATCGCCAGGACGCCCGGCACCGGACGCAAACCTCCGTCCAACGCCAGCTCGCCGAGGGCCACGACATCGCCCAGCGACTCCGGTTCCATCTGCCTGGAAGCGGCCAGCAGGCCCAGCGCCACCGGCAGATCGAACGCGGATCCCTCTTTCCGGACATGCGCGGGGGCCAGGTTCACGGTGATGCGGGTCTGCGGCCAAGCGAATTGGGCGTTCTTGACCGCGGAGCGGACCCTCTCCTTAGACTCCCGCACCGTGGCATCCGGCAGGCCGACCAAGGTGATCCCGGGCAGGCCGTCGGCGACATCCACCTCCACGGTCACCGGGACGGCCGTCAAGCCGACCACCGCTGCCGTATGGATTTTGGCTAACATGACCCGCCACCCTACCAGATTCCTTTATCCTTTTCAATCAAATAATTTGATCTTTCTAATAATTTCTAAACCCTGATCCGAGATCGGCATCCCGGCGGCGGCATGCTGCCTCGCATTTCCTCCGTCTTTGACGATCTTTAACGATATAATACGGCAGATGATACCGCTTCCGCGGATTCAGAGAACCTTCACCGCGTGCCTGATTCTGCTGGGGGCCTGTGCCGGCATGGTCGGGATGTTTTTCTTCCTGCGCTGGCAGTCCGACCGGTTCGATCCGGCGGCACCCGCCCTGCTGAACCAAAGCGCCCAGCTTTTTTCGCAGAGTCTGCTGAGCCGGAAGCGGTCGCTTGAAATCCTGCGGGACACGCTGGAGAAGACCCCTCGCCTGAATGAACGGGAGCGGCAGGAACTGCTCCAGAGCACGTCGGCTCGCATCCCCCACCTGCTGGCCAACGGATGGGTTGACCGCCGCGGGAAATTCATCGGATGGGTTTCCCCCAGTTCCCTTTCCCCGGCCGAGACGGACCGGCTGGTCCAGGAAACGTTGAGACGGTCCCGATGGAGCCGTTTTTGGGGACGGTCTTCCACGCTGGTCCTGACGAGCAAACGAGGGCGGTCCCTGTTGGTCTTCGTCCAACCGCTGAGAATGCCTCCCGCCGGCCGGACCCTAATTTCCACCGTGGACCCGGCCGGGCTGCTGGCGGACCTCGTCCCCCCGGGCTCCCAACGCCATCTGCCCCTGCAGGTGCTGATGGGAGGCCGGGTCCTCTATCGCTCCTCGGACTGGGTGGAGCGGCCGGGCCAAGCGGCCCGCGCCCGGCTGCAGCGCGCCGTCGCCTTCGACGGCATCACCTGGCTGATGGAAAGCCGGGCCAAAGAGATCCCCCGGGGGCCCTCCCCTTGGCCCCGATGGATCCTGCTGGCCATCGGCCTCCTGGGAGGCCTGGCCGTTTCCGGGATGCTGTGGGCCACCGGCCGCCTGCGCCACCTGGCGACGACGGACGAGCTGACGGGACTGCACAACCGGAGGTTCTTCCTTGAGCGCTGGAACGAAGAGGTGGCGCGCGCCAAGCGGTACCGCCGGAACCTCGCCTGTCTCGTCATCGACGTCAACGGCTTCAAGCAGATCAACGACCAGGCGGGGCACCTGATGGGAGACCTCGTGCTGCGGCAGGTGTCCAGCGGCCTGCGCAAGCAGCTGCGCAAGACGGACCTCCTGGCCCGGTTCGGGGGAGACGAGTTCGTCGTGGCACTCCCGGAGACTGAGCTGGCCCAGGCCGGCCGCGTGGCGGAAAAACTCCGCGGCCTGGACTTCAACAAGGAGGAGACCCTGGCCCGCGACCGGGTCGGCCCCGTGAGCTTGAGCGTGGGCGTGGCGCAGCTGCAGGAGAACGACTCGCCGCTGACCGTGATCGAGCGGGCGGACCAGGACCTCTACGCCAGCCGCCGCGGGACCCAGGTCTCCAAGGTTATGGAATGGGCCCCCGCGGAATCCACGTTCCGCTGAAACGCCTCGCCGGTTTCTTTTCTCTTCTGTTGGGCGGCTGCATGGCCACCAGCTACAACGTCGCCACCGAGCAGCAGGAAACCCTTTTCATCAGCACGGAGCGGGAAATCGCTCTGGGAGCCTCGGTCGCCAAGCGGGTGGAGGAGGAGTTTACCGTCGTCCGCGACCCCGAACTGCTGCAGCGGCTGGACCGGGTGAGCGCCCGGATCGCCAAGGTGGCCGACCGGAAGGATCTTTCCTACCGGTTCACCATCGTGGAGATTCCGGAAGAGGACGAGCCCAACGCCTTCGCGCTGCCGGGCGGGCCGGTCTACGCGACCGCCGCCCTCTTGAAATTGGCCGAATCAGACGATGAGCTGGCCTCCGTGCTGGCCCACGAGGTGGGCCACGTGGTGGCCAAGCACACGGTGAAAAGGAT
>CAYJTM010000076.1:0-5532 GCA_964373055.1 uncultured Planctomycetia bacterium
TCTCTGTGGCTCTAATCCGCCCCTCGCGGGGGGTGGGTGTTACCCACTCCGCTGCTCTGTGGAGTCCGGACTTTCCTCCCGCCGGCTTTACGCCGGGGGCGGCCATCCGGTCTCCTCTCCGAGCCGCTATTATACCTCAAAAAGGGTCAGCTGGCCCCGCAGGCCTTGAGTGACCGCCTGGTTGGCGAGCCGGTCGGCCGCCTTGTTCTCCTCCCGGGGCACATGGCGGATCTCGAAACGCTCGAACGATTCCTTCAAAGGGCGGATCAGCGCGTGGAGCAGACGGAGGCGCTCATCCTTGACCCGGTAAACGCCGGTCACCTGGCGGGCCAGCAATTCGCTGTCGGTCAGGACCGACACCCGCCGGCTCCCCAGCCGCAGCGCCTCCTGGAGCCCTAGGATGAGGGCGCAGGTCTCCGCCACGTTGTTGGTGGATTCCCCCAGATAGACGGAGAGCTCTTTGAGTTTTTTCCCGCGGGGATCGGAGAGGACCACGCCGGCGCCGGCCGGCCCGGGGTTTCCCCGGGCGGCGCCGTCGATCTGGATCTTAATTTTCAATGTAGAGGATGCGGGCGCAGGACTCGCAGGGGATCAGCCGCGTGCTCATCATGACCTCGTTGATCGCCTGGGGCGGGAGGATCATGTTGCATCCGCTGCAGCTGTTTCCCCGGACCGGCACGAGGGCGGTCCCTTCCTTGCGCTCCAGGATCCGCTCGTACTGGCTGAGCATCTTCGAGTCCACCTTGGGGGCCAGGGCGGCGCGCGCCGACTTCAGCTGATCGATGGAGGCCTGGCTCTTCTTGGACTCCTGCTCGATCTGGTCCAGGCGTATTTTAAGTTCCCCCTCCTGGACCTTGAGCTGTTCCTTCTCGGAGGCCACCTGCCCTTTGGCCCGGTCCACCTCCTCCATCAGCTTGAGGATCTCTTCCTCCAGGACCGACTTGTCGGCCTTGTTTCCCTCGATCTCCAACTGGAGCGCGGAATATTCCTTGTTGGTCTTCACCTGGTAGGTCTGCATCTGGAGCTTCTTGATTTGCTGCTCCTTCGACCCCAGCTCAGTCTCCAATTGGTTGCGCTTCAGTTCGAGGGATTTGGTGCGGGCCTCGGCGGTCTGGAGGCCCAGCGTCCGCTTGGCATGCTCATCCTTGAGTTGGGCGGCTTGGGCCGGCTGGGCGTTGAGATCGCGGCGGAGCCGATAAATCTCCCCATCGAGCTTCTGCAGCTCGATCAAGGTCTTTAACTGGTCGGTGATAGAGACGGTTGTCATGTTCGATCCCTGTTACGGTCCCGTATGTAACTGGGCGGTACAGGGATCGAACCTGTGACCTCATGCATGTGAGGCATGCGCTCTAACCGGCTGAGCTAACCGCCCGGAAAAGGGACGAAATTCTATTCTAAGGGAAGGGCGATGGAAAGGAAAGGAGGAACGAAGGAAAAACAGCTAAAATGGCTGCAGGGCCCGTAGCTCAGCGGTTAGAGCAGGTCACTCATAATGACTTGGTCCGAGGTTCGAATCCTCGCGGGCCCAAATTCCGATTCAGTCGAACCGAGGACCCAAGGGGGTCGGCGGGGGAGACCGTCCCCCGCCTGTTTTAGGAGGGTGGATCCGGTAGGGAACCTGGGTTCCCTACCGGAGGAGCGAGGGCGTCAGCCCGAGCGACTGGTCCCATGGTTCGAATCCAGGCGGGCCCAAATCTCCTGCTTAATAGCCCCCTTCGTCGCCGAGGGCCCCCATCTCCAGGAAGGATTTGAGCCGGCGGGACCGAGTCGGGTGCCGCAGCTTGCGCAGCGCCTTCGCCTCGATCTGCCGCACCCGCTCGCGGGTCACATTGAAGATGGAGCCCACCTCCTCCAGCGTCCGCGGGTAGCCGTCGCCGATGCCGAAGCGCAGGCGCAGCACCTGCGCCTCCCGCTCGGTCAAGGTCTCGAGCACCGTCTCCATCTGCTCCTTGAGCATGGAGTAGGCGGTGGCGTTGGCCGGGGAGATAGCCCGCTTGTCCTCGATGAAGTCTCCGAAGTGGGTGTCGCCGTCGTCGCCGATCGGCGTCTGCAGGGAGATCGGCTCCTGGGCGATCTTCAAGATCCCCCGCACCTTCTCGACCGGCATCCGCATCTCGGAGGCGATCTCCTCGGGGCTGGGCTCCTTGCCGTTCTCCTGCACCAGCTGGCGGGAGATCCGGATCAGCTTGTTGATGGTCTCGGTCATGTGCACCGGGATCCGGATCGTGCGGGCCTGGTCGGCGATCGCGCGCGTGATGGCCTGCCGGATCCACCAGGTGGCGTAGGTGGAGAACTTGTACCCCCGCTCGTACTCGAACTTGTCCACCGCCTTCATGAGGCCGATGTTCCCTTCCTGGATCAGGTCCAGGAAGGAGAGGCCGCGGTTGGTGTACTTCTTGGCGATCGAGACCACGAGCCGCAGGTTCGCTTCCACCAGCGATTTCTTGGACCGGATGTAGATCACTTCCTTGCGGCGCAGCTGCATCAGCAGCTCTTCCATCACCTTGCGCGGTTCCCCAAGCGTCCGCTCAGTGGAGCGGTACTTCTTCTTGAACTCGATCAGCTTCGTCCGCCACCCGGCCTTCTTGGCCGTCCGGACCCGCTCCATCTCCCGCTCAAACCGGTTCAGGTCCAGGATGTGCCCCTTGAGCTTCTTCGTGATCTCCTCCACCACGGGGCTCATGAGCCGCATCTGCAGGATGTGCTGGGTCCGTTTGGAGTCGGAGCGGGTCGCCCGCATCTTGGCGGTCAGCTTGATCATCTTGGGCAGAAGCCGTTCCTTGCGCCGGAAGTCCTCGGTGACGTACTCCTCCGGGTTGACCTTCTTGGTCCGCATCCGGTTTACCAGGTTGATCACCTCCTGCCGGGCGAAACCGGCCGAGAAGACCACCCCCCGGAACTGGGCCTCCGCCGCCTTGATCTCCTTGGCCAGGCGCAGCTCGTTCTCGCGGGAGAGCAGAGGGATCTGTCCCATCTGCCGCAGGTACATCCTCACCGGGTCGTCCACCGGCTCCGAGCGGGCCTCCTGTTCCTCTTCCTCTTTCTCTTCCTTCTCGTCGGCTTTCTCCTCCCCCTCGGCAGACTCCGCCTCCTCGCCGTCCTTCGCCGGATCGGCGGCCTTTGGATCCTCAGACTCCACGATCTCGATGTTCTCGTTGCCCAGGATCGTGAGGATCTCGTCAATCTCCTCGGAAGAGGTCATGTCCTCCGGCAGCATGTCGTTCACCTGCTCGTAGGTGAGTTTCCCCTTCTCTTTGCCCAGGGCGATGAGCTTCTTCAGCTCATCCATCCGCTTGATCATTTTGTTGGTCTTCTTCAATTTAATCCCGCCTCGTTTCCTGAAGTTTGTTCAGCCGGTTGATCTCCACGATCAAACGGCTCACTTCCTCTTCGTTCCCAAGCTCCTCCGCTTTCTGAAGCGAAACACAGAGATCCTGTTTGGAGGCCCGGTTGCGCGCTTTCCGGATCTGGACAATCACCTGGTCCAGCGCCCGTTCCTTGTCCTCGGTCGAGTCGGCCTCCGCCAGCCATCGGGCCCTCCGGGCCTCCCAGGGGCCCGACTCCCGCGGGAAGCGCTTCCAGAAATCCGCGGGGCCACTGGGGAGCGCCCCGCCGCTCCGGCACTCCATCAGCCAGGCCACCAGCTCCCGGACCGCCGGGTCCCGGAAATCCTCCAGCCCCAAGCCGCTCTCCACGATCTCCACCCGGACCGGATCTTCCAGCAGGAGGCCGGCCAGCACCTCCTCCGGAGGATGGATCGAAACCTCCCTGGGCGGCAACGGCGCCTCCAGATCTCCCTCCGGCTTCCAATCGGAGGACTGCAGCTTCACCCGCTCCAACTCCTTCCATAACAGCGCCTCACCGATGTCCAAGGTTTCCGCCAGCCGCCGGATGTACTCGCCCCGCTGGATCGCGTTCGGGACCCGCTTGAGGGTCGGCAGCATCTCCTGGCAGATCCCGATGCGACCCTCCAACTCTTTCGGGTTCCACCGCCGGAGGAGCCCGCCCAGCTTGTAATCAAAGAGCTCCTTGCATTCCTTGAGCGCCCGGGCAAACGCCTCAACCCCCTGCTTTCGGATCAGTGAATCAGGGTCGGTGCCGGCCGGAAGGACCGCCACCCGGACCCTCATCTCTTGCTGCAGGAACAGGTCGAGACCCCGCAGCGTGGCCGCCTGCCCCGCGGCGTCCCCGTCGTACACGATCACGACATTCCGTGTGAGGCGGCGGATCAGCTTCACCTGCGCTTCCGTGAGCGCGGTCCCCATCGAGGCCACCACGTTGCGAAACCCGCGGCTGACGGGGGTGACCCAGTCCATGTTCCCCTCAACCACGATGCAGAAATCCTGCTCCCGGATGTGGGGCGCGGCCAGGTGCAGGCCGTAAAGCACTTTCCCTTTGACGTACAGCTGGGTCTCCGGGGAGTTCAGGTACTTCGGGCTCTTCGGGTCCTCTTCGATCAGCCGGCCGCTGAAGGCAATCACCCGCCCCCGCGCGTCCCAGATCGGGAAGATCACCCGGCTCCGGAACCGGTCGTAGCAGTTGTCTCCCTGCTCCCGTTTGATCGCCAGGCCGGCTTGCAGCAGCAGCTCCTGGCTGAAGCCCTCCCCGCCGGCGCTCCGGCACAGATGGTCCCAACGCTCCGGCGCGTACCCCAGCTGGAACGTTTCCCAGTGGGCCGGCTCCAGGCCCCTCTTCTCCAGGTAGGCCCGGGCCCCTTTCGCCTCGGCGGAATTCGCCAGCAGCTCCCGGTACACCCGGGCCGCCCATTCATGCGCCCGGAGCAGCTGCGCCTGGGCGCCGGTGGAAGCCCCCTTGGAACCGAACTGCGGGACCGGGAGACCCGCCTTGCGGGCCAGCAGCTCCACCGCCTCCGGAAATTCCATCCGCTCGTGCTTCATCACGAAGGTGATCAGATCACCCGCGGCGCCGCACCCGTAGCAGATGAAGAACTGCTTTTCCGGGTAGATCATGAAGGAGGGCGTTTTCTCTGAATGGAACGGGCAGAGGCCCTTGAAATTCCTCCCCGCTTTCTTGAGCGGGAGAGTGCCGCCGATCACCTCGACGATGTTGAGGCGGTCCTGGATCTCCTGCAGCGCCGGGTGAGAAATCACTCGGCGCCGAGCCGGGCCAACGCGCGGCGCGGAAGTTCCCGCAAACGGTCATACACGGCCGGTGCCATCTTCGAAACCACCGGCCCGCTCAAGGAATGCTCCCGGATCGATTCCTGCATGGCGGCCGCCGGCAGCTGCTGGCAGGCCACCAGCACCACGCTGGAAACCAGCAGGCCGCGGCCCAGCCCCGCCAGCAGACCCCCGATCTGGTTTACCTTCTTCTCGAAATTCACCTGAACCAGCTTCTCGAACAGCCGGGAGACGCGCGTCACAAGCAGATAGCCGGCCACGACGATCAATGCCAGCGCCGCCACCGAGCCCCACTCCACCGACAGGAACGTCTTTTGGGCCAGCCAGTCCCCGACTTGCTGATAGTATCGAAAGCCAGCAAAGAAGCCGGCCGTGAGCCCCGCCAGCTTCA
>CAYJTM010000077.1:0-5376 GCA_964373055.1 uncultured Planctomycetia bacterium
CGGTCCACGCCGGGAGCGATCCCGCCGTGCGGCGGCGCCCCGTAGCGGAAGGCGTCCAGCAAAAACCCGAACCGGTCCTTCACCTCCTGCTCCGGCAGACCCAGCACGCGGAAGATCGCTTCCTGCATCTGCCGGTCGTGGATCCGGATCGAGCCGGATCCGAGCTCGACCCCGTTCAAGACCAGGTCGTACGAACGGGAGCGGACCTTCCCCGGGTCCGACTCCAGCATCGGCCTGTCCTGTTCGTTCGGCGCCGTGAAGGGGTGGTGCTCCGAGTCCCAGCGCTTTGTCTCCGCGTTCCACTTGAAGAGCGGGAAGTCGGTCACCCAGCAAAAGGCGAATTGGCCTTCGGGGATCAGCTTGAGCTGCTCCGCCAGGTGGCTCCGCAGCCCGCTCAGGATGAGCCCCGCCCGGCCGGCCTCGTCGGCAACCAGCAGGATCAGGTCCCCCACCTTGGCTTTCGCGTCGGCCACGATCCGCTTCATCATCTCATCACCGAGATGTTTCGCCACCGGGCAGACCAGCTCCTTCTCCGTCACGCGGATCGTGACGAGGCCCAGCGCCCCCGACTGCTTGGCCAGCTCCGTGAGGCCGTCCACCTGTTTGCCGGTCATACCGCCGGCGCCGGGCGCCACCAGCCCGCGGACCACGCTCCCCTTGGCGATCGCGTCCCGGAACCGCTCGAACCCGGTGCCGTCGAACGAGCGGGTGATCTCCAACAGCTCCATCCCGTAGCGCAGGTCCGGCTTGTCGGAGCCGAACCGGCGGACGCACTCTGCGTAGGTCAGCCGCGGGAACGGCACCGGCAGACCCTTGCCCAGCGCCTCCTTCCAGATCGCCGCGAAGATCTTTTCGATGAGGGCGTAGATCGTCTCCTCATCCACGAAGGACATTTCAATATCCAGCTGCGTGAACTCCGGCTGCCGGTCGGCCCGCAGGTCCTCGTCCCGGAAACAGCGGGCGATCTGGTAGTACCGGTCGAAGCCGGCCACCATCAAGAGCTGCTTGTAAAGCTGCGGCGACTGCGGCAGGGCGAAGAAGGAGCCGGGGTTCAACCGGCTCGGCACCAGGTAGTCCCGCGCCCCTTCCGGCGTGGACTTGGTCAACACCGGCGTCTCCAGCTCGGTGAATTCCTCCGCGTCGAGCACCTTCCGGATCACTTTCAAGACCTTGTGCCGCAGCAGCAGGCGGTCCCGCAGCTCCGGCCGGCGCAGGTCGAGGTACCGGTAGGTGTAGCGCAGCTCCTCCGAGACCTCCGCGTCGCCGGCGATCTCAAAGGGCGGCGTGGCGCTGGCGTTGAGCAGATCCATCCGCGCCGCCGCCACCTCGATCTCCCCGGTTGGGATTTTCGGGTTCTCGGTGCCGGGCGGGCGTTTCTGGACGGCCCCCTCCACGGCGATGCAGAACTCGGCCCGCAGTTCCTTGGCCCGTCCGTGCAGATCGCCGCCGGCGGCCGGGTTGAAGACCACCTGGGTCAGTCCCCAGCGGTCCCGCAGGTCAATGAAGATCAGCCCCCCGTGGTCGCGGCGCCGGTGCACCCAGCCGCAGAGCCGTACCGGCTTGGCCGTATCGGCCGCGCGCAGCGCCCCGCAATGATGAGTCCGCTTAAACCCCATCGCTCACCCGGCGGATCGCTTCGGTGATGCTTTCCTTCTTTTGCTCGCCGGTCTGCATCTCCTTCACCATCACCATTCCCTCTTTCACTTCATCGGCCCCAAGGATCAGCGCGAATTGGGCGCCCAGGGAGGAGGCCTGCTTCATCTGGCGGCTAAGGGGCCTCTCCTCCAAGTTGGCAAACGCGGCAACGCCGCCGCGGCGCAGCTGCTCCGCCAACTGCAGAGCGTTGGGAAGCTCCGCGGCGCTGACCGCCGCCACGTAAACCCGCGGAGGGACCGGCCCTTCCGGTTTCTTGCCGCCGGACTCCAACGCCATCAGCACACGCTCGAGGCCGACGGCGAACCCGATCGCCGGCGTCGGCGTGCCGCCCAACAGCTGAACGAGGTCGTCGTAGCGGCCGCCGCCGCCCAGTGCGTCCTGCGCGCCCAGGCCCGGATGGACCACCTCAAAGGCGGTACGGGTGTAGTAGTCCAGCCCCCGCACCAGGTGCGGGTCCCGGTCGAACGGAACCGCCAGCGCCTGCAGCCCTTTCTTCACCTGCTCAAAATGCTCCTTGCACGTCGCGCAGACCGCTGCGTACAGGTCAATCCCCTCACTTAAGCGGCGGCATCTCTCCTCCTTGCAGTCCAGGATCCGCAACGGATTCTTCTCGAGGCGCGCGCGGCAATCCTCGCAGAGTTTCGCGGCGTTCGGCGCGAGCACAGCCCGAACATGCTCCACGAGCTTCAATCGGTCCTCGCGGCAGCCGAGGGAGTTCAGTTTCAGCTTCCAGCCGCTCAGGCCCCACTCCTCCAGCAGCCGCTTGAGCAGCAGGAGCAGCTCCACATCCTGGTGGGGGCTTGCCGAGCCGAAGACCTCCACGCCGATCTGATGGAACTGGCGCCGGCGCCCCTTTTGGGGCCGCTCCGCCCGGAACATCGGGCCCAGGTAATAGAAACGGCAAAGGCCCGCGGTTTTATCCAAACCATGTTCGATCAGCGCCCGCACCACCGAGGCGGTCCCTTCCGGCCGAAGAGCCGCGGATCGTCCGCCTCGTCCCCCCCGATCCTCCAGAAAGTACATCTGCTTCGTGACGATCTCCGCCGCGGGCCCAAGCGAGCTGGTAAAGACGGCGGTTTCTTCAATTAAGGGGGTCCGGATCTCCTGATAGCCGTAAAGGTGAAAGACCCGGCGGGCTTGTGTCTCCAACTGCTGCCACGCTCGGGCTTCTTCCGGAAGGATATCGCTGGTGCCGCCGAGTGCTTTGAGAGGAGTCAAAACTAAAGATCCGAAGGTTCGCTAACGGATGTCCTTTTTCATCACGAGGCCCGGCTTGAAGGTGACCACCCGCTTCGGGGGGACGGGGACTTTCTCCCCGGTCCGCGGGTTGCGCCCGGTCCGGCCCTTGCGCGACTTCACTTTGAAGATGCCAAAGTTCCTCAGCTCCACGGTGTCCCCCTTGGAGAGAGACTCGACGATGGCGTCCAAGCTGCGCTGGACCACCTTCTTCACATCGAGCTGTTTCAAACCCGTATCCGAGGCCACCCGGAGTACGATGTCTTTCTTCGTCACGGCTGGGATCTCCTCCTGCCGATGATCGTAACACTTGGCAGGCAAAAATGATACGGCTTTCTAAAGAGGCGGCTTACCGGCGGATGGAGATCGCTTCGGGACCGACCAATTTGACGAGGGTTTGGAGCAATCCGAGGGAGAGGTTCACCTGCAGAGTGGAGCCGACGGCGATCCGGACACCGCCGTTGCCTCCGGAGCCGACCGACAGCTCCACCGGCACCCGGCCGGGGCTGCGCCCCAGCGCCAACTTTAGATCCTCAAGGACCTTGCGTTCGGTTGTCTCTGCCAGCCGGATCTTGAGCCCGCTCACCTGCCGGTTCCAGGCCTCCTCCAGCGGGATGATCTCGTCGGCCAGCACCCGGGGGCGGTCCTCGCGGGCGGACAACTTCCCCCGGACCAGCACCACGGCGTCCTCCTTCAGGTTGGATTCGATGAGCGGGAAGACCTTCGGGAAGACCAATACCTCCGCGTCGCCGGAAAAATCCTCGAACCGGACGATCGCCATCCGCTCGTTGCCCCGCTTGGTGGTGGTCACCTTAAGATGCGCGATCACGCCGCCCAGCGTCACCGGAGCGCCGTCCTTCATCGAGGGGAGGTCCGCCGTTGTGGCGACCCCCAGCAGCTTCAGAACCGTGTTGTAGGCGGCCAGCGGGTGGCCGGTCAGATAAAACCCAAGCAGCTGCTTCTCGAACGCCAACAGCTGCTCCTGCGGCCATTCCTCCGGCTCCGAGGCGTCCGCCGCGGCAACCGGCTTCGCCCCGGCCCCGCCGAACACGTCAAAAAAGGAAAGCTGCCCCGCCCCTTTTTCCTTCTGCCGGCGGGCGCTCGCGTCCATCGCCTGGTCCAGCTGGTTGAACAGCTGCGACCGCTTCATCTTCAGGGAGTCCAGCGCGCCGCACTTGATCAGGGACTCCAGCACCTTCTTGTTCACGGCCCGCGTGTCCACTCGCTCGCAGAGGTCCGCCAGAGAGGCAACGGGCCCCTTCTCCTCCCGCGTCTGGACGATGGACTCGATCGCCTTCTCGCCGATGTTCTTGACGCCCAGCAGGCCGTAGCGGATCCCACCCTTCTCCACGGTGAACCGGGCGAAGCTCCTGTTCAAGTCGGGCGGCAGGATCGGGATCTCCATCCGCCGCGCCTCCTCGATGTACTGCGCGATCTTGTCGGTGTTGTCCCGCTCACTGGTGAGCAGCGCGGTCATGAACTCCGCCGGGTAATTGGCTTTGAGATAAGCGGTCCGGTAGGCAATCAGCGCGTAGGCGGCGCTGTGCGACCGGTTGAAGGCGTACCCCGCGAAGAACTCGATCTTGTCGAAGATCGTCTCCGCGGTCGCCCGCTCCATGCCGTGCTTCACGCACCCGTTCACGAATTCCTGCCGCGCCTTCTTCATCACCTCCGGCGTCTTCTTCCCCATCGCCTTGCGCAGCGTGTCGGATGCGGCCAGCGTGAAGCCGGCCACCTCGTGCGCGATCCGCATGACTTGTTCCTGATAGATGCAAACACCGTAAGTGTCCTTGAGGATCGGCTCCAGCTTCGGATGCTCGTACTTGACTTGGAGCTCCCCGTGCCGGCGCCGGATGAAGTCATCCACCATCCCGGAGCCGAGCGGCCCGGGGCGGAAGAGGGCCACGAGGGCGATCAGGTCCTGGAACCGTTCGGGCTTGAGCTTGCGCACCAAGTCCCGCATCCCGCTCGACTCCAGCTGGAAGACACCGGAGCATTCCCCCCGCGTCAGCATGGCAAAGGTCTTCGCGTCGTCCATCGGGATCTTCTCGAGGTCGAACGGGATCCCCCGCTCCTGGCAGATCAGCTTGGAGGCCTCGTCGAGCACCGTCAGCGTCCGCAGCCCCAGGAAGTCCATCTTCAGCAGCCCGATCTTCTCAAGGGCCTCCATCGCGAACCCGGTGCAGACCTGCCCCTCCGAGGTCTTGACCAACGGCACGTAGTCGGTCAAATCCCCGTCGGCGATCACCACGCCGGCCGCGTGCGTAGAGGCGTGCCGTGTGAGCCCCTCCAGCGACATCGAGGTGTCCAGCAGCTGCCGCACGCGCGGGTCCTCCTTGTACAAGGTCTTCAGGTCCGGCACGATCTCTATCGCCTTCTTCAGGGTGATCCCCAGCTCGAACGGGATCATCTTCGCGATCTTGTCCGCCTCCGGGTAGGAGAAGTTCATCGCCCGGGCCACGTCCCGCACCACCGCCTTCGCCT
>CAYJTM010000078.1:0-5363 GCA_964373055.1 uncultured Planctomycetia bacterium
CGGGAGTGAATTCAAAGAGAGGGTGGTAATGGAGAAGGAGGGCGGACTGCCAAAGTCTTCCGATGCGGCCGTTGCCATCCGAGAAGGGGTGGATAAATTCAAATTCGTAATGGAAAACGCAGGATTTAATCAGCGCGTGGACATTTTTATCCTCCTTGATGAAAGCGAAGAGATCCCGCATCAATGCCGGGACCAGGGATGGCTTGGGGGCGACGTGAGAGACGCTGCTTCCCTTGAGGATTCCCACGTTTCCCGATCGTAAACGCCCTGCGTCGGGAACAAGCCCTCGCATCATAATCCTATGGGACTGCAACAGCGAGTTCAGTTCATAAACCTTGTAATGAGGCAGTGCTTCATAAGCTTTGATGGCGTTTTGGACTTCAAGGATATCCTTGCTGGGGCCCATCACGCGCTTATGGTCCAGGAGGGCCGTCACCTGGTTTTCGCTCAGCCGGTTCCCCTCGATCGCGAGGCTGGATTGGATGGTCCGAACGCGGTTGCGCTTGACCAGCATCGGCTGTGGTTTAGGAAGTTTGATGCCTTCGTACTGGCCTAAAAGGCGAGAAATCCCCATGCACAAATCCAGCACGGGCTCGGTGAGTTTGAATGGCGGCTTCATATAAAGATAGTATCATATGATACTATCAAAATCAACCCTGGCCTATCGGAACGAGGGGGATGACCGGGATCGCCGCATCGGAGGCACGCATACAATTGTATGCAATTCGCATATATTGTCAAACAGCCGGTTGGTTCAGACGACTATAGAAAAGGCGGACTTCTGAAGATCAGCAAAAACCGGTTTTAGCACGGTTCTAACCGAGTTTAGGACTGGATGGAGTTGGGGGGTGATGAAAGCTTATAAAACAGCTTGCCGAGTCTGGCATAACCGCCTGCTCAGTTCTTGAGTTGCTCAAGAGCAGCGAGCAAAAGCTGGGTTACGATGAGTACGATTCCGCCAATCCTAAGCCACCTGGCCTTCTTCTCTCCAAGGTGTTCTTTTTTCTTTTTGGAGAGGTATATAAAATAGCCGCCGATGGCGATCATAACGACTTTGTCAAAAAAAGCGCCAACACTCATTGCTTTCCTCCCGATTTGAATTGTTCACCTACCGAACGACGAACGAAGAATAAGATACCACCCAAACTGACGATGAATCGCAGGGCAAGAGCAACAAAGCCGGGGAGAAACAGACCGTCTTTAGACAGCTCGCTCATCGAGCGAAGAAATTCTGGGAAACGAAGGATGCCTGTTAGAAGAGTGATGCTCAAGAGCGCCAATAAAACCCAACGTGCCCAATTCTTTAGGCTGAGAATGCCCAACCCGACAGTCACGTAAATGATCGGCAGAGCAACATAATCAATACGCCAAATGTTTCGTGCGGCGCTGGCGAGTCCGTAGACTACGCCCATAAGCAGGACCAAGTAGCCCCAAAATGTCACACTAGCAGAACGTTTCCGAGCCATTGTTTGTTCTCGCTTAAGGTTAGTAAGCGGGGCCGACGGGATTTGAGCCGAGAGTCTTAAATCTTCTGGTTGGCCAGGGCGAGGTAGGCCTCGGCCACTTCCCGCGACACCATCCCGCGGTTCAAGAGCTCCCGGATGGAGCGCTCCAGCGTGTGCATCTTGTGCATCGCGCCGGTCTCGATGACCGTGTAGAGCTGGGTCAGGTTGTTGCTGCGGATGTGGTTGCGGCCGGCGTCGGTCGGCACGAAGACCTCGGTAGCCAGCACAACGCCGCCCCCCATCGCTTCCTCGCGCGGCAGCAGGTACTGCGTGACGACCCCCTGGAGGCAGCTGGCCAGCTGGAAGCAGACCTGGTTGCGCTGCTGCGGCGGGCAGAGATTGATGAACCGGTCGATCGCCTGCACCGTGTTGGTGGCGTGGAAGGAGGCCATCACCAGGTTGCCGGTCTCGGAGGCGTTTAAGACCACCATGGCCGTCTCGGCGTCCTCCACCTCTCCCACGGTGATGATGTCCGGGTCCTGGCGCAGCGCCCTTCTTACCGCCTCGGCGAAGGAGAGGGTGTCGGAGCCGACCTCCCGCTGCTTGATCACCGACTTCAAGTTCTGGTGCACGTACTCGATCGGCCGCTCCAGGCAGATGATGATCGCGTCCCGCTCCTTGTTGATCTGCTCCACGAGACTGCTGAGCGTCGTGGTCTTGCCGGATCCGGTGGGGCCGACGATCAGGATGAGGCCGTTGGGTTTGCTGGCCCACTCCGGCACCACCGGGGGGAGCCCCAGCTTCTCCCAATGGGTGACCGACGAGGGGATGCAGCGGATCGCCGTTTCCACCTGGCCCCGCTGCCAGTGCACGTTGAAGCGGAACCGCTTCTCCACCGCCAGCGAGTAGGCGAAGTCCATTTCCCGGTTGCGCTCGAACATCTCGATCTGGGTCTCGGTCATGATGCTGTAGAGCAGGGCCCGGATCTCGTTCGCGCGGAACGGCGGGCGGTTCATCGTGGTCAGGTGCCCCTTCACGCGGGCGATCGGCGGCCGGCCGGTGGTCAAGTGGAGGTCCGACCCTTTCATGTTGATCAGGGTCTCGAGCATCTGGCGCAGGTCCAGCGACTCCAGCCGGCTCAGGAAATCCACCGACTCGGGCGGCTCGATGGTCTCGAAGAAGAACCCGATCATGTATTTCTGGGCGGGTTCCTCTTCCTCGATGCGGACCACCTTGGCGGTGGCCACCAGCGCGCTGGGGGCGCCGGGGATCTGGATGTTCAGGCGGTATTTCGCGGCCAAAGGCAGCGGCTGGCTGGTCCGGATGAGGGCTCCCCCGCTGCTGATGTCCATCGTGGTGGCGGGGAGCAGGGAACCGGTGACTTTTCCTCCTTCCAGCAGCTGGTAGGAGATGGGACAGACCATCGGGGTCCGGTAAGCCTTGCGTTTATCTTCCGGATGGAGACTGGGCTCCGGAGGCTTCACCCCCATGACTTTGGGCTCCATTTCGAGGTTAGTATGGATGAGAAAGGCAAAGCCGTCAACTTCCTTATATAATGTCACCTATGAGCAATGACTGCCGGTCCATCCGGGAAAAGCTTCCCGCTTACAATAAGGGAGAGCTCCCGCCCGATGAGCGGGACAAGGTGACAGGGCACCTGGGTGTCTGTTCCGACTGCGGGCAGGAACTGGCGCTGTTGATGAGCGGGACGGCCGCGGTAAAGGGCCGGCGGGCAGGGCCGAACCCGGCCCTGGTGGGGATTGTGGTGGCCCTTATCGTGGCGGCAGCCGGATTGCGGGTGGTCCAGTCTCGGCGCAACCCTCCCGTCTCCGGCCCGGCCTCCGCACCCCCGGTCGCCGCTCCCCCGGCCGCCGCTCCCGCGCCCAGCCCTGTTTCCGGCCCG
The DNA here is from genome assembly GCA_964373055.1 of uncultured Planctomycetia bacterium. Classification (GTDB taxonomy): domain Bacteria; phylum Omnitrophota; class Gorgyraeia; order 1-14-0-20-64-10; family 1-14-0-20-64-10; genus JAUSCU01. The sequence goes on from CAYJTM010000078.1 coordinate 3,349, forward strand.
ATCGCCGGCCCTGGTCCAACGTCCAAAGCGGAACCCTTTCCCCCGATCCCGCCGGTGGGGCGGCAACTCCACCTGCGCTTGTACGCCAAGGACCCGATGGCCGCGAACGACCGGTTCCTTCATCTGCTGGCGGAAATCCCAGCACAGCTGGTCGAGCCGCCGATCCCGATCCGCTATGATCTCCTGCTGCAGCCGGAGGTGGCGGAGATCTTCCTGCAGCGCTTGAAAGAGATCGGCCCCACCGAGGTCCAACAGGACACAGCCGGCGATCCGGGAACCCCGCTCCGGCTGATCGTTGAGATCCTGTCCCGCGACTGAAGAGTGGGCCGCTTCCTTTTCTTCCTCAATCTGCTGTTGGCTCTGGTACTCGGCTTCGCAATCGGGGCCGGCATCGGCTGGATCAACGGTCATGGCTGAGCCGGGTGGTGGGGTGGTAGAATAAGCCGCGTGTCGCCCTTCAGTGAGCTCTTCCAGAACAAGGTCCTGGGTTCCGCACTGACCGCCTGGGTGGTCGCGCAGACGATCAAGGTGTTCCTGGCGGTCTACCGCAGGCACCAATTCGATGTGCGGTGGTTCCTGGGAACAGGAGGTATGCCCTCCGCCCACTCCGCGGGTGTTTCCGCGCTGGCGGTCGCGGTTGGCTGCCAAGTCGGTTTCCACACGCCCGGTTTCGCGGTGGCGCTGATCTTCGCGCTGGTAACCATGTTCGACGCCCAGGGGGTCCGGCGCGCGGTCGGCCGGCAGGCGATCTCGATGAACCGGCTGCTCGACGAGCTGTACGTCAAGGGGCAGGTCAGCCAGGAACGGTTGATGGAGGTGCTGGGCCACACGCCGATCGAGGTGTTCGCGGGGGCCGCGCTGGGGATAGGGATCGCCCTCCTCTACTACCGATGATGAAAAAACAGAAGGCAGTAGGCAGAAGGCAGAGGGCAGCCTTAAGGCTCGCCGTCCCTTTCTGCCTTCTGCTTTCTGCTTTCTGCCCTCTGCCTTCCGCGCGGGCGGAGGAATCCAACGCCCGCGTTCTGCTGGCGCAGGGAGAGACCGCCATGTCGCAGGGCCTCACCCTAGATGCCAAGCGGCTTTACCAGCAGGCGCTCCAGCAGAACCCGGACGCTCAGACCGCCGCTGCCGCGCAGGAGCGCTTGGGCCAGGCCAACATTAAGCTGCTCCTCTCCCCGATCCCGACGGCCGACTCCATCGCTTACGTGGTGCAGCCGGGCGACACGCTGGCCCGGATCGCCAAGAAGAGCGGGACCACCGTGGAGCTGCTGCGGGCCTCTAACCTGGTCCGCGGCGATTTCATCCGGGTCGGCCAGAAGCTGAAGGTAACGCAGGGCCATTTCAGTGTTCTGGTGGACAAGTCCCAGAACCTGCTGACCTTGAAGAGCGGGGAGGAAGTGGTCAAGGTGTATCGGTGCTCGACGGGCGAGCGCGGCGTCACACCGTCCGGCACCTTTAAGATCGCCAGTCGGATGGTGGACCCGGTCTGGAAGGGGATCGTGGCCCCCGGCGACCCGGAAAACCCGCTGGGCACCCGCTGGCTGGGTTTCGACCTCCCGCAATACGGAATCCACGGCACCAACCAGCCGGAAACGATCGGCCAGCCGGTGACCAAGGGCTGCGTGCGCCTCGCGAACTCCGACGCCGAGGAGCTTTACACGCTGCTGCCCGAGGGGACGCCGGTCACGGTCGCCGAATAGCGATGGCCTTCACGCTCGATTTCGAACGTCCCATCGTGGAATTGGAGCAGAAGATCCACGAACTCAAAACCCTGGGCACCCCTCACAAAGGCAAAGGGGTGCACTTGGACCTGAACGACGAGATCGGCCGGCTGGAAGAGAAGCTGCAGATGCTGCGCCAGCAGGTCTACAAGAACTTAAGCCCCTGGCAGCGGGTGCAGATGGCCCGCCACCCAAAGCGTCCCTACACGCTCGACTACATCGCGAAGTTCATGACCGATTTCATCGAGCTGCACGGGGACCGGCTGTTCGCCGACGACCACGCGCTGATCGGCG
>CAYJTM010000079.1:0-5347 GCA_964373055.1 uncultured Planctomycetia bacterium
ATTTCTCGGCCTGACGGCCTCGAAATGACGGGGTTATCTATTTTCTCACCTGCCCGGAGCCGGTCACTTCGTACTTGTAGGTCGTCAGCTCCTCAAGGCCCATCGGCCCGCGGGCGTGGATCTTGTCGGTGGAGACGCCGATCTCGGCGCCCAGCCCGAACTGCCCGCCGTCGGTGAAGCGGGTGGAGGCGTTCACGTAGACGCAGGCGGAATCCACCCCCTGCAGGAACTTTTCCGCGTTGGGCTTGGAGCGGGTGACGATCGCGTCGGAATGGCTGGAGCCGTACCGGCGAATATGCTCCATCGCCTCCGCCACGGACCCAACCACCTTGACCGAGAGGATGAGGTCGAGATATTCGGTGGCCCAGTCTTTTTCCGTGGCCGGCTTCACCGGCATGCCCCGCAGGATGCGACGCGTGGCGGCGTCGCCCCGCAGCGTGACGCCGGCGGAGAACAAGCGCCGGGCCATCGCCGGAAGGAATTTCGGCGCGGCCAAGCGGTGCACCAGCAGCGTCTCCATCGCGTTGCAGACGCCGGGCCGCTGCACCTTCGCGTTGTAGCAGATCTCCTGCGCCTTCTTGAGGTCGGCCGAGGCGTCCACGAAGGTGTGGCAGATCCCCTTGTACTGCTTGATCACCGGCACCTTCGCCTTAGCCACCACTTGGCGGATCAACCCCTCGCCGCCGCGCGGGATCACCAGGTCCACGCTCCCCACCTGCCCCAGCAGCTGGTCCACCAGCCGCCGGTCGGTGCTCCAGACCAGCTGCAGCGCCCCGGCCGGCAGCCCGGCCTTGCGGCCGGCCGCCTCCAGCCGGCGGAAGATCGCCCGGTTGGAATGGATCGCCTCCGACCCGCCCCGCAGGATCACGCTGTTGCCGGACTTGAGGCAGAGCCCCGCGCAGTCGGCGGTCACGTTGGGACGGGCCTCGTAGATGATCGCGATCACGCCGATCGGCACGCGGACCTTCGCGATCCTGAGCCCGTTCGGCCGGCTCCACTTGGAGATCACCCGCCCGACCGGGTCCGGAAGCCGGGCCACCCCCCGAAGTCCTCGCGCCATCTCGCCGATCCGCTTCCGGTTGAGCATCAGCCGGTCCAGCAACGCTCCTTGAATGCCCTTCTTCTGGGCCGCGGCCAGGTCACGGACGTTGGCGGAAAGAATCTCTTTGGCGCCCCGCTCCAGCCCGTCGGCCATGGCGTTCAGAATCCGGTTCTTGGCGGAGGTGGGCAGGAGGGCCATCGCCGCCGAGGCGTGCTTGGCTAAAGGAACCATGTTCCTCTTCCACTCGCTTCCGTCAGCAGTTTCGCCAGGTTCGCCCGGCCCCGCCCGTTCATCACCGCCATCGGGATCCCGTGCGCCGTGACGATCCGGGCCGCCTCCAGCTTGGATCTCATCCCACCCGTGGAGACCGCCTTGGTCGTCCCCCGCGCGGCCTGCTCCAATTCCAGCGTGATCCCCTTGACTAGATGCAAAGGACCCTCCGGACCGACCAGATGCTCCACGTCCGTCAGCAGCAGCAGCAGCTCCGCGCCGATCAGCGAAGCCACATGGGCCGACAGCAAATCGTTGTCGCCATAGCGGATCTCCTCCGTGGAGACGGTATCGTTCTCGTTGATGATCGGCACAATCCCGGCCTTCAAAAGGGTATCCAGCGTGGCCTTCACGTTAAGCCGCCGGTGCCGGTCTTCCAAATCCCCCCGCGTCAGCAGGACCTGCGCCGCGTGGAACCCCTCCTCCTCCATCCGGCTGGTGTACCACTGCATCAGCTTCCCCTGCCCGGTGGCGGCGGCCGCCTGCAGTTTCGCCAAGTCCGACGGGCGGTGCTTCAGCTCCAGCACCCCCATGCCGATTCCGATGGCGCCCGAGGTCACCAGGATCACCTCCTTGCCCTTTTTGCAGAGGGAGATGATCTCCGAGGCGATCCCCTGCACGCAATGCCGGGTGACCCGTCTCTCTTTTTCATCGGTCAGCACCGAGGTGCCCACCTTGACGACCCACCGTTTGGCTTTCCGCGCCAAATGGACCGGGTCGAATAAATTACTCATAACAATTTTCACAGGTCATTTCGAGGCCGCAGGCCGAGAAATCTCGTCTTGAGATCGAGATCTCTCGCCCTTTCGGGCTCGAGATGACATTGCCTCCAATTGTGACGCGATCTTCTCCAGCAGTTTCTGAATTCCCTCGCCGGTCTGCGCCGAGATGGCCAGGGGCCGTGTCTTCGTCTCTTTCCGGAACCGGGTGAGGTTCTTCTTCGAGGCCGGCAAATCCATCTTGTTGGCCGCCAGGATCACCGGCTTCTCGGCCACCTCTTCCCGGTAGGCCTTCAGCTCCTGCCGCATCGCCTTGTAATCGGCCACCGGGTCCCGGCCGTCCACGCCGGCCATGTCCATCAGGTGCACCAGCAGCCGGGTCCGCTCGATGTGCCGAAGGAAATCGAGCCCCAGCCCTTTGCCCTGGTGCGCCCCTTCGATGAGCCCCGGCACATCCACCGCGACGACCGGCCGCCCGTCCGGCAGCTCCACCGCCCCCAGCACCGGGTGCAGCGTGGTGAACGGGAAAGCCGCCACCTTCGGCCGCGCCTGCGAGATCCGGCCGATCAGCGTGGACTTGCCGGCGTTGGGCATGCCGATGATCCCGACGTCGGCGACGAGCTTGAGCTCCAATTTGAGCCGCCGCTCCTCGCCGGCGGCCCCTTCCAGCCGCTGAGGATCGAAACGATTCCCGTGGTGAGGCCCCGCGGCCGCGGGAAAACGGGTTTTCTCACGGGCCGCGTTGCCCACCCCGCCGGCGCCGCCGCGGGCCAGCACCACCTCTTCGCCCGGCTCCAGCAGCTCCCGCACCAGCTCGCCAGTCGCCTGGTCCCGGATCAGGGTGCCGATCGGCACCTCCAAAAGACAGTTCTTCCCTTGTGCACCGTGTCTTTTGTTGGAAGAGGCGTGGCCGCCATGGCCGCCCCGGAAATGACGCTGCGTTTGGAAGTCCAGCAGGGTCGTCTGTTGGGGATTCGAGCGGATGATCACGTGGCCGCCGCGCCCCCCATCGCCCCCGTCCGGGGTGGGGTAGCGGGACCAGAGATCTTTATTGTAGGACCTGCACCCCTTGCCTCCCCGACCGGCCTGAACGAAAACCGTGGCCTGGTCGACGAAGCCTGTCCTGAGCGAAGCCGAAGGACGGGTCACCGGACATCAATAGACACCACACGGGCTTTTGGAAACGTGACCACCCCGTCTTTGAGGGCGAACAGGGTGTCGTCCTTGCCGCGGCCGACGTGCAGGCCGGCTTTGAAGCGGGTCCCCCGCTGCCGGATGATGATGGAGCCGGCGGTCACGAACTGCCCGCCGTATGCCTTCACCCCCAGGGACTGCGCGTTGGAGTCCCGCCCGTTCCTTGTGGAACCCTGTCCTTTTGTGTGTGCCATTAGAGGTTGATCTCCAGAATTTTCAGGCGCGTCAGCTCTTGCCGGTGGCCGACCTTTCGGTGGTACCCCTTGCGCCGCTTGAACTTGAAGTTGATCACCTTCGGGCCCCGGAGCTGCTCGGCGATCTGCGCCTTCACGGCGGCCCCGGCCAGCGCCGGGCGGCCCACTTGGAGGCCGGACTCCTTCCGGACAGCCAGCACCGTTCCCAAGCGGACCTCATCCCCGGCCGCCCCCTCCAGGCGCTCCACATCCAAAAGCGTCCCCGGGGCGACCCGGTACTGCTTACCACCGGTAGCAATGACGGCGTATTCCATAAGGTGTAGTAGGGTACCACGGAGAGCCTTCCTTGACAATGGGCTCGTTCGTCCTGAACCTGTCGAACAAGAACGGTACCAGGTACCGATTTGCCCTTTGGGTACCTGGTACCGATGTTTTTTACGCGGCTTGGAGGAGGGTCAGCGCCGCTTCCCGGACGGTGGCATCCTCCGGCAGGTGGTACCCGAAACCGGCCAGGATGCGGTTCAACTGTGCCAGGAGATCCTGTTCCAGCGTGGTCACCCTCCGGATGTTCATCCCGGCCGTAACAACCGACAGCTTCTTGAGAGCGATGTCATACTGTTTCTGGCGATCCGCGCCCGGCTGCTCTTCAATGACAAGGATCCGCGTCGGAAGCAATTGTTGGGCGGCGGGGTTGGCTTCCAACACAGCGGCCAGGCGGTCGTAATCCCGGCGCGTCTCAACGACTCCCACGAAACTATAAAGGCCCAGCTGCTTCCCGGTTTCCAACAGAGCCAAGGCCGGCGCGAAGGCGGTCCCCTCCCCCTCCAGGTAATAAAGGAGATCCGGGTCCTGTCTCTTCGCCGGGTCCCATTCCGCCCGGAACTGCTCCACCGCCTCCGCCACCCTTTCCGGGGTGATCGCCTCCATCCCGGCGGCGGGCCGCTTGCCGGAGCGGGCCGCTTCCCTTATCTCTTTTACCGCCGCCTCGATGCGGTTGATCTGCGATCGGGTGCCTTCGGTCTTCGGCAACAACAGCGCCGCGTCCCATGCCCGCTTGAGAAGAGAAACATCCTTGGTATTGAGAGCGGCTATCTCCAGCAATAGGATCGCCAGCGGCATCCCGATCTCAGGCGGGTAGCGGTCGATCTTCCCGGACGCCAGCCAATCATGCAGCAGGCGGACCACCTCCCGGCTGTCCGACCGGAACAGCAGCTGATGCTCCAAATCCACCCGCTCAAATTCCCCGCCTGTCTTGCCTTGGGCCGAGTCCTGGTAACGGCCCAGCAGCTCGGAAAGAAGTTTTTCCTCCGCGCCGGCGGCGGATTCGTCCAGTTCGGCCGGTTCGAGGCCGACCGCCCGGATGCCTCGCTCGATGAAGGCATCAGCAGCTCTATTACTCAGCGTTTCTTGAGGTTGGCTTTCCCCGAACCTGATCGGGGGGACCACCTTCATCCGTACCTCAGTCACATTCATCCAGGTCCCGCTCTCAACGCGGTCACTCAGCTCCCGGAACAATCGCGGAGCCCATTCCGCCTGAAGCCGGTCCGTCATGGAAACCTCCCTGTCGTCGGAGAGATCCTGCCCAAAAATCACGCCAAAAAACTGTTCCACTGAAAGTCCGGTTTTGGCCAAACGCCGGCCAAGACCGAACTCGTTTCCCTCGATCTTCCGACGAATGGCCTCTTTGGCGAAAGAGATCCGTTGCCCTTCCTGGACGATACCGGCCACGGCCATCGAGAGATCCTCCAGCACGCCGATCCTCTCGAGAGTTTCCTGCTCCATGCCGGCGGCGGTGATTTCGTAGGTGAGCGCTTGGGAAGGATTTTCCCCGTACCAGGCCACTTCGTACTCCACCGTGCGCTGCGTGTAGATTTGGAACGGCTCGGAATAAGGCCTCAGTCCCAATTTGAGCTGTCCCGGCTCCTTCT
>CAYJTM010000080.1:0-5325 GCA_964373055.1 uncultured Planctomycetia bacterium
GATTTCAGCGCCATCCCGGCCGTGAAGGAGCCTGCGGAGACTCCGGCGGACTCCACTTCCACCCGGACACCCGTCGAAACCATCTCCTCCTCTCCCGGCTGGAAATCCGGAGCGGGCGTCTCGCCGGAACCGAAGACAACAAGGGTTCCACAGGAAGCCCCTCCGGAAGCGTTGACTCCCGTCAAGCTGCGGGGAAAGCTTCAGCGATGGGTTCCGGAGCTGCTCCGAAGACGAGGCATTCTCCCCAACTCGGTGATTCATAACCAAGTGAGCGGTTGGGTGGCGGTGGACACCTCCGGTTTCGACTCTCCCAGTTTTTTCTTCGTCCGGGTCGGCCTGGGGGATTTTTACCTGAACGTCCTTTTGCCCGATCCGGGCCTGCACGGTTTGCTGCCCCGCTATGCCGCCGAGCTGGATTCCGAGACCGCCATCGCGCGCGTGAGGGAGCGCAACCCCGCCTTCGCGGAGTTTTACCGCCAACATTCCCCTTTAACCCGGCTTTCCAGGTTTTTCCCTCACCCCAAACACGCGGCGGAGAATCTGCTGGGGAAATCCTTAGCTGTCTTGGACCAGGGCAGGTCGGGTGACCCGGTCAAGGAAGATGAGGCGGGTTTGGCTCTTGTTCTGAAGCAGGTCCGGCGGATCCTTCGGATCTCCGCCCTGATTGAGCGGGCCTATGTCGGCGCGGAGGGCAAGGAGAAGCCCCGTTTTGTCTCCGGGGCCGTCGTCCGGGAGGTTTTGGCCCCCCTTCTGCCCGAGCTGGCGGATTGGCCCTACCTTCAGGCCTATGTCCGCCTGTATCGGGATGGGATTTTTTCCAACCAGAGAGTGGATTACGAGGAGATCAAGAGCCACCTCATCATCCTCGGTCTCACTTTGATGGAATCGATCCACACGGAGCTGGCGGAGAACTCCGCTCTTCTGCAGAAAACCTATTACCGCCTTTACCGAGAAGCGCTGCGTGAGGAGATCCTCCGCCTTCAGCGGGAACTGCGGCAGGTGACCGACCCGCAGGTCCCGGAAGGGCTTTCCGCCGAGATCGCGACCGCCTCCGCGATGGTCCTGGGCGCGGAAATTGAGGAAGAGCTTTACCGGATGGCCCTCGAGGGGGCTCGCAGCGGCCGGAGCGCGCCACCGAACGATCTCAGCAGCCGCCTCAACGCCGCGGGCGTGATCCTCATGGACGCCTCGGGCGAGCCGGTCCGTTTCATCCCGGGGGCCGGGGCGGTCACGGAGACCCGCTGGCTGGTGGGCCACCTGCAGGTCCATCCCTTGAAAGATTGGGCGGGAGACCGCCCGGCGGTGGCGCTGGTGGTCCCCACCTTCAGCGGGGTTCCCAATCCGGATCAGATCCAGTGGTTCCTGTCGGACGCGGCACTGGTGCACCGCTCCTTCGGCCGGCCGGTGGAGGTTTATCTCGCCGCGGCCAGGGAGGACGGATCGGTGACTCTGTACCGGCCCTCCTTCCCGACAGCGGATCCCGAGGCCTGGGCGGCGGCAATGAGGACGATGACTCCCGAGGACCCCTTCGAACGGTTCTCAAACGCTTTCGCCTCCCGTCTCGACACCTCTTCCAAAGGTCCGGGCAAGCTGATGACGACAGAGATGGCCAAAGAGGTGGAAAGAAGCCGTGTCGTCAGCCTTGTTCTGCAGCTTGCCAAGGAACTCCGGGCCGTCATACGGCAAGAGATACGCAGGGTGAGCGACGACCGTTTCACCGCGTGGGTCATGGAGGCGGTGGAATCCGCCCTTGGGAAGGATTTGACCGCCCTCGCCGCCGTGCAGTTTGGGAAACCGCAAACCAGAGCCTGGGCCGCCAAGGTTTGGGACACCAACCACGAAATCCAGGGGCTCCGCACCGTGCTGTCCGCCGCGGCGGGGGAGCGGATGGCTTTTTCCCTTATGAATGAGTTGTTTGTTCCGGTCTCTCTCTCGTGGACCGCCCCAGCCCCTCTCTTTTTGACCGGGCCTCCCGCCGAGGGCTCCGCGCCGGATGCCCCTTCTCCGGACCCGGGCAAGGAAGCTTTTTCCGGCGTTGCGGGTAAGGCGCGGGAGAAGCTCCCCGAGCTTCTCCAAAGGGCTGTGGAAAAGGGGCTGGTCCGTCCGGACCAGCAGCCGGCGCTGGCTGGTTTCATTGAGGAGGTTTGGCTTCCCTCCGGGCCGAAGGCGGTCAACTACCCGCGGTTGGAGGAGGCGTGGAAGGCGCATCTGAAGGAGCTTGAACGCCTGCGCCGGCAGAAGGAGTTGGACGAAGCGGCGGCGGTGGCGGCGGCGCTCGAATTGGAGAAGCAACAGCAAGCCCTGGAAGCCGGACAGAAGCTTCGGGACACTCAACGCTTGGCCGACGAAGCGGCGCAGCAGCGCGCGGAGCGGGCGGGGGCGGTGCCGGACCTGGTCACGCGCCTGCACGCGGTCAATGTCGGCAACTCAGAGAAAGTGAGAGGGATCCTGCAGGAATCGGGGGCGCTTTTCCAGCAGATGGATCCCGCCCAGGAGGCCGCTCCCCATGCCCAATTGAGAACGGCACGGATCAGTCTCGGCAGCCGGTTCGCGAAGGGGAGCATCTCCTCCGCGGGCCAGGCCCTCACGGTGGCCGTGCGCCGCCCTGACTCCGACAGCTTGGACCTCCTTGCGCGCGCCGGCGAACGGCTCGAAGAGGCGCTTGAGATTGTGGGTGATCTGGAGCCGGCACGCCAGAGTCTGGAGCAGGTCTTGGCCGGCATCCGCCAGGGCCGGCGGGTGGTGGAGGCGGTCCTGCGGCTGGACTCCATCCAGGTTTCCGACAACGCCGCTGTCCAGGCCGTATTGGAGCCGGGGGCCGCCCTCCAGCAGGAATTGTCTGTTCTCCCGGCCGCGAAGGATTGGCATGATCTGCTGGCCGTCCGGCGCGAGAAGCTGGCCCGCTCGAATGCCGACGCCCGGAAAACGGCCGCCGATGCCCAGCGGAAGGCGGAGGACGCTGCTAAACGGGAACAGCAGCTCTTGGCGGAACAAGCGGCGGCTAAAGAAAAGCTGCGCCAAGATGAGCCGAAACAGCAACGGAGAGCGCAAGCGAGAGCGGAAAAACAGCAGCGGCCCGAGTTGGAGGCGGTGCGGAAAGCGGCCGGGGCGGTGCTAGACAACGCCACCCAGGCGCCGCACCTCTCCGCGAGCAACTCCAAGTTGTTGAGAGAACTTAAGACGAACGGACTCGTGGAGCTGGATAGGGTGAACGCCCTTAAGGATTTCGCCCGAGCGCGGCTCAAGAAGGCCAAGGTGCAAACGGATCCAGGGCAATTTTCCTTCTACAATGCCCTCCTGGAGATTGCCGCGCTTCACGAGCAGGCGGAGAGCGCGGTCCAGGATGATTCAAACGGGGAGGCGGCCGAAGCGGACGAGGCCCAAGCCGGCGCGGAGGAAATCAATGAGATCCTGGATGAGGCCGGTACCCCGGCCTCTCAGCTTCCGGCCCGCCAGCAGGGACAGTTGGACCGGGATCTCTAGCCGCCGGCTTTCAGCGGCAGTTCCGCCAGAGGGGTGTAGGCGGGGCCATGGGGGGAGAGGACGGACTGGAACAGAATGATCACCCGCACCCGAGTTTTCCCTCCCTGGAATTCAATCGCCTGAAGTTTTTGGACCAGCCGGTTTAAGCCCTTCGGTGAGCGGACCCGCCCGATCGTTAGGTGGGGGCTGAAGGGGCGCTCCTCCGGAGGGAACTCGCATCGGCCGCAGGCGGCTTCCACCTCCCGCGCCAACTCAATCAGCGGTTCTTTTCCCTCATTGATTCCGGCCCAGAGGACTTTGGGGTGTTCCGTCCGGGGGAAAGCACCGGTTCCTTCCAGCGTGAAGGTGAACGGGGGTGTTTGAAGGGAGGTGCTCAGCGCTGCGGTCAGCTCCGGCACGCGGGACTCCTCGATCTCGCCGAGGAATTTGAGCGTCAAGTGCAGGTTCTGCGGCTCCACCCAATTCACATCGGCGCCGGCCGTTTTCAGCTGTTCCTGCAGCCGCGCGACCCCCGTCCTCGCCGCCTCGCTGATCTCCACCGCGATAAACGCCCGCATCAACCAAGCAAATGGAGGCGGAGGAGGTTGAGCGCCGCCTGGGAGGCCTTGAGCTGGATGGTGGCGCGGCTTCCGGTGAATAGGAAACGGTGGGCCTTCGTTCCGCGCGGCGTGCCGAAGCCAATGTAGACTAAGCCCACCGGTTTCTGCCTCGTCCCGCCCGCCGGCCCGGCGATGCCGGTGATGCTCAAGCCGATCTCCGCCCCGGTCAGGCGCCGGATTCCTTCGGCCATAGTGCCCGCAGTCGGCGCGGAGACGGCCCCATGTCGGCGCAGCGTCTCTTTGGGCACGGAGAGGAGCTTTTCCTTCAAAGGGTTGGAGTAGGCCACTACCCCGCCGAGGAAATAGATGGAGGAGCCCGACACCCGGGTGATTCGTTCCGCCACCAGCCCGCCGGTGCAGGATTCCGCGACGGCCAAACTTTTACGGTTCTTCTTGAGCAGCGCCCCCACCACCGACTCCAGCGTTTCCTCGTCCGTGCCGAAGATCATCCGTCCGACCCGGGAACGGATCCGACGCTCGACGGCGGAAATCCGGCGGCCGGCTTCGCGCGCCGTCTTTCCGTGGGAGGTGATCCGCAGATCCACCTGGCCCGGGTGCGCGTAGATCCCGACGGTCGTTTCCCCTTTCAAGGCCAGCAGGTCCCGCACCTTCGCGTCCACCTCCGATTCGCTGACACCAGTCAGCTTCAGCGTGCGGGAACGCAGCACCGCTCCGCCGGAAAACTTCCGAAGCCGGGGGATCAGATGGCGTTCCACCATCGGCATCAGCTCCGTCGGCGGTCCCGGTAGCGCCACCAATTTCCGCTCACCCTGAGCCCTGAGCTTGTCGAAGGGTCGAAGGGTGAGGATAAACCCCGGCGCCGTTCCGATCTGATTAGGAAAAGGGACCGCCCCTTCCGGCAGCAGCGCCTGCCGGCGGTTGGAAGGGGGCATCTTGATCTTCTGCCGCTTGAACCGGGCCTCAATCTGGCGCAGGATCGGGCGGTTCAGGACCAGCCGCCGTCCGGTTGCTTGGGCAATTGTCTCCAGCGTGACATCATCCACCGTCGGCCCCAGCCCGCCGCAAGTGATCACCAGGTCCGCCCGCCCGAGGGCTGTCCGGATCGCCTCGGCCAGCCGGGCGGGGTTGTCCCCAACAGTCACCTGGTGGTAGCAAGAGATCCCCAGCCCGGCCAGCACCCGGCCCAGATAGGCGGTATCGGTGTTGACCACGAAGCCCAGCAGCAGTTCCGTCCCAATGGCGATCACCTCGGCAGTCATTCTCAAAATCCCCCATCACACAG
>CAYJTM010000081.1:0-5226 GCA_964373055.1 uncultured Planctomycetia bacterium
CACCTCCTATAGTAGACTTTATTCTACTATAAGCTGAGCTAATCGGATAGGCGTGTGTACAGAAATTAATAGTTACTATATTAAGGTTCGATCTTGACATTTTCCTGATCCCGAGGTAACCTTGATTTGTAGCCTCGAAAAGGGCAAGGCCCTCCAAAGAAACACGGGCCACGCAAAGCTACGGGTGGTTCGACAAGCTCACCACCGCCGGGCTGCCGAGGATGGAAAAATCCTGTTCAAGAACTCAGCCGCTCGGCGGTTTTTCTTTTGGCCGGTTTCTTGAACATTAAAAATGGGGGCGATGGAATGGGGCGGCATCTCATAGCAGGGTTGGTCGCGGCGAGCGTTCTTCTGGCACAGCCGGCGGTTCTTCTGGCAGGGGATGGGATTTCAACGGAGGACCCAGGTCCCGTTGAAACGATGGCGGCAACGGTTAACCCCGCCCCGGCTCACGTGGCCCAATTAGCGGCGGTCTTTTCCGCCGTGGACTCGCAAATACCGCAAGAAATTTCGGCAGCTGTATCCAACCCTCCAGCAACTGACCCTTTGCCAGTTGTACCCTACCGCGCAGGACCCGATCCTAATCTAGCAGGAGAGGTCGCCCTTTTGAGGAGAGGACGGGTGGTGTGGATAGATAACATTGGTGGGGCTACAATCCGGATCGGGGAAAATAATGTTGGAAGAATTGGCGTCTACAGCATAGGCGGGAACAGAGTGCGAATTGTCCTCGAAACACGGCTGGTTGGTGAACAGCCCCGCTATTACGACATTCTCGGGCTGCGCACCTATCAAACGACCATAAATGGCACGGGAATTGCCGATGTCCGTTACGTATATATCCCCGCTGAAAGAAGCGTTACGATAGTTTTGGAAGATGCCCGGGGCGTCCTCTACAGAAGGACGGTAACGGATATTCCTGGAATTGATAACCCTCAATCGATGGTTGCGCCTCTCAACGAGGAACGGTTCTTGGTCAGCGCCGATGTCGGCGAACCGAGTGCAGGTGCAGCGGCCGCTACGATGGAAGATGAAGCCATGTTCCCCACCGCTTTCGTGGATGAGCTTCCTGCGGTGGATGAGAATGCACAGCAGGTCGCCCAGCGGGACGTCATCCGATTCAATGTGCCGTTGGATCAGGCTCCTCTTGTCGCCCAGTGGATGGCCATGGCGACGAACGCGCAGGATGCGCTTCTCTATGCGGGAAACATTCTTCGCGGGGTAGGCGGCGTGGGTCCTCCCGAGCCATTTCGATTCGACGGGCTTGGTGGGCGTGGTGGGAGTGTACTCTTCACTTATCCCGATGGGTCGCGTGTCGAATTTATGGACAATAATCGGGTGTCGGATATTCGGATCGGTCTGCCAGACGGCAGCGAAATTTTAGCGCGTTACGAAGATGGCGCCATTACCGTCCTTCGGCGCATCGACGCCGAAGGCATTTTTGTTGATTACTATAGAGTACCTCGACCCTAGAGGACTAGGGGACTAGATTTCTTCTCGTGTTGCTCATGGAAATGACCCCCCGCCGATTTTCCTGTTGACTTCCCTTACATCAGCCTGCGGGCAGAAGACCCCGCCGCGGTCTGGCAGATGCTCTCCGCCTGCTACCAAGACCTCTGCCGACGCGAGTCTGGAATAGGGGACGTTCTGCTTTGGGACACACCGGTGTTCATCAGATGGTCGGCCAATTGTCCCTAGCACCCGAATAGGGGAATAGGGGACGCTCTGCTTTGGGACACACTGGCGTCGCCAACCTTGCGCTCCTTCCTCTTCGCTCGGCGACTGTTGAGGTGATCTACTACCGGTTTTCCATCTGCGGATTTTCCTGTCTCTAGGGGATGGTTGCCAAATTGGAGGAATAGGGAATAGGGGACGCTCTGCTTTGGGACACACTGTGTAGAGCGTTTGCGGATATCCCAGTCCCTAAGGGATCGCCGACGCTCTGAATTGATTAGTTATATTTTACATGGTATATTATAAGTGTGATAGAGAGACTGCTGAAACTCCCGCTCCGGCACACGTACTTCCTGTTCGGGCCCCGGCAGACGGGCAAGAGCACCCTCCTGGCGGAGATCCATAAGCCGGGGGAGACCTTGATCTACAATCTCCTCAAGACCGAAGAGCACGTTCGTCTTTCCGCCAACCCGTCCCTTTTCCGGGAGGAGGTTTCCTCGCGCGATCGCCGGATCACCCATGTGATCGTGGATGAGGTGCAGAGGATCCCGGACCTGCTCAATGAGGTGCACCATCTGCTGGAAGGCCCATCCCCTCCTCACTTTGCCTTGAGCGGGTCCAGCGCCCGTAAGCTCAAACGAGGCCACGCCAACCTGCTGGGAGGCCGGGCCTGGACTTACCACCTCTACCCGCTGACCTCTCGGGAGCTGGGCAGCAGGTTTTCGCTGGATCAGGCGCTGCGGGTGGGCACTCTTCCGAGCGTTTGTCTCTCGGAGTCGGAGGAGGAGAGGGCGCGCACCCTCAAAGCTTATGTGGAGACCTACCTGAAGGAGGAGATCCAGCAGGAAGCCCTGGTCAGGAACTTGGGAGGGTTCCTGAGATTCCTGCCGCTGGCGGCGGACGCCAACGGCTGTGTCGTCAACTACTCCAACATCGCGCGGGAGACCGGCCTCTCGTACAACACAATCAAGGACTATTTTCAGATTTTGGAAGACACGCTGGTCGGTTTCCTCCTGCTGCCTTACTCCGGAACGCCGACCTCTCGCAGGCGGCTGGCGAAACATCCCAAGTTCTACTTCTTCGACACCGGCATCCACCGGGCTTTGACGAAGAAGACGGGCGTGGGGTTGGAAAGAAAAACCTCAGAGTACGGCGCGGCCTTCGAGCATTTCGTCATCCTCGAGGCGATCCGCCTGGCGGCTTATAGAGAATTGGACCTCGACTTTTCCTTCTACCGGAGCGCCGGCGGGGCGGAGGTGGATTTGATCCTGCAGGCGCCCGATGGGAAGATCGCCGCCATCGAGATCAAATCCACGGAAAACCCGGATGAGAGCGCCTTGCGGGGTTTGAAATCCTTTTTGGATTTGTGCCCCAAGGCAGAGACCTACGTTGCCTGCCTGGCTCCTCGGAAGCGGAAAGTGTCCGGTGTTTCGATTCTTCCTTGGCAGGATGTTCTGGAGAACGTGCTGACGTGAGCAAGGCCTCGCTTGGGGTCAGTTACTACAGCGAACTAGAGGGGACGCTCTACTTTGGGACACACTGTGTAGAGCGTTTGCGGATATCCCGTTGAAGTTCCTTGGCCTTACAGTATACTTATAGGTACAACAAGTGAGGATGCGATGAACTACGCGGTTGTCCTGGAACACAATGAAGAAGGGGCTTGGACGGTAACCTGCCCGGTGCTTCCCGGCTGCATCAGTGAGGGAGAGACCAAGCAGGAGGCCCTTGCCCATATTCGGGATGCCGTCTCCCTGTACCTGCGTGCCGTCCAAAAAGAACTGAACCTCCTCAAAAAACGGCATCACGCGCAGATCGCCCGCATCGCGGTCTAAATGCCGCCGCCTGCCAAGAGTCTCCGGCAAGGAGACTGTACGAGCCCTGCAACGAGCCGGTTTCCGAGTCTTTGATCAGTCCGGCAGCCACGTTTACCTCCATAGGTTTGACGGAGAGAATTTCGGTTCCCGCGTTACCATTCCTGTCCATGGGAATAAGACCCTTGCTCCAAGGACCCTTCAAAGCATCTTGAGAGCTTCCGAGTTCTCCGTAGAAAAATTCATCGAACTCTTATAGGTTTCCAGGGGAATCCCTCCGCGGTCTGGAAAACGCTCAGCGCCTGCTACCAAGGCCTCCGCAAAGGTTAAAGAAAGCATTTTTTCGGTTGACATCCTTTTCCCCGGACGGTAACGTGAGTCCGTTTCCCCCAACCCCAAAAGGAGTTCGGAAACCGCTCCCGAATGAAAACAATGGAACTTGAAGACCACGCCCTAACCGAACGCGAACGCAAGAACGTATCCATTTTGGAGGCGATCAAGCGCTACGGCCCGATCTCCCGCACCGACATCTCCAAGCTGACCAAGCTCAACATCGTCACCGTCTCCAACTACGTCAACAACTTCATCGAGCAGGGCCTGGTCATCGAGAAGGGGCTGGACATCTCCTCGGGCGGGCGCCGGCCCACCATCGTGGTGCTCAACCCGAAATCCTCCTACGTGGTCGGCGTGGACTTAGGGGTCTTCCACGTGCTGGCGGTGCTGGCCGACCTGGAGGGGAACATCGTGGCCCACTCCCGCAGCGAGCGGCCCAGGGACACCGCCGACAACGTGGTGAGCACCCTTTCGCGCGAGATCGAGAAGACGATCCAGTCCTCCGGCGTGGACCCAAAGAAGATCCGCGGCATCCAGATCGGCGCCTCCGGCGTGATCGACCGGGAGGTCGGCACGATCCGCTGCACCGAGGGGGTCGCCTCGATCTACGTGCCGGTCACCTCGCTGCTGCAGGACCGCTTCAAGATGCCGGTCAAGCTCGAGCACGACGTGACGACGGCCGCCTACGGCGAGTGGTCGCTCGGGGCCGGCACCGACGTGGACATCATGCTCTTCATGTACTCCGGCGTCGGCTGCGGCATGATCATCAACGGCGAGATCTACCACGGCATCAGCGGCACCGCCGGCGAGGTCTCGATCAAGGACCACCTGGACATCGGCGATGTCTGGATCGGAAACATCTCGGCCCTGAAGCCCTGGGCGGCCCACCTGGGGATCCCCGACGAGGCGCGCGAGGTCCTTGAGAAGGGGGGCGTCTCGAAGATCTCGGAGATGGTGCAGGGCAAGCTGGAGAAGGTCACCATGGAAACCGTGTTCGAGGCGGTCAAGCAGGGCGACAAGGTGGCCGTGGAGATCGTGCAGAGGGCCGGCGAGCGCCTCGGCGTGCGGGTGGCCTTCCTGATCAACCTCATGAACCCCGGCGCCGTGGTGATCGGCGGCGGCGTCGAACAAGCCGGGCCGGCGCTGATCGAATCGGTGAAGAAGATGGTGCGGATGTGCGCGTTTGAAGAGATGGCCAACGCGGTCAAGATCGTTCCCGCCCGCCTCGGAGAGAACTCCGTCGCCCTGGGTGCTGCAAGCCTCGTCATTCGAGACGTCTTCGCGAGCGTTTAGGAGACTCCCCCCATGCAATACGGACATTTCAGCCCTGACGGCAGGGAATTCATTATCACCCGGCCCAACACGCCCCGGCCCTGGTTCAATTACCTCTTCAACGACGTTTACCACTGCC
>CAYJTM010000082.1:0-5167 GCA_964373055.1 uncultured Planctomycetia bacterium
CCGCCGGGGATCTGGCTGGAATGGCCGGCGTCGAAGACGACCGGGTAATTGAATTTCCGCAGCACGCCCAGCGAGCGCATGTCGTTGACGAGTAGGTTATAGCCGAAGGTGGTGCCCCGCTCGGTGAGGAGGATCTTCCGGTTGCCGGTGGATTCGATCTTCTCGATGACCGGCTTCATGTCGCCGGGGGAGAGGAACTGCCCCTTCTTCACGTTGATCGCCCGGCCGGTCCGGCCGACCGCCACCAGCAGGTCGGTCTGCCGGCAGAGAAAAGCGGGGACCTGGAGGAGATCCACCACCTCGGCGGCCGGCTTCACCTGGTCCACGCAGTGGACGTCGCTGGTGACCGGCACGCCGATCTCCTTTTTCACTTTGGCGAGAATCTTCAGGCCCTTCTTCAAGCCGGGACCCCGGTAGCTTTTGACGGAGGTGCGGTTGGCCTTGTCGTAGCTGCACTTGAAGATATAAGGAAGCATGAACCGGGCGGCGATCCTGGAGATCGCCTCGGCGTGGCGCAGCGCGGAGGATTCGCTTTCGATCACATCGGGGCCGGCGATCAGGACGAGCGGCTGCCCTTCCCCAACGGTGATGCCCCCAATTCGAACCACCCTGGGAGATTGCTTCGTCACTTCGTTCCTCGCAATGACATGAGGGTCAGGAGGCGGCCGCGGATTCCGTTCGCCCTTCGACAAGCCTGTCCTGAGCGACATTCGTCCTTCGACTGGGCTCAGGACGAACGGAGCCGAAGGGCTCAGGGCGATCGGCCTTTTTCTGGGCCTTCTGCAGCGCCGCCTTCACGAAGGCGCGGAAGAGGGGGTGGCAGCGGTCCGGCTTGGACTTGAGTTCCGGGTGGAACTGGCAGCCGAGGAAGAAGGGGTGGCCGGGGATCTCCAGGATCTCCGCCAGCCGCTTGCCGGGCAGGTAGCCGCTGATCACCATGCCTTGCTTGGCGAAGGGCTCCCGGTACGCCCCGTTGAATTCGTACCGGTGGCGGTGCCGCTCGAAGATGCGGGACTCCCGGTAGGCACCCCACGCCAGCGTCCCTTTTCGGATCTGGCAGGGCTGGGCGCCCAGACGCATCGTGCCGCCCACCTGCTTGACCTTCCTCTGCTCGGCCAAGAGACTGATCACCGGGTGCGGAGTGGCGGGGTCGAACTCGGTGGAGTTGGCCCCTTTGAGGTTCAGCACGTTCCGGGCGAACTCGATCGCCGCGCACTGCATCCCCAGGCAGATGCCGAAATAGGGGATGCCGCTCTCCCGCGCGAACCGCGCAGCCTTGATCTTCCCCTCGATGCCCCGGGTGCCGAACCCGCCCGGCACCAGCACGCCGTCCACGTCCCGCAGGGCCGCTTCCACTTCCTTTTTTTCCAGCTTCTCCGACTCGACGCGGCGGATCTCCACCGCGCAGTCGTTGGCGAGGCCGCCGTGGCGGATCGCCTCGTAGATGGACTTGTAGGCGTCCTGCAGCTCGATGTATTTTCCGACGACGGCGATCCGGACCGGGCCCTGCGCGGGGGAGAGGGCCGGGCGGACCACCCGCTCCTCCCAGTCCCGCAGGTCGTGGCCCCTCTCCACTTTCAGGTCGAGGAATTTGATGATCAGGTCGTCGAGCCCCTGCTCGTGGAAGACCACCGGGATCTCGTAGATGTCCCGCACGTCCCGCGCCTGGATCACCGCGTCCACCTCCACGTTGCAGAAGAGGGCGATCTTCTCCCGCAAGCCGCGGGAGACCGGCTTCTCGGTGCGGCAGAGCAGGATCTCCGGCTGGAGCCCGATCTCCCGCAGTTTCTGCACCGAGTGCTGAGTCGGCTTGGTCTTGAGCTCCCCGGCCGCGCGCAGGTAGGGGATGAGCGTCAGGTGGATGTTGATCACGTTGCCGCGGCCCGCCTCAAGCTTGAACTGGCGGATCGCCTCCAGGAACGGGAGCGACTCGATGTCGCCGACGGTGCCGCCCACCTCGCAGATCACGATGTCCAGCGTCTTCCCCTTCGAAACGCGGCGGATCCCTTCCTTGATCTCGTCGGTGATGTGCGGGACCACCTGCACCGTGGAACCCAGGTAGTCCCCGGCCCGCTCCTTGCGGATCACCGATTCGTAGATCCGCCCGGTGGTCAGGTTGTTGTCCCGCCCGGTGGTGATGGAGGTGAACCGCTCGTAGTGGCCCAGGTCCAGGTCGGTCTCGGAGCCGTCGTCGGTCACGTAGACCTCGCCGTGCTGGTAGGGGTTCATCGTGCCGGGGTCCACGTTCAAGTAGGGGTCCAGCTTCTGCATCGTGATCTTGAAGCCGCGCGACTCCAGCAGGCGGCCGATCGCGGCGGAGGCCACCCCCTTCCCCAAGCTGGAAACCACTCCCCCGGTAATAAAGATGTATTTAGGCACCGATCATCGCCTCCACCCGCTTCAGGTCCTCCGGCGTGTCCACGCCGATCGTGTTCTGCGGCGAATCCAGCACCTTGATCCGGACCCCCCGCTCTAGCGCCCGCAGCTGCTCCAAATGCTCCGTTTTCTCCAAGGCGGAAATCGGCCAGGAGACGAACTGCTCCAGGAAACCCCGACGGTAAGCGTACAACCCTATGTGTTTATACCACGCCACCGAAAAGAGATCCCCCACCCGGTAGGCCGGGATGGGCGATCGGGAGAAATAGAGCGCCCATCCTTTCTGGTCGGTCACCACCTTGACCACGTTCGGATCGTTGTACCCTTCAGGTCCCTTCATCGCGAAGCGGAGCGTCGCCATCTGCGCCTCCGGCTCCCGCAGCAGCCCATCCACCAGCCCATCAATCATCGGCGGCGTGATCAGCGGCTCATCCCCCTGGATGTTGACGATGACCTGCGCCCGGGTCTCCTTGGCCGCTTCCCAGACCCGGTCGGTGCCGGAGGGCAATCCAACGGAAGTCATCACCCCCTCGCCGCCGAACGCCCGCACCGCTTCCCGGATCCGCTCGTCGTCGGTGGCGACGATCAGCCGGTCCAGTTTCTTGGCCGTCTTCGCCCGGTCCCAAACCCGCTGGATCAGGGTCTGGCCGCGCAGCCGCGCCAATGCCTTGCCCGGGAACCGGGTGGAGCCGTACCTGGCCGGGATCACGCCTAAAATCATAGTCCGCTCATTCGCCTTTCTTGTTGGTGAACATCTTCCCGAACACCCCCGACACGTCCATTAGGGACGTGTTGCTTTCTCCCACCGGGATCCCCCAGATCTGAAGCTTAGGCGCCAGGTTCCGGGCAAATTCAAAGGCCACCACGTTGGCCCCTCCCCCCATCGCTTCGGTCAGCAGCCGCTTCCCCTCCGCCTCCGCCTTGAACAGCGCCAGCTTACCGGCCGCCTCCTGCTCGAGCTTGTACCGTTCGGCGTCGGCTTCGATCTTGGCCGACTGGGCCCGTCCCTCCGCCTCCTGGATCACCTTGAGCTTCATGCCGCGGGCCTCCGCTTCCTGGCGCTTGGCCTCTTCCTCCTGCGCCAGCGCCCGGTTCTTGTTGACCTCCACCTCCTGGGCGGCCAGCTTCTTGCGCTCGATCATGTTCTCGAAAGCATCGGAGAAATCAAACTCGCGGATCAGGGCATCCTGCACCCGGATGGCCGGGTACTTGGCCAGGGCCTCCGAAAGCTGGGCCCGGAGGAGCTCCTGGATTTCGTCCCGAAGCTGGCCCTGGTAAATTTGTTCCGCGGAGTAGCGCCCGATCGCCATCCGGGCCTCGGAACGGATCTGGGGGAGAAGGATCTGGTCCTCGTAGTTGATCCCCACCTGCTGATGGAGGGCGGGCACATCGTTCGACGCCAGCGCGTAGAGGATGGTCAAATCCACGTTGACGTTCTGCCCGTCGTTGGTCTTTAAGGGCAGGGTGTACTGCTTGTGGCCCCCCTCTCCCACAGTATCCCGGGGGTAGGCCTGAGCGGCCACGTGATAAATCACCAAGTCCTTAAACCACCGGTTATAGAAGTGGTAGCCGACCCCCAGCGGGAGCTGGCTGATCTTTCCGGCCACCTTGTCCACCTCAACCGCCACCTCCGTAGGGTGGACGTTGGCGATCCCGATGGTGCCGACCACGACCAGGGCGGCAACCAGGAACAGAAACGCGACCGCGGCGAGCGCTGCGCTACGCATGAGATTCCCCTTTCTTTTTATCTTGGTATAACTCCTCGACAAACCGCCTCAACCATTTTGGGCGGGCCAGCAGCGCATAGGCCAGAAAAATCGCCGCCAACGGCACGCCGACCGTGACGAGGTCCACGATCAGGATGGCCAGCGCGATGACGATCCTACTTCCCATCCGAGTCCTTCTTGTTCAGCGCCTTAATGGCGTACACGATGCAGAACGCGGCCGCGATAATCAGGGCCAGGATAAGAATCCATTCCGCGACGATTGCTGGTCTCATGGGTGCCTCCTTTTAAAGGGGTTCATGGCGTCCAGCTAGCCGTGCGGCGCGGTGCGCGCCGGGCGGCCGGCCGCTCGAACATCTGCCGGTAGAGCTCCTCGGGCGAGCAGGTGGCCACGCCGATCTTGGCCACCACCACGCCGGCCGCCGCGTTGGCCAGGACCGCCGCTTCCGGGAATGAGGCCCCGGCCGCGCGGGCCAGCGTGAAGGCGGCGATCACCGTGTCGCCGGCGCCGGAGACATCGAACACCTCCCGCGCCACGGTCGGGATCTTCAGGGGGTTCTTCTCGCCGCGGGTGAAAAGGGCCATCCCCTCCTCCCCCAGCGTCACCAACAGCACCTGAGGTTTGAGCCGCGCCATGATCTTCGCCGCGGCGCGGCGCAGACTCTTGTCATCGGTGACGGCCATGCCGGCCGCCAGCCCCGCCTCCTTCTTGTTCGGAGTGAGGGCCGTCACGCCCCGGTAGTAGGCAATATGCTCTTCTTTGGGGTCCACGGTGATCACCTTCTTGTGCCGTTTGGCCAGCGCCACGACCGGCTTCAAGAGTTCCGGGTGGACCAGCCCTTTGCCGTAATCCTCCACGATGACGCCGTCCGCCTGGGGGATCAGCTCCCGGGCCCCTTTCAGGAAATCCTGGAGGATGCCGCCGGAGATCCGGTCGGTCCGTTCCCGGTCAATGCGGACCACCTGCTGGTGGTGCGCGATCACGCGGGTCTTCCGGGTGGTTGGCCGGCGGGGATCGGTGATGATCCATTTGGAGGGGATGCCGCGGCCTTCCAGCTCCTGCTTCA
>CAYJTM010000083.1:0-5099 GCA_964373055.1 uncultured Planctomycetia bacterium
GGGCCGTGTCGCCGGAGGGGTGGTTGTGGGCCAGGATGATCGCCGCGGCGTTGGCTGTGATCGCTTCCCGGAAGGTCTCGCGCGGGTGGACCACGCTCATGTCGAGTGTTCCAACGGAGATCTCCGCCGTCCGCAGGACCCGGTGCCGGGAATCGAGCAGCAGCAGGATGAAATGTTCTTTTTTGCGCCCCGCCAGGTAACGGCGGGCAGCCCGCCCGGCCGCTTCGACGGTTTCCAGCGGGCGGCCCTGTGTCGCTTCGCCGGCGGAAAGCTCCGCCCGCCGGCCCAGCTCCGCGGCCGCTTTCAGCTGGCAGGCCTTCGCCAAGCCCACGCCCCGCACCTGCGAAAGCTCCTCGACCGACGCATTGGCGATGCTGGAAAGGGAACCGAACTTCGCCAGCAGCCGCTGCGCCACAATCAGTACCGATTCGCCCGAACCGCCCCGCCCCAGCAAGCAAGCCAAAAGTTCCACGGCAGAGAGGTTCTGCGAACCGAGTGTTGCCATCCGTTCGCGCGGCCGATCATCTTGGGGGAGTTCCCGTACCGTGAGGCGATCTATTGCCGGCCCTGCTGCCCCCGCTCGGGGCAGGCCACTCCGGCATCGCTCGGCCGCCCCAGCGTGGCGGCCATCGCTCGATCCTCGGCCGCGCTCGTCCCTCGCATTCGCTCGGAACACCATGCCCGCGCGGCCTGCGGACGTGCCGGAAGCGGCCCGCCCCTGCGCGGGGGATTGCAGGGCCGATTCCGAACTCTCACGGAGATGGTTTTCCCAGATCGCTTGGACGGCGGAAGCGAGGTCAATCACTGAACTGCTCCTGGACCCGCTCGATCTTTAAGGCCTTGCCGGTGGCCGGGTCCACCTCGATGATCGCGCCGCAGAGTTTCACGTTGCCGGTGGCCACGTCGAACTTGCTCGGCATGCCGGTCAGGAATTTCTCCAGCACCGGCTCCACCTGCCGCCCGATCACCGAGTCATACGGGCCGGTCATGCCGAGGTCGGTGAGGTAGGCGGTCCCCTTCGGGAGGATCCGCTCGTCGGCCGTCTGGATGTGGGTGTGCGTCCCGACGACCGCGCTCACGCGGCCGTCCAGGTACCAACCCATCACGATCTTTTCGGAGGTGGCCTCCGCGTGCATGTCCACCAGGATGACCGGCGTCTCTTTCCGCATCTTTTCGATCAGCTCCATGCCGACCCGGAAGGGGTCATCCAGCGCGTCCACTCCCATGAAGACCCGCCCAAGCAGGTTGAGGACTCCCACTTTCGTTCCATTCTTGGCGGTGTAGACGTAGGCGCCGAACCCGGGGGTCGCCTTGGGATAGTTGGCGGGCTTCAGCAGCCGCGGCTGGGCCCCCATGAAGGGGCCAATCTCCCGGTAGCGCCAGATGTGCTGGCCGCTGGTCATCGCGTCGATGCCCGGCGTGTCCAACAGGTCCTGCGCGGTCTTCGGGGTGACACCGGCCCCGCCGGCGATGTTCTCGCAGTTGACGACCACGAAGTCGAGCTTCTGCCGGGTTTTCAGGATGGGGACCAGCGCCTTGACCGCGTCCCGGCCCGGCGAGCCCACCACATCTCCCACAATCAGGATCTTCACATTCACTCCGTGATCACTTTTGAAACCGGTTGGTCGTGCGTTTCGCGTGGCAGCTTCGCCACCACCTGGAACCGGAAGGCCAGCCCCACGCGCGGCACGCGGGCCGGCACCCGCGAGAGGAACCGGTCGAAATATCCCCCGCCCCTCCCGAGCCGGTTGCCTTGGCCGTCAAACGCGACCCCCGGCAGGATGACCAGATCCAGCGTGCTCAGGGAAATTTCCCTGCTGGAAAACTTGAGTGGGTGGGCGATTCGAAAATGCCCCTTGTGGGCCAAGTCTTTTCCCAGGTCTTTGACCTGCGCCACCACCATGTGGCGTCTGGCCCGGTCGGTTACCACCGGAACGAAGAGCTCTTTCCCATCGGAAAGGGCCCTCTCCAGGATCCCCCGGGTCTGCACCTCCCCGCCGATCGCCGCGTAGCAGAGCAGCCGCTCGGCCTCCCGGTACAGGCGGGTCCGGAACAGCCGGCGGCTGATGGCCAGACTTTTCTTTTTCCGGGAGGATTCGGGCTGCTGGCGGAGGCGCCGGAGGGTCTTCTCGCGCAAGGCCCGCTTCTTTGCCTTCATTGGATGAAATTCAGGATAGCACAGGGAAATCGGGAAAGCCAACGGCCCGCCACATAAAGTGGCGGGCCGTTTCACTCAGCGCCGGTAGCTGGCTGCCCCGGGGGGGCCCTTTAGTTTTGCGTCCCCGCCTTTCGGCGGGTTTGCCCTAAATCAGCGTGAGTTGGCAATGCCCTTGAAACTTGCACCCCAAGCATACCTGAGCTTTTTGCAAAATGACAAGGGGAGAGGGATATAATTTATTTTATGCTCAGGCCCCTGCTTGTCTCCCTGACAGCGGCCGCGCTGCTGTTTGCGCGCGCCGCCTGGGCCCAGCCGGTGGAATCCCTGGAGGACACAGCCGGCCAGGAGCGGCTGGAGCGGGAGGCCTCCCGGACTACCGACCTGGAGATCCTGCGCCAGCGCGCGCCAAGCTTCAAACATTACCTGGAGCTCTCGCAGGGGGCCGGCTACGAGTCCAACCCGCGCCGCAACGCCAGCCACACCGGCGACGCCTTCCTGGAAAACACGCTGGCCGCCGCCCTCTCGCGCAAGCTGACCCCCCGCTGGAGCTGGCAGGGTTTTTATTACGGCTCCTTCACCAATTACCTGGAATACGGGGACGGGGACTACGCCTACCAGACGCTGACCCCTCTCAAACTGATTTGGAAGCCGGCCCGAACGTGGCAATGGGATCTGGAAACGGAGGTGGGAGACCTGTTCTTTCCCTCTTCCTCGGTCAGCAATTACCGCTGGCTCCGGCCTTCCCTCGGAGCACAGCAGGATCTTCCGGGCGGGTTCTTCCACGCGGCCCGGCTGGACTGGCGGATCCGGAAGTATGGGTCCCAAAAAGCGAAGAGCGGCTCCGGCGCGGAGACGCTGGACAACCGGGTGGACACCCGCCCCCGCGCCCGCTACGAGATCGGGGGCGTCTGGAAACAGACGGCGGCGAAGGTGCGGCAGGAATGGTATTGGAACGACTCCAACAACACCCGAAACGATTTCTACGACGCCGAGGACTATAAGGTGACCGCCTCCCTGCGCCGGAAATTCACCGACCGCCTCTGGGCGGATGCCGCCTATTCCTTCGAGCGGCGCAATTACCGGAAGCGGCCGGTCACCGGGATCACCTCGGAGGCGCGCTACGACGACACCCACGTGTGGGTCCTGTCGGGGACGTACAAGATCAACGAAACCTGGCGGGTGGGGTCCTCATTCAGCTACCGGTTCCTGGACTCGAACGACCCGACGGGGGAATACGTGGACGCGACGGTTACCGGGTCGGTGAGCGCCCGGCTTTAACCTTATTCGCCGCTGCTGGTGGAGGCGTTCTCCTCTTCCTCCGGCTCGTAGACGGCGGACTCCTCCTCCTCGCTGGATTCCTCCACCTCCTGCCCTAAGTCTTCCGAATATTCCGGTTCGGGCTCCGGTTCGGGTTCCGGTTCCGGTTCGGGTTCGGGTTCGTTCTCCACCGCCTCGGCGCCGGCCAGCTCCACCTCCAGCAGGGCGTAGCTCTCCGTTTCCCGCTCGAACGCCGGCTCGATTTCCCTCTCGAACCGCTCCTCCTGCTCCGGAGACAGCGGTTCCCCCTGGACGGAAACCACCGTGATCTCCAGCAGCTCCCGGAACGCTTCCGCCGCGGCCTCCGGCAGCGGGCCGACACCCTCCGGCCCGGCGGCCCGGGCGGGGACGCCTGACGCCGCCACAAAAAGGGCCAGCGCTCCGGCCAGGATCCTTTTCATCGCACCTCCACCGAGATCAGCACGGTCCCTTCCCGGGTCGTGAATTCACTCACGTCGAGGAGCAGCTCCTGCGCGTCGATCATCTGGTTGGTCTCATGCTCCATCACCTTCAGGAGGTCGGCGGGCACCACCTGGCCGTTGATGAACAGTTCGCTTAAGGAAACATGGAGCCGGCGGTTCACCGGCTTGAACGCGATCCGGCCCTGGATCTTCGCGTTGACCCCGCCCATGCTCAGCCGCATCGAGCCGTGGAACCCGTCCGGGTAGATACGGACCAGCGGTTCCTGGATCGCCCCGGGCCGCTGGGACTGCACCTTATCGATCACGACGAGGCGCAGCTCCTTTTCCGTGTAAAGCCGGGTGAGTCGGCGCTCACCGGCCGCTTCCAAGTAGCGGGCAAGCCGGCTGTCGAACGCTTCGATAAACATCGGGAGGGCCAGCTCCACGCCGGCTAAAATCATGTGGCCGGCGCTTCCGAGCGAGGCCACGCCGGGCGGAAGAGAGGGCTGGCCCGGCGCTTCTCCCGCGTTAACCAAAAGCGCCAAACAGATCAGAACACCCGGAATCAGAGGTTTCTTCATATGTGGAACGTGTAGCGGTGCTTCATCGGGGCGGCCACTTTCTCCCGCATTTGCACGGTTAGCGTTTCCAGCGTGGTGGCCTCCAACGTGGTCTTGACCGCCGACTCCACCTGTTTCCAGACGGAGCGGGCGGGGTCGTCGGGAGAGACGGCCAAGCGTTTCTTGGGTGAAAGGGCCTGCGGCTCCAGCGCCTCGAAGATCGCCCGGACCCGGATCTGCTCGGCCGGCCGGCTCAAGGAATAGCCGCCGCGCGGGCCCCGCTCCGCCTCCACCAGCCCGCTGCGCCGCAGCCGGTTGAACAGCTGCTCGAGCGACTGGGCGGGGATGGACTGCCGCTTGGCGATGGAGGCGATGGTGACCGGGCCGGTCCCCTGGTGGACCGCCAGGTCCACCAGCGCCTTCAGCGCGTAGGAAAACCGGCTCGAGGGGCGGATCCCCATTAAAACTCCTCGAAGTAAGGGTCCAGCGACAGGTACCGCTCGCCGGTGTCCGGCAGGATCACCACGACGGTCTTCCCCTTGCCCAGCTGCCTGGCCACCTTGATCGCCGCCCAGACGGCGGCCCCCGCCGAGATGCCGACTAGGACTCCCTCCTCTTTCGCGAGCCGGCGGGCCATCGTGTAGGCGTCCATGTCCTCCACGG
>CAYJTM010000084.1:0-5067 GCA_964373055.1 uncultured Planctomycetia bacterium
GCCGGCGGCCGGATCCTGAAGCGCCGGATGGAAGGGCTGCGCCGCTCCCAGTTTTCCCGGAAGGGCAAATACGACTGGGTGACGGAGGTGGACAAGGAATCGGAGCGGGCGATTCTTAAGGTGCTCCGGAAAGCTTTTCCGGATCATTCCGTGATGGCGGAGGAATCCGCGCCGGCCGAGGCGGCGCGCGCCCGCCAGTGGCTGGTGGATCCGCTTGATGGCACCGTCAACTATATGCACCGCTTCCCGATGTTCTGCGTCTCCATCGCTTTCGTGGAGCGGGGCAAGCTGGAGGCGGGGGTCGTTTACGACCCGCTCCGGGAGGAGTTGTTCACCGCCCGCCGCGGGCGCGGCGCCTTCCTCAACGGCCGGCGGATTCGGGTCACCTCCTGCTCCGCATTTGATGAGTCGCTTTTGGCCACCGGCTTCCCGTTCCGCGCGAAGGCCAAGATGGACCTCTACATCGGCTCCTTCCGGAAGGTGTTCCTCAAGACCGGCTCCATCCGCCGGGCCGGCTCCGCCGCGCTGGACCTGGCCTACGTCGCCTGCGGGCGGATGGACGGTTTCTGGGAGATGGCGCTGCAGCCCTGGGACATGGCGGCGGGCGCTTTGCTGATCCAGGAGGCCGGCGGCCGGGTGACCGACTTCTTCGGGGAAAAGGCCTACCTGGAACGGGGCCACGTGCTGGCGGGGAACCGGCCGATCCACCGCAAGCTGCTCCGCCTGCTCGCCCCCTACTTTCGCGGTAGAATGAGTGAGGCCAGGACTTACGGAGCGGAAGCGACGTAAGTCCCCCGGCCGAACTCATCCCGAGGGAGCGACAGCGACCGAGGGATCTGGTTTTAAAATCTATGTCTAAAATTGAAGGCATCGAAAATGTCGTTATCCTCGGATCGGGCTGCGCGGGCCTCACCGCCGCGATCTACGCCGCCCGGGCGGAGCTCAAACCTGTCCTCATCGAGGGGGCCTCCCCGGGTGGGCAGCTGGCGACCACCACCGACGTGGAGAACTATCCCGGTTTCCCGGAAGGGATTATGGGGCCGGAGCTCATGGAGAAGATGAAGAAACAGGCGGAGCGGTTCGGCACCCGCTTCGTCAACGGCGACGCCACGCGCGTGGACGTGCGGAAGCGTCCCTTCGTCGTGGAGGTGGACGACCAGCGCTTTGAAACCAAGACGCTGATCGTGGCGACCGGCGCCTCCGCCAAATATTTAGGCCTCCCATCGGAGAAGGCGCTGCTCGGCTACGGGGTTTCCGCCTGCGCCACCTGTGATGCCTTTTTTTTCAAAGGGAAGGAAGTCGTGGTGGTGGGCGGCGGCGACACCGCCATGGAGGAGGCGACCTTCCTGACCCGGTTCGCGACCAAAGTGACGGTGATCCATCGCCGCAACACGCTACGGGCTTCCAAGATCATGCAGGAAAAAGCGAAAACCAACCCGAAGATCCATTGGATTTGGGATACCGAGGTGATCGACATCAAGGACCCGTCCCAAAAGAAGGTGACCAGGGTGCGGTTGAGGAACCTGAAGACTGGCGCCGAGACCGATTATCCTTGCGGTGGTTACTTCGTGGCGATCGGGCACCAGCCGAACACCGGTTTCCTGCAGGGACAGGTGGATCTGGATGAAAAAGGATACTTGGTGCTGAAGAAGGGGACCCAGACTTCAGTGGAGGGTGTCTTCGGTTGCGGCGACATCCACGATGTCCGCTACAAGCAGGCGGTGAGCGCCGCGGGGTGGGGCTGCATGGCGGCGTTGGACTGCGAGCGATACTTGGCGGAGCACGCATGAAAAACCACATCCGTCATTGCGAGCCCCGAAGGGGCGAAGCAATCTCCTGGCGAGCAAGGAGATTGCTTCGTCGTCCGCTAACAGCGGACTCCTCGCAATGACAATTCAATCTCTATTCGATCTCACGGGCAAGGTGGCGCTGGTGACCGGCGCGTCGCGCGGGTTGGGGCGGGCGATGGCGCTGGCCCTCGCGGAGGCCGGCTGCGATATGGCCTTGAACGCCCGCTCTGCCGATTCCCTTGCGGAGGTTTCGGAGAAGATCCGCCGGATGGGGCGGAAAGCGGTGATCGCGGCCGGCGACGTGAGCGAAGAGCAACAGGTGGAGCAGGTGATGGACGCGACGCTGAAGGCCTACAGCCGGATTGACGTCCTGGTCAACAACGCCGGGGTCTGGGACGGATCCTACCTGGTCCGCCTGCGCAAGGAAGACTGGGACCGGGTGCTGAAGGTGAATATGACCGGCGCTTACCTGATGGCCAAGGCGGCCGGCAAGGTGATGCTCAAGCAGAAGTCCGGGAAGATCATCAACATCTCTTCCATCTCCGGTTTCAAACCGGTGCAGCAGTCCATGGCTTACGCCGCCACGAAGGCGGCGGTGATCCAGATGACCCGCGTGATCGCGCTGGAGTTAGGCCCGGCCGGTGTCCGGGTGAACGCCATCGCGCCCGGCTTCTTCGACACCGACATGACCCGCCGCTACCAGGATGCCGACGCCAAGGAGGCGCTGGCCGCCTACGTGGCGAAGATCCCACTGCGCCGGTACGGGCAGCCGGAGGACCTGAACGGCCTGATTGTTTTTCTCGCGTCGGCGGCGTCGGACCACATCACCGGGCAGACGATCGTGATTGACGGCGGGGAAAGCCTGGCCTGAGTTATCTCCTCGCCATTGACCAGGGCACCACCGGCACCCGGGCGATCCTCTACAACCGGACCGGACGGATCGTCAGCCAATCCTACCGCGAGCTCCGCCAATTTTATCCCCGGCCCGGCTGGGTCGAGCATGACCCGCAGGAGATTTGGGACTCCACGCTCAAGGTTATCTCCCAGGCGCTCGATCGCAGCCGGATTCCCGCGCGCCGGATCGCCGCGATCGGCATCACCAACCAGCGGGAGACAACGATCCTTTGGGACCGGCGCACCGGCCGGCCGCTGCACCGGGCGATCGTCTGGCAGGACCGGCGCACCTCGGAGATCTGCCGGGACCTGAAACGGCATGAGCCGGAGGTCCGCCGGACCACCGGGCTGGTGCTGGACCCCTATTTCTCCGGGACGAAGATATGCTGGCTGATCCGCCACGCTCCGGCCGTTTCCCGGGCGGTCCGCTCGGCCCAAGCCGCGTTCGGCACGCCGGACAGCTGGCTGCTTTGGAAGCTCACCGGCGGGCGGGTGCACGCCACCGATTTCACGAACGCCTCCCGTACTCTTCTGCTGGACCTCAA
This sequence comes from uncultured Planctomycetia bacterium, assembly GCA_964373055.1. GTDB lineage: Bacteria > Omnitrophota > Gorgyraeia > 1-14-0-20-64-10 > 1-14-0-20-64-10 > JAUSCU01. Next base: position 3,230 of record CAYJTM010000084.1, read on the forward strand.
GACGCTCCGGTGGTCGGAACGGATGAGGAAGCTGTTCGGCGTTCCCGAGGAGATGCTGCCGCGGCCGCTTCCCTCCGCCGGAAGGTTCGGCGTGACCGCGCGGGTGGGCCCTCTGCCGGCCGGCATCCCGATCACCGGCATCGCCGGAGACCAGCAGGCGGCCCTGTTCGGTCAGGGCTGCGTCCGGCCGGGGCAGGCGAAGAACACTTACGGCACGGGCTGTTTCCTCTTGATGCAGACCGGCCGGCGGATCGTCCGTTCCCGGAACGGCCTGATCACGACGGTTGCCTGTGACGCTTTCGGAAAGCCCTCTTACGCGCTCGAAGGTTCGGTCTTCATCGGGGGAGCCGTGCTCCAGTGGCTGCGGGACGGGTTGAAGATCCTGAAGAAAGCCTCCGATTCGGAAGGGCTGGCCCGTTCGGTGCCGGATGCCGGCGGCGTGTTCCTGGTCCCCGCCTTTGTCGGGCTGGGCGCGCCGTATTGGGATCCGGAAGCCCGGGGTTTGATCTGCGGGCTCACGCGGGGGACCACTCGCGCTCATCTGGCCCGGGCGGCGCTCGAGTCCGTCGCCTTCCAGTCGCAAGAGTTGGTCCACGCGATGGAACAGGACAGCCGGACCCGGTTAAAAACTCTCCAAGTGGATGGCGGAGCGGTGAGGAACAATCTGCTGATGCAAATCCAAGCGGACTTGAGCGGCCTGCCGGTGGCGCGGCCGAAGAATGTCGAGACCACCGCTCTGGGGGCCGCGCAGCTGGCCGGGTTGAGCTCCGGCTTCTGGAGCCAGACCGATTTGGCCTGGATGAGGCGGGTGGACCGGATCTTCCGGCCCCGCTCGAACCCGGCGCGTCGCGCGGCGGCGATGGCCGGCTGGAAAGAAGCGGTCCGCAGGGCGCTCCTCTAATGTCATTGCGAGGAGCGCAGCGGTTGCGAGGCGAAGCCGAAGCAAACTCGGAGACCCCTCGCTTTGCTCGGGGCAGGCTCCGCAATCTCCCTGGCGCCAGGAGATTGCTTCGCCCCTTCGGGGCTCGCAATGACGCGTGATTTGGCTCAATTAGCGAATCGATCGTTCGACCTCCTGATCGTCGGCGGCGGGATCGTCGGAGCCGGCATCGCGTGGGACGCCTCGTTGCGGGGGCTCTCCTGCGCCCTCATCGAGCAGGGGGAGTTCGCCTCCGGCACCTCTTCCAAGACCTCCAAGCTGATCCACGGCGGCCTGCGCTACCTGGAGCAGATGGATTTCGGCCTGGTCCGGGAGAGTTTAAGGGAACGGGAGATCCTTTTCCGGATCGCCCCGCGCTGGGTCAAGCCGCTGCCGTTCCTGATCCCGGTCCGTGGCCGCAACCCCCGGCCTTGGCCTCTCGTCAAGATCGGGGTGGCGCTGTACGGCTGGCTGGCCCGCGCTCCGGTGGATCAGCGCCACCGTTTTCTGCGGGGTGAGCAGGTGGGGCGGGCGGAGCCGGTGCTCACCCAGGCCGGAGTGGAGCGGGCGGCCCTTTACACCGACGGCCAGATGGATGACGCCGGGCTGGTGCTGGCTGTGCTGAAAGCGGCTGAGAAGGCCGGCGCCTCTCTCGCCAACTTCGCGCGGGTGGCCGCCTGGTGGATGGAGCAGGGGAAAGTTCGGGGAGCGGAGGTGGAGGACCTCAAGGGTGGAGGAAGATTTTCGATCCGGGCTCGGCAGGTGATCAACGCCACCGGCCCCTGGACGGACCGGTTGAGGAAACTGGCCGACCCGGCGGCGAAGCCGATCGTCCGGCCCTCCAAGGGGATCCACCTGGTCTACCCCTCTTTGGGTCTCCGCCACGCGCTGGTTCTCTCCTCACCGAAAGATGGCCGGA
>CAYJTM010000085.1:0-4918 GCA_964373055.1 uncultured Planctomycetia bacterium
AGCCTGACGAGCTACCGGGCTGCTCTACCCCGCAGTAGGGCTTCATTATACACCGGCCTAGCGCTTCTGATCCTCTTTTAAGGAGCCCCGGAATTTGATGACGGTTTCGCCCGGGCGGACGAAACCGAACTGGCGGCGGGCGAGCGCCTCGGCGTAGGCCGGATCCTCCCGCAGGCGCTTGGCCTCCTGGGCCAGCCGGATGTTCTCCCGCTTGAGCAGCGCGATCTCCGTTTCCAGTTGCTCCTGCCGGGCGTTGAGCTCCGACCAGCGCAGGAAAGCCGGCGCGTAAAGCGCCAAAAGCGCGAGACCGATCCCCGCCCCGATTAAGAATTTCTTTTTCGGGTCCATTCGACTCCCGCGTAGACCGCCTTTTTGCCCAGCCGTTCCTCGATGCGCAGCAGCTCGTTGTACTTGGCCACCCGCTCGCTGCGGGAGACCGACCCGGTCTTGATCTGGCCGGCGCCGACCGCCACCGCCAGGTGGGCGATCGTGGTGTCCTCCGTCTCGCCGGAGCGGTGGGAGATGATCACTCCGTAGCCGGCCATCTGGGCGGTGCGGATGCAATCCAGCGTCTCGGTGAGGGTCCCGATCTGGTTCAGCTTGATGAGGATCGCGTTGGCGGCCCCGCGGCGGATGCCGGTCCGCAGCTTCTCGGTGTTGGTGACGAAGAGGTCGTCCCCCACGAGCTGGACCTTCCCACCCAGCTCGCGGGTCAGCACCACCCAGCCGTTCCAGTCCTCCTCCCCGAGCCCGTCCTCGATGGAGAGGATGGGGTAGCGGTCGATCCATCCTTCGTACAGCCGGGTTAATTTCTCGGCGGAGATCTTTGACAGCCGTTCCGCTTTCAGCGTGTAGGAGCCCTCCTCGCCGAAGGTGCTGGCGGCCGCGTCGAGCGCCAGCACCACGTCCTTCCCCGCTTTGTAACCGGCCTGCTCGACCGCCTGCAGGATGAGCTTCAGCGCCTCCTCGTTGGAGGGGAGCTTCGGGGCGAATCCCCCCTCATCGCCGACAGCCGTGGAGAGCCCCTTGGATTTGAGGATCTTCTTGAGGGCCTGGAACACCTCGGCCCCCATCCGCAGCGCTTCCCGGAAACTCTTGGCGCCGATCGGAAGGATCATGAACTCCTGGAGGTCCAGCCCGTTGTCGGCGTGCAGGCCGCCATTTAAGATGTTCATCAGCGGGACCGGCAGCAGGTGGGCCTTGGCCCCTCCGAGCGACTCGTAAAGAGGCTTGCGCTTGGAATGGGCGACCGCCCGGGCCGCCGCCAGAGAGACCGCCAGCAGCGCGTTGGCCCCCAGGCGGGATTTGTTCTCGGTGCCGTCGAGCTCGATCAGTTTCCGGTCGAGTTGCTCCTGCTTGGCGGCGTCGGCCCCCTTCAAGGCGCGGGCGATCTCCTTGTTGATCGCCTCCACCGCCTTGAGCACCCCTTTTCCGCCGAAGCGGCCCAAGTCGGCGTCCCGCAGCTCCCAGGCCTCGAACTTTCCCGTTGAGGCGCCGCTGGGGACCGCGGCCCGGCCGGGGCAGCCGTTGTTTAGGAAAACGTCCGCCTCCACCGTCGGGAACCCGCGGGAATCGAGGATCTCCCGCGCCGTGATTTTTTTAATTGCCGTCTTCATGACCACTCCAGTATAACCCTGTTAGGGTCAGGCACCACGGTGCCTGATCCTGGAGGGTCTGACCCCGCTTAGAACAAGTTGAATTGCCTTTGGATAAAGCCGGTGCTCTACCCGGTGGATCCGGTCGAGCAGGGTTTTTTCGGTGTCCCCTTTCCGGACCGGCACCGGCGCCTGCAGCAGGACCGGCCCGTGGTCCACCTGCTCGTCCACGAAATGGACCGTGACGCCGGTCACCTTCACGCGCCTCTTCAGCGCGTCCCGGACCGCGTGAGCGCCCGGGAAAGCCGGCAGCAGCGACGGGTGGATGTTCAAGACCCGGCCGCGGAACCTGCGGACGAACCACGGGGAGAGGATCCGCATGAAGCCGGCCAGCACCACCAGACGGGCCCCAGACTTTTCTATCACACGGGCCAGCGCTCGGTCAAAGGCCTCGCGGGAAGGATGGGAGGAGGGCGAGATGAAGATCGAGGGGACCTTGGCCCTGCGGGCCCGGACAATCGCGAAGGCCGCGGGGTTGTCGGTGATCATGGCGGCCACGCGGGCGCGCAGACGCCGGCGGCCGCGGCGCACCCGCGCCGCGGCACTTCCTCGGCAGCGAGGACGGTGCCGCCTCGGTCGGCGGATCGCATCGAGGATGGCCTGGAAGTTGGTCCCTTGCCCCGAACAGAGGATCGCGATCGCCGGGAGAGGAGAGATCGCCACGGCCCTTCGGGCCTCGCGATGACCGCTTAGGGAGACCACGGGGGCTGTTTACGCGGTCAGCTTCTGGATCCTGGCTTCGAGTTGGGATTTGGGCTGGGACCCGACCACCCGGTCCACTTCCTCACCGGCCCGGAAGAAGATCAGCGTGGGGATGTTCAGCACGCCGAACTGCGCGGCCAGGTCGGGGACCTCGTCCACGTTCACCTTGGCAACGGTGAACTTGCCCTTATACTTCTCGGCCAGCTCGTCCAGGGTAGGGGCGATTGCCCGGCAGGGCGCGCACCAGGTCGCCCAAAAATCCACCAGCACCGGGGTCTTGGCGCCCAACACTTCGGTTTTGAAGTTCGTCTGATTAATCGTGACCGTGGATTGGCTCATGATTCTTGAGTATAACATGGGCGGGTTCGCTTCGCCAAAAGGGCGACGCCAGCGGCGGCGAACGCCGCGCCGATCGAGCCCAACAGCAGCCCGCGCCCGCCCCGATCGGTCAGCCAGCCGGCCGCCAGCATGGAGAGGATCAGCGACAGGTTGAACACCACTCCCATGCTGCTGAAGATCCGGCCGTGCAAACGCTCCGGGTGCACCTCATGGACCAGGGTGTTTGTGACAATCCCGACCGGGGCCACAAAGAAACCCAGCAGAGCCGTCGAGAAGGAGGCGGAGGCACCCGACTTCAGCATCAGCACCGCGGCTAGGAAAAACCAGACGCTCACGGCGCAGCCCATGAAAGCCGTCCCGAGAGACCGGCGCTTCGGCCACGCGGTTCCCCATCGTCCATGCGCCACCGTGCCGAAAAATAACCCGACGCCGAACCACAAGCTCAGGAACCCGAGATCTTTCGTCACGGAATGGAGCGTGCTCTGAACAAGGACCGTGCCGACCACCATGCTGGCCCCGGCCCCGCCCACCAGCAGGCCCAACAGCACCACCACTCGCCGGGTGTTGTCATGCAGCCAAAGCTGCCGGATCCCTTCCCGGATTTCCGCCAGGATCCGGCCGGCCGATTCCTCCGGTCGAGACGGAGCGCGCTGGGGCCGGCCGCGGATCAGCGCAATGGCGACCGCGGAGGCGGCATAGGCCAGCCCATTCACCCCGCTGGCGCGGGCCGCGCCGAACCGTTCCATCAAGAGGGCGCCCACCAGCAGGATCAGGGCCGAGCCGATCATGCCGGAGGTGGTGAACAGCGCGTTGGCCTTGCCCAGCTGCCTGGGCGGCACCACGTCCGGGATTGTCGCAAGCCGGGCCGGGACGAAGAAACTTCCTACGGAGAAAATCAGGAAGATGTTCAAGTAGAGGGGAATCCGGCCGGCCGAGGCCGCCCACGGCAGCACCAGGATGCCGGCCATCCGAACCAGGTCGCAGGCGATCATCGTCCGTTTTCGGTCCCAGCGATCCACATAGACTCCGGCGAACGGCCCCAGCAGCAGCGCCGGCAGCGAGGTCATCACCATCACCTTCGCCAGCGTCAGCGTGGAGCCGGAGGCGTGGACCGCCGCCAAGCCGATCAGGACCAGCTGCGTCAGCCGGTCGCCGAACTGGGAGCAAAGCTGTCCGATCCAGAGAAGGCGGAAGTTCCGTTCCCGGAGCAGGTCAAGCAAGCGGAGAACTCTCCTTGGAATAAAAACAGCCGAAGACAAAAACAGCCGGCGAGAGGACTCGAACCTCCGACCCGCGCTTTACGAAATCCCCTCGGTGTTTTCGTGCTGATTGCCCCTGTTCCCTAATCGTTGGGCTGAGTAGGCCTTACGCTAATCCGTTTCCTGCCTGATTCCCCATCGTTCATGCTGGTTTGGCCTGTTCTGTTAGCACCCTGTTAGCACAGCGCCTCAAAACGAACATCCCCTACAGCCAATAACGTTGATGGGTGGGGGCCTGAAGCTGCCGAACGAGCCCTTTATCCAACGGCTCCGGCAATTGCTCGATGCTGCGCAACTGATATTCATTGGGACCCACATCATACAGCCATAGCCAAAAAGCGTTGGGCGCGCCTTCGAAAACAAGGGTCGCCTCGACGCCGCCGAAGTGACCGGGTTCCAAACCGACAACGATAAACTTTTTAGCGAAAATATCGACGCGCTTTCCACCATCAGAAACTGTGAATGCGCACCCAGGACATTGTCCGTGATCCCTGGAGCATATGTGACGGGCGGTGCGGTCGAATGTGTTGCGAATCTGAGCAGGAATGGATGTTTCGTAGATTTGTTGCAACCTCTGGACGTCGCCGGACCAGATTTTCCCATTTCCCGCGGCTTGCCTTGAAGCGCATCCTCCGGAAAACAGATGGATGGCCACCAATCCGATCAGGAGAAAGACAAGACGACCTAATCGCATATGAACACCGGCCTGCCGTCAATCGTCACCCAGTGCCCCTCGGTGCAGAGGTATCGTCCTTTTCTGACCCCTTTTTCCTTCAGAGTCTTATTGGCCGAGGATTTCTTGGCGAACTCCGCTTCATAAAGAGGAACCCTCTCGACGTATGCCCTCGCTTCTTCCTGTTTCGCCGGCCCAGCTTTTGCCGCTGCAATGTAGTTCACCACCTCGCTCCATGAGCGGGGATCCCTTCCGTCCTCCTGAGCAAGATGCTGAGCCCGGGCAATGCG
>CAYJTM010000086.1:0-4891 GCA_964373055.1 uncultured Planctomycetia bacterium
ACAGGAACGGGTCCTGGGTCACCAGCCCGATCTGCCGGCGCAGCGACTCCAGCGTCACCGAGCGCAGGTCCCGCCCGTCCACCGTGATCCGGCCGGAGGAGGGATCGTAGAGCCGCAGCAGCAGGTTCACCATCGTCGTCTTACCGGAGCCGCTGGAGCCGACGATCGCCACCACCTCCCCGGCCCGCACGCCCAAATCCACCCCCTGGAGCACCCACCGCTCGTGGATTCGGCCAGAGGAGGCCTCACCACTTCCTCGGCCGCTCCGCGGCCGCCCTGGGTCGTCGTACCGGAAGCGGACCTCCTCGAAGCGGATCTCCCGCGAGAACCTAGGCAGCGCGGCGGCGCCCGGGGCCTCCCGGACCGACGGCTCGGTCCGCAGGATCTCCGCCACCCGCTTGGCCGCCGTGAGCGCCTGCTGATTGATGGAATGGAGGCGGCTCAACCGCTTGATCGGCTCGAACAGCGACAGCAGCGCCGCCAGGAAGAAGACCACGGTGCCGGGCGAGATCTCCCCCTGCAGCACCGCCCGGCCGCCCACCTGCAGCACCACCAGCCCTCCCGTCATGCTGATCATGTCGATGATTCCGGCCAGCGCCTCGCGCCGCTTCACGGTCCGTATGTTCGCCCTGTAATAGGCCTGGTTGATCGCGTCGAAGCGCTCCGCCTCCGCCCGCTCGGCGGTGAAGGCCTTGATGATCCGGATCCCCTGCAGCGTCTCAATGAGCCGGCTGTTCAGGTCCGCCATCCGCTCCTGCACCGAGAACCCCAGCTTGCGCAGCGCCTTGCCGATCCGCACGACGGGCAACCCGATCGCCGGCAGCAGCAGCAGCACCGCGAGGGTCAGCTTCCAATCGATCGTGAAAAGGATCACCATGAAGACGATCAACTGCGCCGTCTGGTAGACCAAGTCGGTGAGCCCCTCGGTGATCGTGTTCTGGATGACCGAAACGTCGTGCGTGATCCGGGAGACCAGCTCCCCGGTCCTCTCGCCGCTGAAGAAATCCTGCGAGAGCCGCTCGTAGTGCCGGTAGAGGCCGTTCCGGATGTCCCGCAGGAAGCGCAGGGAGACGTCGTTCATCAGGTAGGTCTGAAAGTAGAGCACGATGTTTTTGAGCGCGAAAAGCAGGATCACCGCCGCCGCCAAGGCGTTCAGGCGGGCCACCGGCGAGAGCCCCTGGAACCAGACCGCCGCCGAGACCACCGGCGCCGGCATCCAGGCCGGCAGCGCCGGCTGGCGGTTGAGCAGCACAAAATCAATCAGCGGCACCAACAACCCCAGGGAAATCCCCTTGAGCAGACTGGAGGCCGTCATGCAGGCAGCCGCCCACATCAGCAATGGGAAATGGGGCTTCAAATAGGGCCAGAGTAGGCGATAGTTCTTCATGATGAACATCGGTACCAGGTACCGTTTCGGTACCTGGTACCGTTTCGGTACCTGGTACCGTTTCGGTACCTGGTACCGCACCATTTTATCATGCTATACTGCCCCTCAAACTATGAAACCGATCCGCGTCGCCGTCATCGGGGCCGGCCGCCTTGGCTCCATCCATGCCAGGATTTATTCGCAACTCCAAGAAGCACAATTGGTTGCGGTATGCGATTCACTGCCCGGCCGGGCCGAAACCGTGGCGGCCCCCTTCGGCTGCCGGGCGGTCCAGGACTTCCGGGAGCTGCTGGGCCAGGTGGACGCCGTCTCGGTGGCCGTTCCGACCCAAGCCCATTTCGAGATCGCCAAGGAGTTCCTCACCCGTGGGGTCCACTCCCTGGTGGAGAAACCGATGACCGCCACCCTCCCCGAGGCCGACCGGCTCCTGGCCCTGGCCCGCAAAGCGAAGGCGGTCCTCCAAGTCGGCCACGTGGAGCGGTTCAACGTGGTGCTGCGGCGGGTCCAGGACTCCCTCAAAAACCCCCGCTTCATTGAGGTCCATCGGCTCGCCCCCTTCCAGCCCCGTGGGACGGAGGTCGGCGTCGTGCTGGACCTCATGATCCACGACATTGACCTCCTGCTCTGGCTGGTCCGCAGCCCGGTCCGGCGCGTGGAGGCGGTCGGCGTCCGGGTTCTGACGCCGTACGAGGACATCGCCAATGCCCGGGTCACCTTCCGAAACGGGGCGGTCGCCAACCTCACCGCCTCCCGCATCTCCAAGGAGGGGATGCGCAAGTTCCGCATCTTCCAGCCGGACAGCTATGTCTCGATGGATCTTCTGGGCTTGAGCGTGGACCTGTTCCGCCATGAGCATGGCCAGATCCAGCATGAGCAGCTGGCCCTCTCCGGCGAAGAGCCCTTGAAGGCGGAGCTGGCCGGCTTCTTGGACGCCATCCGGCACCGCACCCCCCCGCCGGTCTCCGGCCGGGAGGCTCGGGAGGCCCTGGCGCTGGCCCTCAAGATCACCTCCCTCATCAAAAAGAACCACCCGTGAATCCGGTCATTGCGAGGAGCGCAGCGACGAAGCAATCTCCAGGTGTCACAAGGAGATTGCTTCGCTCCCTTCGGTCGCTCGCAATGACGTTCCGGTGATGTCCTCGATCTTCATCGTCGCCGGCGAATCCTCCGGCGACCTGCACGGCGCCCGGCTGGCCAAAGAGTTAAAAGCTCTCTCCCCGAACCTTGAACTCACCGGGTTCGGCGGAGCGGCGATGCGGGAGGCCGGCGTCGAGATCCTCGAGGACCCCACCCGGATCGCCGTGATCGGGCTCGTCGAGGTTCTGCGCCACTTTTCCGAATTCAAGAAGCTATTCCGGAGCGCGGTCCGGGTTCTGGAGGAACGCCGCCCGGACCTGGTCGTGCTGATCGATTACCCCGGCTTCAATCTGCGCCTCGCGCGGGAGGTGAAGCGCCGAGGCATCCGGCTGGTCTACTACATCAGCCCGCAGATCTGGGCCTGGGACCCCGGCCGGATCGGGACGATCAAGCAGCTCGTGGACCGGATGCTGGTCCTTTTCCCGTTCGAGGAAGAGCTCTACAAAAAGGCCGGGGTGCCGGTCACCTTCGTCGGCCACCCGCTGCTCGACGAGGTCCGGCCGGCGCTGCCGAGGATCGAGGCCCTGGAAACCCAAGGCCTCGCCGACGGGCTTCCGGTGATCGGCCTCCTGCCCGGCTCCCGGGAGGTGGAGGTGCGGCGGCTCCTGCCGGTGCTGCTCTCCGCCGGCGAAAAGATGCGGGAGCACCTTCCCTCCTCCGCCCGGTTCCTGCTGATCAAGGCGCCCCACCTGCCCTGGGAGATTTACCAGCGGCACCTGCGGCAATCGGGCTTGAACCCGAAGGTGGCGGAGCGCTGGGACTACGACGGCATCCACGCCTGCGACCTGGTGCTGGTCGCCTCCGGCACCGCCACGCTGGAATGCGCGCTGCTGGAGCGGCCGATGGTGATTGTCTACAAGACCTCCTGGCCCACCTACCTCATCTCACGCCTGCTGATCCGGATCCCGTCCATCGGCCTCGTGAACGTCTTGGCCGGACGCAAACTGGTGCCGGAGCTGATCCAGCGGGAGGCGAATCCCGCCCGGATCGCGCGCGAGGCGCTGGCGATTTACGGCGACGCCGGGCGGCGGAACCGGATGAAAGAAGGGTTCGCCAAATTGAGGAAATCACTCGGGAGTCCGGGCGCCGGCCGCCGGGCGGCCGAGGCAGTACTGACCGAGCTAAAGATCTAGTCGGCGTCCCAGAACAGGGAGGAGCCGGCCCGGACGCTCAGGGCGATCTGGTGCCAGGCGGTCGAGGGGACCGAAAGCAGGTCCGAGAAGGTGTCCCCATCGGAGTTGGTGGTCCGGGGCATGGAATAAGGGATCCCGCCGCTCCAAGCCGAGAACTCCCCCAGGATCGAGCCGGACTTCTGCGTCTGCCCTACCCTCTGGTAAGCGGCGGCCACGCCGGCCGTCCCCTCCAGCCAGACGGTCTTCTTGGCGGTGTCCGGGGAATAGCCGGTCAGGTTGGTCGAGGTCCCCGTGATTTTCTTCGTGTTCTTGAAGGTGGACTCCACGTATTTCAGCGCCTGCTTCGCCTGAGTGTTCCGGCCGATCGCCGAGAGGAACAGGGCGCCCCAGGAGTTGGCGTCCAGCGCCGGCGTCGGGTCGCCGATCCCCTGCAGGAAATGGCCGTTGGTAACGCTGCCGGTCCAGTGGTTCGTCAAGAGTGAATTCTTGATCTGGCCGGCCGTCGCGAGGGTGCCGGAATTCCCCGTCACCCGGTAGAGCTCCCGGTAAAAGAAGTAGGCGTCCACATTGTGCTCGGTGGAGATCCAGGAAACGTCCGGCCCACCCTTGATCGATCCGGAAGCAACCTGAAGATTTTTGAGATACGCGCCGATCAGCTCGGCGCTCGCCTGAAAAGAGGAATCCCCGCTTTGCCTCTGGTACAGGACCATCGCGTAGCCGACCCAGGCCAGCGTCCCGGTCCGCACCCGCCCATCCACGAAACTGGAATCCACCTGGTAGGAAAACCCAAGCGAACCATCCGGCGCCATGAGCCCCTGCAAAGCGGCCAGCACGTTTCGGGCGGCTCCGGGCTGGCCTTGCAGAATCAGGGCGACCGCCCCCGCGGCGTTGTCATAGGTCCAGGAACGCCCCCGCAGAAAGGCGAGCGAATCGGTGGAGGGAATATCGAAGCTCACCAGCAGACCCTCCCTGCCGGCGACCGGCACGAACCCGGTGACCGACGGGTTGCCCTGCCCGATCAGCCAGCTCACGCCGGGACTGAGTTCCTCCACCACCACCGCCGGCGCCGCCTGCGGCGGCAGCGGCTGCGCCTGGGGCGCCGGCTGGGCCGGCAGGACATTGCCGGGCTGGGCCGTCGTCCCGGCAACCGGAGGATTCAGGGGATCCAGGAAGGCCCCCTCCCGGAACAGCGCGAACTGCTGCGCCTGCATCTGCATCAATTGCGCCTGCTCCG
>CAYJTM010000087.1:0-4860 GCA_964373055.1 uncultured Planctomycetia bacterium
AAATGCCTCCGCTCCCGTACCGCGCGCGGGCCGATTCCAGCGCCTGATCCAGCCAAATCTGCTGTTCCCGCTGGATCTCCATCTCCCGGTCCGTCAAAAAGAGATCGTAGTAAGCCGCTTTCAATTGGGTGGTCAGGTCCAGCTCCGCCTTTTTGAAGATCGCCGCCGCCCGCTGGGCCTCCGCGACCGCCACCTGATGCCGGAGCGACAGTTTTCCGGGAAACGGGATTGACTGGAGCAGCGAGTAGATCACGGTGGCCTGGTTGACCTTGAACGTGCCCCGGGGAATCTCTTCGAACTCCACCCCGATCCGTGGGGCCGGAAGGCCCCGGGCCGCGGGAATCCTCGCCTGCATCGCCTCCACCTGTTTTTTGGCCGCCAAGAGATCCGGGTTGGCGCGCCGCAGCTCCTGGAGCAGCTCCGGAAGAGAAAGCTCTCCCTCGTCTCCAACCGCAAAGACCGGTGAGACCCCCACCGTCATTGCGAGGAGCAAAGCGATCCCTCGCCTGTCATTGCGAGGAGGCCGCGAGGCCGACGAAGCAATCTCCCTGTGCCACCAGGAGATTGCTTCGCTCCCTTCGGTCGCTCGCAATGACCTATGAGATCGGATCACTATTTCTTCTCTCCTTCTTCCATCATGCAGCCCGGCGTTATGCCGCAGGCCGTCTCTTTGCAGGCGGTCCGCAATTCCTCGGTCACGAAGGCCATCAGCCGTTCCCGCTGCTTCGGATCCAACTGCCGGCCGACAGCCAACAAGTAATCCAGCGTGGCCTTCTCCATCCGGGTCTGCTCCTGGCCGATCTCCTCCGCCAGCTGCGCCAGCGCGGCCCGGTCGGAGTCCGGCCGTTTGAGCAACTGGATGATCTGGGCCCGCTTGGCACAGAGGATCCTGCAGCTTTCGCCCTTCTGCGCAAGGAACTGCTTCTGCGTCGACGCCACCGCTTCCCGCTGCTCCGGCGCCAAGCTCAAGCTCTCCACCCAGCCCGCGGGGGATCTCTTCCGGCTCAGCATCTGACCGCAACCTAAGGTGGCCAGATACGCCACACTCCCCATCCCCATCAGCGCGAAAGCGATCACAAGAAACCGTTTCATGCGTTCTCTCCTTCCATTCGGCGAAGCACAGCCCCTGCCAGCGAATCATGCGGCGCGTTGCCGAACAGGTCCAGCCGCTCCGCCCGGGCAACCACCCGCACGACGGCCGGGTCCGGGGATCCGCCCGCCTGCCAGCTCCAGAGGCCTCCCACAATCCCCAGTAGCAGCGCCGCGGCCACCGCCGGGACGGGAACCCGCCAAAGAGCTTCCACCGGCTGGTCCATCAACTTGCGCCAGAGCCGGAGCTTGAAGTCCTGCGATACCTCCACCGCCGGGTAGGCCCCCTTGAGCAGCCGGTCCAGCGGGTCTTGCGGTTGATTAGCCATATTTCCTCCTCCTACCTAATGAAACGTTGAAAGGGGGCTTATCCCCCAGGAAAATTTCAGAGGTACGGTTGGAGGCGGGGCTTGAGGAGGTCGCGGGCGCGGGAGATGCGGCGCTCGACCGCTTTGGGGCTGATATCAAGGATGCGGGCGATCTCAGCGTGGGGGAGCTCTTCGATCGCGGAGAGGATCAGCGGGGCGCGGAGCTCGATCGGCAATGAGGCCACCGCCCGGCGGACCGCTTCCGCCGCTTCAGTCCCGGCAGCCGTTTCGCGCGGACCGCGGGAAACAGAAGAGGGTTCCGGGCCATCGGGAACGTCCAGAGAATCCAACGGCGGCGTGCGGCTTTGCTTGCGCAGGCGGTCCAGGCAGAGGTTCGCCGCCACGCGGTAAGCCCAAGTGAACAGCTTCGAGGACGGGTCAAGATGAGGGGGATGCTGGTAGAGCCGGAGGAAGGTTTCTTGGGCGATCTCCTCGGCGTCGGCCCGGTTGCCGAGGAAGCGATAGGCGAGGTTGACGACGGGGCCGGCATAGCGCTCCATGACCTCATGGAACGCCTCCGGCTCCCGAGCCGCGACACCCTTCACCAACTCATGGTCGCTACTCATGCAGCAAAAGTTGATAGGTTGATACGTTGATAAGTTGATATGGGAATAATGATCTTCCTTATTAACCTATCAACCTATAAACCTATCAACTGTTTTTACTCAATCACGTCGCCGACGACCGGCTCGACTTTGATCCCCTGCCGCGTGAGGAAGCGGATCCCCTTTTCCAGGTTCTCGCGGGTCCCCTCCAGCTCCAGCACCATCTCGCCGACGCTTTCGGTCACCTTGGCACGGCGGACGTTCGGCATCACCTTGCACTTCAAGGCCATCGTGTAGATCACCGGCTTCTTGATTTTGCTCTGGGGGAAGATCAGCTGCACGATTTTCTTAGGCATCGCTCCCTCCCGCGATGGCTGGGATGATGGAGAGCTCATCCCCGTCCTTGATCGGGGTGGCCTCCTGCTTCAGGAAGCGGATATCCTCCTCATTGACGTAGAGGTTCACGAAGCGCCGGAGCTTTCCCGTAGGATCGCAGAGGCGGTCCTTGAGGCCCGGGTACTGGCGGTCCAGGTCCTGCAGGATCTCCTGGACGGTGGCGCCCGCGGCGTTCACCTCCGCTTTGTCCGCCGTCAGCTTCTGCAGCGGTGTCGGAATACGAACAACAATGGCCATGATTCCCTCCCTTTAAATCGGTACCAGGTACGTACCTGGTACCGATGTTTATGTTTTGACGTGCTCTTCGAAAGAAGCTAAGGTCGGCTTGATCCGGACCGGCTTGCCGATGTGGTCCGCCACCGCTTCCTGGGTCTTCAAGCCCTGCCCCGTGATGCAGAGCAGGATGGACTCATCTCTCGGAATCCGTTTCTCCTCGATCAGCTTCCTGGCCGCCGCGACGGTCACGCCGCCGGCGGTCTCGGTGAAGATCCCCTCGGTCTGGGCGAGCAGCTTCATCGCCTCGATGATCTCCTCATCACTGGCGGCCGCGGCCCACCCGCCGGTTTCCCGGATCGCGTCGGAGGCGTAGTAGCCGTCGGCCGGGTTGCCGATCGCCAGAGACTTGGCGATCGTCTTCGGCTTGACCGGCTTGATGATGTCGGAGCCCTCCTGCACCGCCGTCACAATCGGGGCGCACCCTTCCGCTTGGGCCGCGTAGAAACTGGTTTTCGGCTGAGGGATGAGCCCCATCTTGTGCAGTTCCTTGAACCCCTTGCGGATCTTGACCAGCAGCGATCCGCTGGCGGCAGGCACCACGATGTGGCGCGGCGTGGCCCAGCCCATCTGCTCGGCGATCTCGAACCCGTAGGTCTTGGACCCCTCGGCGTAGTACGGCCGGATGTTGATGTTGACGAACGCCCACTTGTGGCGGGCGGCTACCTCCGCGCAGAGGCGGTTCACCTCGTCGTAGTTGCCCTCGACCGCCACGAGGCGCGGCGCGTAGATCAGGGAGCCGATCACCTTGCCCATCTCGAGGTCCGCCGGGATGAAGATCACCCGCTTCATGCCGGCATAAGCCGAGAGGGCCGCGACCGCGTTGGCGAGGTTGCCCGTGGAGGCGCAGGAGGCCGTGTCGAAGCCGAGTTCCTTCGCGCGGGAAAGGGCCACCGAGACCACCCGGTCCTTGAAGGAGAGGGTCGGATGGCAGACCGAGTCGTCCTTGATGTAGAGCTCCTTGACGCCCAGCGCGTGGGCCAGCCGGTCGGCCCGGTAAAAGGGGGTCATGCCGGTGTGGAACCCGACCGTGGGGTCCCCGTCGATCGGCAGCAGCTCCCGGTACCGCCAGATGTTGGCGGGCCGGCTCTGGATCAGCTGGCGGGTCAGGCGGGCGTGGATGGCTCGATAGTCGTAATCCACCTCGAGGGAGCCGAAGCAGTACTCGCAGACGAAGATCGCCTTAGCGGGGAATTCCCGGCCGCACTCGCGGCATCGGAGACCCTTAATATAGGACATCGAGGGTAGTTATAAGTTGTAAGTTGCAAGTTGTAAGTTGCAAGTTAACTCCTGGCGAGATTTCTTCAATTCACCCAATCCCGTCATATTAGATCTTAAACTTAAAACTTAAAACTTACGACCTACAACTACCTTGGGCAGGATCACGATCTCGACGCGGCGGTTCTGGCGGCGGCCTTCGGCCGTGTCGTTGGAGGCCACCGGGTGGAACTCCCCCATCGCGACGGCCCGCAGCCGCTCCGGAGCGATCCCCCGCTGCTCGGCGAAGTGATGCAGCACCGCCATCGCCCGGCCGGAGGAGAGCTCCCAGTTGGACAGCCAACTGGAATATTTGATCGGATCGTTGTCGGTGTGGCCCTCGACCGCCACCGGGGAATCGGGCACCGTGTCCCGGAGCACCTGGGCCACCTTGTCCAGCGTCTGGAGGCCCTCCTCCTTGATGACCGCCTTCCCCGAATCGAAGAAGATCTCATCCAGCAGCGTCAGCACGAGGCCCCGCTCGGTCATCTGCAGCTTGGCCCGGGCTTGCCCAAGCTCTTTCTTCAAGCTCTCGGCCAGCTCCCTTTCCGCCTGGAGCAGCTCGTTTGACTCCTCTTCCTTTTGCTCGGCGAGGCGGTCCAGCTCCGCCTGGTGCTCCTCCTGCTGGCGGCGCATCTGCGCCCGGAGCCCCTCGAGCTGCCGCTGCAGATCCTGCACCTGGGATTCCAGGTCGGTCAATTTCTGCCGGTTCCTGGCGCAGCCGGGTACTGTGATGAGGGTCATTGCGAGGAGCGCAGCGACGAAGCAACCTCGTTTTAAAATCGAGATTGCTTCGCTCCCGTTGGTCGCTCGCAATGACATTTGTTTCTAGCTCTGTTTCCCCAGAATCTCCACGATGAGGCTTCCGCAGAGCTCCTGGAACCGCCGGGCGTCCGCCGCGGTCCCGACGATGTCGCCGTAGTGCATCGGGA
>CAYJTM010000088.1:0-4859 GCA_964373055.1 uncultured Planctomycetia bacterium
TCGTTGCAAAGGACCGCGTCGAAAGATCCGGCCGGCTGCTTCGGCAGCCATCCCCCCATGTCGGCCCGGACCAGCTCCAGCGCGGCGCCGGCCTCCCGCGCGTGCTGCCGCGCTTTGCGGATTGCCATTCCGGAGGTGTCCAGGCCGGTCACCCGGTGGCCCTCCTTGGCCAACGGGATCGCGAGGCGCCCTGTCTGGCAGCCGGCATCCAGCAGTTTTAACGGCCGTCCTTCGACAAGCTCAGGATGAGCGGCTAAGATCTCCCGGATGTGGTGCAGGTAAAGCCGGGCGAAGAACCGCTCCCCCCTGTTCAGGTACATGTCGTGGTAGCCCGGCTCGTCCCCCGTGATGGCCCGCCGGATCTTTCGGACTATTTTAAGCATCGGTCCGCTCCACCTTCAGGTAAGGGATGAGCGGCAGGCACAGGAAGGTGGTCACTCCGGAGATGACGACGAGCCAGTTGTAGCCCACTAGGGTATACAGCTTCCCTCCCGCGATGCCGGAAAGAAAGGTCCCGAGGTTGAGGATCGAGGTGATCAGGGCGAAGACGGTGGCCTCCTTCCCCTTCGGGCAGATCCTCGCGGAGAAATCCATCACGATGAGCTGGATCGCCATGCTGAAGACCCCAAACAGGACCGCGTAGACCCAGATGCTAACGCGGCTCACGTAGAGGTAGGCAAACGTGGAGAAGCCGCTCACCAGGACGCTGATGATCAGCCATTTCTTGAGGTTGATCGTCCGGTTCACCTTCCAGTACCAGACGGCCCCCAGGATTGAGCAGGCGGATCCCACCGTGCTCAAGAGGCCCATCGTGAACCGGGAGAAATGCAGTTCATCCCGCATCTTGTACGAGACCGGCACGCCGAATGCCGGGGAGAACCAGAAGAGAAAGAGGAACAGCATCGAGAGCAGCAGGCGCTTATTTTTCAGGACCTCTTTCCAGGGGACCCGGGTTCTCGCCTCCGAAGCGGGTTGTTCCCTGTAGAAAAAAGCCAGCCCGGCGACCATCGCCGGGAAAAAGGCCACCAGCAGGAAGCTCAGGTGATAGTCGAAATGCTCCGCGATCCAGCCGCCGGCGGCCCCGGTGATCACCGTGGCCACGGTGAGGGACCCCCACTGGATGGACTGGATCCTTCCGGTGATCCGGAGGCGCTGGCCCTCCTCCACCATGATCCCGTCCACCGCAACATCCTTCATGGCCCCCGACACCGCGTCCAGGATCAGAAAGGCATAGAGCGCGAACAGCGGGAGGGAGGGGATGATCCCGATCGTCAGGGCCGTGACAACCCCCAGCAGGCCGCTCAGGATCATGTAGGACTTCCGGCGATATCCAAAGAGAGGGAAGGTGTCGGAAAGCCACCCGTAGAGCGGTTTGATCATCCATGGGAGGGTGGTCACGGAACCCAGGTACATCACAGTTGAAGGAGGAAGATTCAGCCTTTCCTTGAGATAGAAAAAGAGGGGCTGGCCGGTTAAGCTGCCGATTCCCTGGTTGAAATAGACCAGGGCCGACATCGAGTAGATTAAGAGAAGATTTTTAGAGAGCGGACGTTCTATGGCTGTTGGGCCGGCTGTTCGGGAGCCGGAGCCGGTTTCTGCACCGTTCTGGGGCGGGCCCCTTCCATCAGGGAGCGGCCCCGCCGCGCCGAGAGGGTCGCCAGCGAAAGGGAAGTCAGCATGAAGATGACCGCGCAGGCGGTGGTGGCGCGGGTCAGGATGGTGGCCCCCCGCGTGCCGAGGATGGACTGCGCGGCCCCGCCGCCCATGTCGGTCAGCCCGCCGCCCCGCCCCGCCTGGAGCAGGATCACGGCGATCAGGATGAAACTGGCAATCAGATGGACCGTTAAGAGGAACGCGTAGAGCATCCGGCCTCCTTGGCTTGCACGGTGGATTCGATGATTGAGAGAAACGCCTTGGCGTCCAAGCTGGCCCCGCCGACCAGGGCGCCGTCCACGTCCGGTTGAGACATGAGCTCCGCGGCGTTGTCCGCTTTCACGGAACCGCCGTATTGGATCCGGATCTGCTCCGCGGCTTGCTGCCCGAACCGGCCGCCCAGCCAGCGCCGGATCTTTTCGTGAACTTCCTGCGCGGCGCCCGAGGTGGCGTTCTGCCCGGTGCCGATCGCCCAGACCGGCTCGTAGGCCACTACCAGCTGCGCGCGGGCCACCACGGGCTCCACCCCTTCCAGCCCCGCCTGCAGCTGCGTCTCGATCACTTCCCACGTCTTGCCCTGCTGCCGCTGCTGCAGCGTCTCGCCGACGCAGAAGATCCCGTTTAAGGCCGCCTCAAGCGCCGCCTTCAGCCGCTTGGCCACCGTGGCGTCGGTCTCGCCGAAGAACTGCCGCCGCTCCGAGTGGCCGACGATCGCGTATTTACAGCCCAGCTCCTTGAGCATCGGCGCGGAAATCTCGCCGGTGAAGGCCCCTTTGGTTTCCCAGTGGATGTTCTGCGCTCCCAGCAGGATCCCGCCGGCCCGGAGCAGCTCCCCCACCTTCTGCAGGGCCGTGAAGGGGGGGCACAGGACCACTTCAACATGCGAAGAGGCGTGGAAATTCGTGAGGAGGTCTCGGGTAAGCGTGACGGCCTGCTCCATCGTGCCATTCATCTTCCAGTTGCCCGCGACGACCGGCCGGCGCTTCGTGTGGCTCACTTCTTTGCCAGCGCCGCGACGCCCGGCAGCGTCCGCCCTTCCAGGAACTCCAAACTGGCCCCGCCGCCGGTGGAGACGTGGGTCATCTTATCGCCCAGGCCGAACTTCGTGATCGCCGCGGCGGTGTCTCCCCCTCCCACCACGCTCACCGCGTTGGATCCGGCGACCGCCTGCGCCACCGCGCGGGTCCCCGCGGAGAACGGCTCCATCTCGAAGACGCCCAGCGGCCCGTTCCAGAGGATCGTTTTGGCCCCCTGCAGGGCCTTGCTGAAATCGGCCGCCGTCTTGGGGCCGATGTCCATCCCTTCCCAGTTGTCCGGCACGCCCGGCTTCTCGGTGACTTTTCTCTGCGCGTCAGGAGCGAACTTATCTGCGACCACATGGTCCAGCGGCAGGCGGATCTCCACCCCCTTCTGCTTCGCCTTGGCCAGAATCTCCTGGGCGGTGCCGAGGTGGTCCTTCTCGACCGGCGATCTGCCGACCGGGATCCCCTGCGAGGCGAAGAAGGTGTACTGCATGCCGCCGCCGATCAGGATGCCGTCCACCCGGTCGATCAGGTGGTTGATCATCCTGATCTTGTCGGAAACCTTGGCGCCGCCGAGGATCAGCCAATAAGGCCTCTGCGGGTTGTGCAGCACGGCCCCCAGCGCCTCGAGCTCCCTCTCCAGCAGGAACCCGGCCGCGGCCGGCAGAAAATCGGCGACCCCGGCGGTGGAGGCGTGCGCCCGGTGGGCGGTGCCGAAGGCGTCGTTCACGTACAGATCCCCCATCTTGGCCAGCGCTTTCGAGAAAGCGGGATCGTTCTTCTCCTCTTCCGGGTGGAAGCGGAGGTTTTCCAACAGCAGGACCTCGCCGGATTTCAGATTCACCGCGGCCGCTTGCGTATCGGGTCCGATGCAGTCGCTCACCGTCTGCACCGGCCGGCTGATCATCCTCTGCAGCTCAGCCGCCACCGGCTTCATGCGAAGCTCCTCCACCACCTTCCCGTCCGGCCGGCCCAGGTGGCTCATCAGGATCACCTTGGCGTGCCTTTCCAGCGCGTAGCGGAGGGTCGGCAGGGAGGCCTGGATCCGGGTGGTGTCGGTCACCTTCCCCGCCTTGATCGGCACGTTAAAGTCCACGCGGACCAGAACCCGCTTGCCGGCCAGGTCCAAGTCCCGGATCGTTCGGAAGGATTGGGCGGCGGTCACGGTCATGCGCGGGCGGCGGCCGTCTCCCGGTTCTGCATCTTATTCGCGACAAACTCGATCAGGTCCACCACCCGGTTCGAGTAGCCCCACTCGTTGTCGTACCAGCCGAACACCTTCGCGCAGGTGCCGTCGGTCACCTTGGTCAGCGGCGCGTCGAAGATGCAGGACTTCGGGTTGCCGTTGAAGTCCTTGGAGACCAGCTCCTCGTCCGAGTACTGCAGGTACTTGCCCAGCGGCCCGGCGGCCGCCTTCTTAAAGGCCTCGTTGATCTGCTCAACGGTGGCCGGTTTGGCCAGATCGCAGGTGAGGTCTACCAGGGAAACGTTCGGCGTCGGCACACGGATCGCGAGGCCGTCCAGCTTCCCCTTGAGCTCCGGGATCACCAGCCCGATCGCCTTGGCGGCGCCGGTGCTGCTCGGGATCATGGAGATCGCCCCGGCCCGCGCGCGGCGCAGGTCCTTGTGCGGCAGGTCCAGGATCCGCTGGTCGTTGGTGTAGGAATGGATCGTGGTCATCAGCCCGCGCGTGACGCCGAACGACTCCAGCAGAACCTTCAGGAGCGGCGCCAGGCAGTTCGTCGTGCAGGAGGCGTTGGAGATGACCTGGTGCTTGGCGGGGTCGTAGGTCTGGTCGTTCACCCCCAGCACGATCGTGGCATCCTCCCCCTTCGCCGGGGCGGAGATGATCACCTTCTTGGCGCCGGCCGTGATGTGGCCCTGCGCGTCTCCTCGGTCGGTGAAGAGGCCGGTCGATTCCACCACCAGGTCCACCCCCAGGTTCTTCCAGGGGATCTCGGCCGGGCTCTTGTGGCTGACCACCTTCATCTTCTTGCCGGCCACGAGCAGGTCCTCCCCGTCGGCCTTCACCTCCTCCGGGAAGATGCCGAACGTGGAGTCGTACTTAAAGAGATGGGCCATCGTCTTCGCCCCGACCGGCAGGTCGTTCACGGCCACCCATTCGATCCCGGGCCGGTTCCATCCTGCCCGGTACACCAAGCGGCCGATCCGGCCAAAACCGTT
>CAYJTM010000089.1:0-4805 GCA_964373055.1 uncultured Planctomycetia bacterium
AAGGCCTACTACTGGCACCGGTTCTACTCCCACCAGCCGGACCTGAACTACGACAACCCCCGCGTGCGCAAAGAGGTCCTCAAGGCGGCCGATTTCTGGCTGGGCTTGGGCGTGGACGGCCTGCGGCTGGACGCCGTGCCTTACCTGTTCGAAAGGGAAGGGACGAACTGCGAGAACCTTCCGGAGAGCCACGCCTTCCTTAAAGAGCTGCGCCGCCACATTGACGGAAAGTTCAAGGACCGGATGCTGCTGGCGGAGGCCAACCAGTGGCCCGAAGAGGCCCGCGCCTACTTCGGAAACGGAGACGAGTGCCACATGGCCTTCCACTTCCCGTTGATGCCGCGGCTGTTCATCGCGATCCGGCAGGAGGACCGCTTCCCGGTCGTGGACATCCTGGAGCAGACGCCGGAGATCCCGCCGGGCTGCCAATGGGGCTTATTTCTCCGAAACCACGATGAGCTGACGCTGGAGATGGTTACCGATGAGGACCGGGACTACATGGTGCGGGTCTACGCGCAGGACCGCAACGCGCGGATCAACCTGGGCATCCGCCGGCGGCTTGCCCCCCTGCTGGCCAACCACCGGCGCAAGATCGAGCTGATGAAGGGGCTGCTCTTCTCTCTGCCGGGCTCGCCGATCCTCTACTACGGCGACGAGATCGGCATGGGGGACAACATTCGCCTGCCGGACCGCGACGGGGTCCGGACCCCGATGCAGTGGAGCCGGGAGAAGAACGCCGGCTTCTCGAAGGCGCCGGTCAAGAAGCTCGTTCAGCCGCTGATCACCGACCCGGAATACCATTACGAGGTGGTGAACGTCCAGGCGCAGGAGGGGAACCCCCATTCGCTGCTTTGGCAGACGCGGCGCCTGATCGCCCTGCGCAAGCAGCACCCGGCTTTCGGCCAGGGCAAGATGCGGTTCCTGAACCCGGAGAACGCGAAGATCCTGGCCTTCGTCCGGGAGCTTGGGGCTGAGAAGGTGCTGGTGGCGGCGAACCTTTCCCGGTTCGTCCAGCCGGTCCATCTGGATCTCTCGGAATGGAAAGGCCGCGTTCCGGTGGAGCTGTTCGGGGCGACCCGCTTCCCGGCGATCGGGAAGGGCCCCTACTTCCTAACGTTGGGCCCGCACAGCTTCTACTGGTTCGCGCTGGAGCCGGCGCGGCCGGCCGCGCCGTTGGAGCCGGCCGAAGAGCCGCTCCCGGTCCTTGAGGCCCGGGGCCGGTGGGATGAGCTGGTCCTGCCCGGCGAGCGCCGCGCCCTGGAGGGGATCCTCCCGTCCTACCTGCGGCGTCAGCGCTGGTTCGGCGGAAAAGGGCGGGTGATCCGCGGGGTCCAGATTGAGGAAGCGATCCCCGGCCCCCAAGCCGGCGAGTCCAAATCCTACTTGCTCCTGCTCAAGGCCCAGTACCTTGAGGGGGAGCCGGAACGGTACCTCCTTCCCCTCTCCTATGAAAAAACCCTTCCTCCGGGAGTTATCGCCCGCGTGAAACTGCGCGGCCGGCAGGAGGGCTACCTGCGCGATGCCTTGGGGGACAAGGGGTTCTGCCGTTCCCTATTGGCGATGATGGTCCGGCGGCGCCGTCTCAAAGGGGAATGGGGGGAGTTGATCGCGGAGACGGAAGGGCCGCTGCACAAACTGCGTGACCCGAAGCAATCGCTGGAGCCCTCGCTGCTCAAGCAAGAGCAGAGCAACAGCTCGGTGGCGTTCGGCAATCGCTGGTTCCTCAAGGTGTTCCGCCGGCTGGGGGAGGGGACCAACCCGGAGCTGGAGATCCTGCGCTTCCTGACGGAGAAAACCTCGTTTGATGCTTTCCCGGCTCTTGGGGGGTACCTCGAGTACCGGCCGCCCGGAGCCGAACCGGGCACCGTGGCGATTCTTCAGAGGTTCGTGCCGAACGAGGGGGATGCTTGGGGTTACACGCTCGACGCCCTGGGCCGCTATTTTGAGGAAGCCCTGGCTTCCGGAAAGAAAGAGCCGACCGGGCAGGGACTGTCCCCGGAGGGGACTGTCCCTCCTGGTTTTCTCGGCGGGTACCTGGAGTCGGCGAAAGCGATCGGGCGCAGGACGGCCCAACTGCACCTGGCCCTGGCCAGCTCGGCGGAGGATCCGGCCTTCGCGCCGGAACCGTTCAGCGAGCTGTACCAGCGTTCCGTTTATCAATCCCTGCGTGCCACGGCGATCCGGGCCCTGCGCCTGCTGAAACTCAGGGAAGGGACCCTGCCGGAAAATCAACGGGCGCAGGCGGCGCGGGTGATTGAAAAGGGACCGGCGATCCTTAGGGAATTTGGGGAGCTGCTCGGGCGCAGGATCCAGGCCCAGAGGATCCGCTGCCACGGGGATTTCCATCTGGGGCAGGTCCTCTACACCGGCAAGGATTTCCTGATCATTGATTTTGAGGGAGAGCCGGCCCGCCCCTTAAGTGAGCGCCGCATCAAACGGTCCCCGCTGCGGGACGTGGCCGGCATGCTCCGCTCCTTCCAGTACGCCGCCGACGCGGCGCTCCTGGCGCGGGACGCCGGCTCGCCGGTCCGGCCGGAGGACTTGCCTAAACTGGAGGTCTGGGCCCGGTTCTGGGAGAGCTGGGTCTCGGCCGTCTTCCTCGAATCCTACTTAAAGGAAGCGTCGAAAGGGTCCTTCCTGCCTCGGAAAAGGGAAGAGCTCGATCTATTACTCCGGGTTTTCCTGCTGGAGAAGGCGATGTACGAGCTGAATTACGAGATGAACCATCGCCCCGAGTGGATCCGCATCCCCCTGCGCGGGATCTTGCGGTTGCTGGACGGAAAGAGCTAGGAGAATAATTTGAAACCTAAAGAGCCGTTGGTTTCCGTGTTGCTTTCGTTGGTCTATCCAGGGCTTGGGCAGATTTACGCCGGCGCTAAAGCGCGAGGGGTTTTTTTTATTTGCTTTAATACCGCCGTGACGATTGCCTCCGTAAGCTATCTCGCTTTCCCGAGTGCGAGACTTTCCCCCTGGGCGCTTCTGGGCATCCCCCTCCTTTTGGCATTAGGAATTTTTGTTATCGTTGATGCCTACCGTTGCGCTGCGAGATGGAACAGCGTCAATGGGCTTGCTCGAGGACTAACCGGAGGAAAGAAAACGGGGCTGCTCGTTGGAATCTTTGTTTTACTCTTCATATTTAGCCCAGGGCAACTTCTTGGTCTTTATGTGAGAAACAATGTGGTTCAAGCTTTCAAGATCCCTACTAAAACAATGGCCCCAACATTGCTTGAAGGGGATCGGATACTGGTCGATAAGCGGATTTACCGTCGTGAGGCGCCGAAACGCGGAGACATCGTCATTTTCTCGTCGCCCGACAAATCGGGAAAATCTTATGTTAAAAGACTGACGGGTTTTCCGGGTGAAACGCTGGAAATCAAGGATGGGCGCGTGCTCATCAACGGATCTCCGCTCGGCCACGGTCCATTCGGAAAGATTCGCTACAGCAACCGCGGTTCATATGGAGAAAGGGGAAAACCGGTCGTTATCCCTCCCGAGCATTATTACGTTTTAGGCGACAACAGCTCTGCAAGCCGCGACAGCAGATACTTCGGATTTATCCCCCGCAAGAGTCTCGCAGGGAAGGCGTATAAAATTTATTTTCCCTTCGACCGCTCGGGTCCCTTGGAGTAAGTGAGTGAATTGGTACCGGGTTCCGGGGGGACACGTTGCGAGAGGGAAGGGAGCGGGCGGCGAAGCGCCCGTTTTTTTGTTGGTTAGATAATTGCTATATATGCATAAATATTGTTTATAGGTATATGTGCTTATGATATCCTATCGGGCATGAAAAAGCAGACGATGGTACCCATGGAGCACGTCGAGCGCAGGATTCTGCTGGTCCGCGGCCACAAGGTGATGCTGGACAGCGATCTGGCGGAGCTTTATGGTGTAAAACCGATCCGTTTGCGGGAACAGGTGAAAAGAAACCGTGAACGGTTTCCGGGGGATTTTATGCTCCAGCTTACAGAAAGCGAGGCATCACTCCTGGTATCGCAAAATGCGATACCTTCCCGGAAACACCTGGGAGGCTATCTCCCCTACGTTTTCACCCAAGAGGGAATCGCGATGCTTTCTAGTGTCCTGAGAAGCAAGCGAGCGGTGATGGCCAATATCGCTATTATGAGGGCCTTCGTGAGGCTTCGTGTTTTACTGGTGAGTGATAGGGATCTCGCCCATAAGCTCGATGTGCATGAGCGGGAATGCAACGCGCAACTCAAGGCGGTGTCCGATGTCATTCGGGAATTGACGGCGCCGCTGCGGGCACCCCGGCGCCGAATCGGCTTCCGCGCCTGAGAAGTACCCGCATTAATCCTTCCCGGCGCGCAAAGCCCGGCGCAGGAGTTTTTCGTTCAAGCCGGTGCGCTGGGCAAGTTCCCGCTGGGTCAGCCCGGTAAGCCGTAAACCCTCCTTCTGCAGGGCAAGATCGAACAGCTTTAAGTAACTCACGCGCGAATTGGTACCCGCGAATTGGTACCGGGTACCGAGGGGACCAAGATTATCGCGACACTGTCGCGACAATTGGGTTGGAGCCATTTCGTCGAGCTGATTGCCATGGAAGATTCCCTCAAGCGGGATTTTTACGCCGAGATGTGCCGGATTGAGCGGTGGAGCGTAAGGACTTTGCGGTCAAAGATCGGAAGCATGCTTTATGAGCGGACCGGGATTTCCAAGAAACCCTCCGAGCTGGCCAAGCAAGAGCTCGAGAAACTCCGGGAAGAAGATCGCCTGACGCCAGACTTGGTATTCCGAGACCCTTATCTGCTGGATTTTCTTGGATTGAAAGATACGTTCAGCGAACGAGACTTAGA
>CAYJTM010000090.1:0-4776 GCA_964373055.1 uncultured Planctomycetia bacterium
GGCTACTTCAACCTGATCAGCGGGGTGGCGATCTTCTCCGGCGCCATGATCGGCGGGTTCCTGGCGGACCGGCTGCCGCCGCTGTTGGGCCTGCCTCTGATGACGCTGTTTGTAATTTCCGGCCTGACGCGGCTCTGCGCGACGGCTTGTTTGTCAGGGCGGTTCAAGGAGGTGCGGGAGTCTGCCCGGAAAGTCTCCAGCAGGCAGCTCTTCTTCAGCGTAGTGGGGATCCGTCCTCTGGCGGGAGAGGCGCTGGAATAAAGGAAAGCTGATAGAATAATCCCATGCCTCGTTACCGCATTGTTAAAGACAGTATGGGCCCGGTCCGCGTTCCCGCGGATGCCCTGTACGGCGCCCAGACCCAGCGGGCCGTGGAAAATTTCCAGGTCAGCGGCCACCGGTTTCCCCGGGCCTTCATCCACGTGCTGGGGCACATCAAGGCCGCCGCCGCCAACGCCAACCGGCGCCTGAAATTGCTGGACCCCCGCATGGCCGCCGCGATCCATGACGCCGGGATCGCCGTGGGGCACGGCAAGCACGACAACCAGTTCCCCCTCGACATCTTCCAGACCGGCTCCGGCACCAGCACCAACATGAACGCCAATGAGGTGATCGCCACGCTGGCCACCCGGAAGCTGGGCGGCCGCAAGGTGCATCCCAACGACCACGTCAACAAAGCTCAGTCCAGCAACGACGTGATCCCGGCCGCCATCCACGTTGCCGCGGCGCTGGAGGTTTCCCGCGAGCTGATCCCCGCGCTGGAGTACCTGGCGGCGGCGATCCGCCGCAAAGCCCGCAAGCTGGACAAGGTGGTGGTGACCGGGCGGACGCATCTGATGGACGCAATGCCGGTGCGCTTGAGCCAAGAGATGGGGGGTTGGGCCACGCAGATCGAGAAAGGGATTGAGCGGGTCGAATCCACCCTTCCGCGGCTGGCGGAGCTGGCGCTGGGAGGCACCGCCGTCGGCACCGGCATCAACGCCCACCCTCGGTTCGGCCGCGTCGTGGCGCAGGAGCTGGCCAAGAGGACCAAGTTCCCGTTCAAGCCGGCGCGAGACTACTTCGAAGTGCTCTCCTCCCAGGACACCGCCGTCGAGCTCTCCGGCCAGCTGGCCACCATCGCGGCGGGGCTGCTCAAAATCACCAGCGACTTGCGCTGGATGAACAGCGGGCCCTACGCGGGCTTAGGGGAGATCCGCCTGCCGGCTCTGCAGCCGGGCAGCAGCATCATGCCGGGCAAAGTGAACCCGGTGATCCCGGAGTCCATGGCGATGGTCTGCGTCCACGTGCTCGGTAACGACACGGCGATTAAGATCTCCGGCGGGCAGGGCAACTTCCAGCTCAACGTGATGCTGCCGGTCATCGCCTACAACCTGCTGCAGAGCATCGAGCTGCTGGCCAGCGCCAGCCGCCTGCTGGCCGACAAGGCGATCGCCGGCTTCACCGTGAACACCGCCCGCATCAACGAGGCGATGGCCAAGAACCCGATCCTCGTGACCGCCCTGAACCCCATCGTCGGCTACGAGATGGGGGCCAAGATCGCCAAGAAATCCTACGCCGAGAACCGGCCCCTGATCGACGTGGCCGTCGAGCTGACCGGCCTCTCCCGCGCCAAGCTGCGGAAAGCGCTCAATCCCGCCAAACTGACCCGCGGCGGCATCCACCGATAAGCCGCCCGTCAGGTTTTCGTGTTAGCGTGAATTCTACTCAGATATTTATTTGAATTTTACTCCGTTGGGCGGGTAAGCTAGGTAGCACATCATGAAGAGCCATTCCGCCTTACTGAGAATTCCAGCCCTTTTTTTAAGCATCGCGCTTGGCGCGCCTGCTCCCGCTCATGCTCTGCGCCCGCTCAACGCCGGCGCGGAGGAGCAGCCTACAGGCCGGCGCAAGTGGACGGTGGATAAGGTGGTGGAGGTGATCGGCCGCGCGGCGGCCTCGCAGCGCCCGAAACTCTCCTTAGCGCCCGGCGCGATTCGATCGGCCTCCCAGCGTTCGAGCGCCCTGGGAGCCGAGCTGCACCGCGCCTACGCGGCGGTGGTGGCCAGAAAATCTTTTCCTGAGGAATTGCCGGACTGGCCTGCCGCGCTGCGGAGGGCTGGGTTGGATCCCGCGGATCATTACCGGCGCGGTTTCTCCGCCGGCGCGGAGGAGAAGTTGAATGACCGGGTGATCGGGGCGCCGATCAGCGTTGCTGCCGAGGCGGTGCAGGGGCCGGGGGTGGTAGTAATCGATGCGGCGATCTTCCCGCAGCAGGCGGGGCTGGAGCAGCTGCTCAAGAGACTGCCGGTGGAGAACCGGATCATCGTGGTGGGAGCGATGGAGGGCAGCGCCGCCATGCAGGAGATCCGTGCCCGGAATTCGAAGATCCGGTTCGCGGATTCATTGGAAGACGCGGTCCCGTTGATCCTTTCGCTGCCGGCGGCGGACGTGGTTTCCATTTTGGCGGGAAAAGCGTTTGTAGAAACGCTGCGGGCTGATCTGGCCCAGTTCATGATTCAGGCGTTCGAGCTGGATACCCGCTTGGGGTTGAGGGTGCTCCTGATAGCGTTGGGGGTGCCGGAAAAGGTGCTGAACCAATTGAATTGGAAGTCGGTCGAGTCCGCCCTCTCCTCACTCGAAGCCGCGTAACGTAACGAATACAGTTATTAAACGAACTCGGAAGTCTTGTGCTCGGAAGAACTTCAGAGTAGAATGCAGAGCCATGGATCTCGTCGAACTTCTGAGGCGCGCCGAGGGTAAGACTCTAGAGTTTAAGCGCGATCTCTCCTCCTCTGAGGGGGTATTGCGTTCCATCGTGGCTTTCGCTAACACCGCAGGCGGCATCGTGCTCATCGGCGTGGAAGACCGCACTCGTCGGGTGTCTGGCATAGAGAACCCACTCTCACTGGAGGAACGCTTGGCCAGCCTGATTGCGGACAACATTCGGCCTCACCTTGTGCCCGACTTGGAGATCCTGCCCTGGCGGCGCACCCATGTGGTAGCCCTTCAAGTCTATCCGAGCTCAAACCCGCCTCACTTTATAAAGGCTCGCGGTCCCGAGGCGGGCGTCTTCGTCAGGATCGGTTCCACCAATCGTAGAGCGGATCAGGGGTTGATCGCTGAACTCGGCCGACTGACCCGCAATGAATCATTTGACGAACAGCCGATGCCTGCATTGAACTCGGAAGCGATTGATTTCCGGGCTGCTTCCGAGTGCTTCCTCCCCGTGCGGAAGTTGAGGCGCTCTGACCTGCCCACCTTAAAACTGACAGTTAAGCACCAGGGACGTTGGGTGCCGACCGTTGGCGGCATTCTCTTGTTTGGGAAGGACCGCGAGGCGCATTTCCCTGACGCATGGGTACAGGCGGGTCGCTTCGAAGGAACGGCCCGGAACCATATTCTGGACACGGCTGAAATCCGAAGCTTTCCCGTGCGGGCTATTGAAGAAACGATCGCTTTTATTCGGCGGAATACCTCTCGAGAAGCAGTGATCGGAGAGATCCATCGGACAGATCGCTGGACCTTCCCATCCGCCGCCGTTCGGGAGGCCCTCATCAACGCCGTGGTCCATGCGGATTACTCTCAACGGGGCGCACCCATTCGAGTCTCTGTCTTTTCTGATCGGATGGAGATAGAGAATCCGGGGCTTTTGCCTTTTGGGCTTACTGTGGAGGACATTCGAAAGGGGATTTCCAAGCTTCGCAATCGGGTTGTCGGGAGAGTTTTCCATGCCTTGGGGTTGATTGAACAGTGGGGAAGTGGAATTCAGAGGATGACGGCGGCCTGCCATGAGGCGGGTCTGGGGGACCCGCTCTTGGAAGAGATAGGAACGCATTTCCGAGTGACCCTGTTTAATCAACGCTGGAAAGATCCAATGTTGGCCGAGACGGATCAGCCGATTCTTCGGGCACTTGGAAAAGGCCACGGCCTTTCCACGCATGAGATAGCAGCCCAAATCCGAAAATCAACGCGAGCAACGCGAACGAAACTCCTGGCCCTTGTTGAGAAAGGGATTGTAGTCGAGGTGGGGACTGGACCTAAGGATCCTAGACGGCGTTATTTCCTTGCGAAGCCCAACCGTATTGAATAGTGGGACTATATGCAGGGTATGAAGGCCGCATCTAAACTGATCTGAACAGTGCTTGAAGAGGACGCCGGTTGGTTCTCTGTGCTAGAATAATTCCCTCGCGACGAACAGCGTTCGCTTCCATTCACCTTAAATCAGACAAGGATTCATCCAAAGATGGCCATTCGATCAACCGTTGTCGGATCTTTCCCCAAAGTCACCGAAACCGGGTCGGACAACCTCCCCGGGACTATTGATAAGTGGCAGAAACAGGCGGTCGATGACGCTGGCCTCCAGCAGGAAATAGAAAAGGTGATCCGCCGGGTGCTCAAGGAGCAAGAAGAGGCGGGCTTAGACCTGGTCACCGATGGGCAGGTCCGCTGGGAGGACCTGCCGCACCTGATCGCCCGCAGTTCGACGGGGATCCAGCGGGGCGCCTTGCGCCGGTTCTTCGACAACAACGTCTATTACCGCCGGCTGGAGATGGCCGGCGGCGTTTCCTGGCAGAAGAGCGCAGCCGCCGACGAGGTCCGGTTCGCCTCCACGGCGACGAAGAAGCCGGTCAAGGCGGCCCTGCCGGGTCCGCTGATGCTGGCCTATGCCACCGAATTGAAGCCGGGCCAGACGGTCGAGAGCATGATCCCGCTTTTCGCCGACCTGCTGCGGCAGGAGGTGCAGGCGCTGGAGAAGGCCGGCGTCAAGGAGATCCAGATCGACGAGCCGAACCT
>CAYJTM010000091.1:0-4679 GCA_964373055.1 uncultured Planctomycetia bacterium
ACTGAGCGTCGGTGACACTAGCCCAAGGGGTCGGATAAAAAGAGGAGGCGTTGTTGACCAGCACGTCAATCCGGCCGAAGCGGGATTCCACGCTCCGCACCGCCTGCCGGACCTGGTCGCTGTCGAGCAGATCCGCTTCAACCGCCATCGCTCGGACCCCTTTTCGCCGGATCGCGGCGACGGTGGTTTCGGCCTCCTTCCGGGAGCTGCGGTAGGTGATCGCGACATGGCATCCTCGCCCGGCCAGCCCCAGCGCGATCTCCCGGCCGATCCGCTTCGCGGCGCCGGTCACCAGCGCCACCTTGCCCTTAAGCTTCATCCAATTCCTCCAATGGCCGGCGACCCCCAAACCCCGATTCGAGGTCATGCCAGAACCGGATCCGGTTCTCCCCTTCTTTCCAGCAGAGATAAACCATCTCCTCTCCGCGGGGAGTGAAGAAATCCACCAGCCCCTCGTCCAGGTCCTTGAGTTGGGCACCCAGCAGCGCCATCTCCCGCAGCAATTTCTCAAAAGAGGCCGCCTGCTCCTTCTGCTCTTCCTGCAGCCGCTCTAGCTGCTCTTTCGCTTTCGGGCTCACCGTCCCGTCCGGCTGAAGCCAGGAAAGCTCCTCAACCGCTTTCTCCTTTTCCAATTTCTCGACCCGGTCCCGGCAGACCCGCAGTTCCTTCAGGAACCGGCGGACCTGGGGAATCAGCTTGTCCGCTTCTTCCACGGTAAAGAGTTTGGTTTTCATACTTCGACGAACTCCAGCTTAACCTTTTTCGGAGTCAGCCCTTGCTCAGCCGCCCGGTCCAGAAGCAGCTGCATCGCCTTGGCTCCGTCCGGCCGGCAGTCCAGGCTCCAACGGTTGACGTACATCCCGACGAACCGGTCGGTCAGCGCGCTGTCCAAACCCCGGCCGTACCGCTGCGCGTAGGCCAGCGCCTCCGGCCGGTGGGCGAAGGCGTAGTCCAAGCTCTGCTTGAAAATCCGGGCCAGCCGCCGCGCGTACTCAACCCCTAAGTCCGTGCGGACCACGTTCACCCCCAGCGGGACCGGCAAGCCCGTCTCCTTCTTCCACCATTCGCCGAGATCCAGCACTTTCTTTAAGCCGTGCTCCGGGTAGGTGATCTGCCCTTCGTGGATCAAAACACCCGAGCGGACTTTCCCTTCCTTCACCGCGTCCAAGATCTTGTCGAATGGCATCACGCGCGCCTGCACCTTTCCCACCGCCAGCTGAAGCAGCAGTGACGCGGTAGTCAGCTTGCCCGGCACGGCCACCGGCCCGTTCTTGATCTCCTCCGCCGCCATCTCCGACTTCGCCACGACGATCGGGCCGTATCCCTCCCCGACGCTGGCACCCGTGGTCAGCAAGGCGTACCGGTCCGCGCAGTAGGGGTAGGCATGCAGCGAGATCGCCGTCATCTCCATCTCCCCCCGCACCGCCCGCTGGTTGAGCTCCTCGATCCCCTCCAGGAAATGCTCGACGGTCAGATCCCCCAGCGGGATCTTCCCCTGCGTCATCCCGTAGAACAGGAAAGCGTCGTCCGGGTCTGGGCTGTGTCCGATGCGGATCTTCATTTGTAGAGCAGGTCCATGAAGCGGGTCAGCGTCTTCTCCAGCGTCGTCTCGTGCCGGTCCACGTAGATCAGGATGAGGTTGCGCAGCATCCGGGCCAGGATCTCGCGGGGACCCACCCCCTCCATGAACTCCGGCTGGTACGGGTAGCCGGCCTCCACCATGAACTGCACGCATTCGGGCCGGCTCAGGAACCTCCCGCCGTTGAAGGTGTCCACGTAGACCTCGCTCTTCGGGTCCTCGTACTTGATCATGAAATGGCCGGGGATCCCGACGCCGGCCACCGGCAGCTTCAGCCGCTTGGCGATCAGAAGGTACAGCACCGAGAGGCTGATGGGGATGCCGAGCTTGCGCTCGAGCACCTTGTTCAGGTAGCTGTTCTGCGGATCGAAGTAATCCTCCCAATTTCCGCGGAACCGCTCGTCCTCGAACAGGAACCGGCTCAGGGTCTTGAGCTGCTCGCGGGGTTTTTCCAGCCCGGCCACCTTCGGCCGCACCTTCTCGGCCAGCTGGTCCAGCTGCGCCCGGCAGGCCTTGGGATCCATCTCGGGGTAGCAGACCTTAGCGAGCAGCAGGGCTCCTTGCTCCAGGTCGATCTTTTCATCCGGGACACTGGTGACGCTCTCCCAGTCTTTCCGGACCCTCTCCAGACGGATCCGCTCCAAGACCCCCTGCGCCTCCACGCGCACCTTGGAGTCCTCGTGGGAGCGAGCCGCTTCCTCCAACAGGGGGATCGCGGGGGCCCCTACCTCGACCAGCTTGGCGCGGGCCACTTCGACCACCTCCGCGTGGTCGTCGGCCAGCAGCTTGACCAAAGCCAGGATATTTCCCTCGGGGGATGGTTTGGATCTCTCGGCGGACATTGAATCTCTTAGCTTATCGGACGCGCTATACCCCTGTCAACGCACGCTTGCCCCGGCTGTCAAATTATGGCCATGCCCTCTCCTCTTTCGCCGGGTCCTGTCGTGGGGCCCAGCGCCGGCATCGGGTGCCGGTCCCAGAGGGAGTGGGGTAATTTCGAAGGTGGTACAGAAATCGTTTCTCCGTTTCCGAGTTGTGGAGAACCTGGATGAGACCGTGGGATTCGAGAATCACCCGGCCCGGCTTGAAGAGGCTGAGGGGTCAGCAGGGGCCGGCCACCCTGCTGGCGGCCGCCGGGACCCCACGCCACCCGGCGTAGCGCGCCAATCCCCCGCACCGGGGATGCATGGTCACTC
The DNA here is from genome assembly GCA_964373055.1 of uncultured Planctomycetia bacterium. Lineage (GTDB taxonomy): Bacteria > Omnitrophota > Gorgyraeia > 1-14-0-20-64-10 > 1-14-0-20-64-10 > JAUSCU01. The sequence continues at coordinate 2,776 of CAYJTM010000091.1, forward strand.
TGTTTGAGGGAAAACTGCCGCGAGCGAAGCGAGCGGCTTCCTTCGGAGAGGGGGCCGTCTTGCGGGGGAGTGGGAAACTCCCCCGCAATAGACCTCAGTGTACTGTGCTGGATGGGGGAGCACGGAGGGGGAAACCACGCTATGGGTTCCCCCTCCGAGAGGGCCGCGAAGCGGCCCGATTTGTGGTATGCTCTGCGATGAAATGGTGCAGCTGAGCGATTTCGCGCTGTTTGTTGAGCAGTCGCCCCTCTTCCCGCGCGGCGGGCTCGCCGAGCCGATCCCGCCGATTCCCGACTTCGATCTTGAAATGCCGCGCGTCTACAAGCGGCCTTCCCCGCCCCTGCTGCGCCGCGCCGGCCGCGCTGCCCAAAAACTGCTGGCGCTTGCCGGCCCCGCCTACCGCAGTGGCGACAGCGGCCAGTTCGGAAGAATCTACGGCGCCTTGAGCAGCGAGTTCCGGGCCGATCTCCAGTGGGCCCTTTCCTGCTGGGACTACCTGCTCTCCACCCAGGGCTGCCGGTTCCTGGCCCGGAACAGCCAGGAAAAGTTATACAGCCGGGGGGATTACCGGGTTTTCACCCGGAACGATTTCGAGGGGCTTGTCTACCGGAGCTTCCGGGAGTGCCTGGCGAGCTTCGCTTCGCAGCCGCAGACTGCCGGCTTCGAACGGTTCCTTCGCGACACCCTTTGGACGCGAATCTCCGACAGCTACCGCCGCCTGGAGGAGCCGGCCGATCCGAACCAGAGGAAACTGACCGCCTACTCCTACTTGCGCTGCGCGCCGTACCAGTTCCTGAACCGCTACCATCATGAGCGGGTCTACAAAACAGTCCACAAGCTCCCCTTCCCCCTCAGGCAAACGGTGGAGCTCTACCATCTCTCTTTCTACCGGGAAGAGGCGGCCTACAGCCAGGCGGGATTGGCTCCGCTGGAATTCCGGAGGAAACGGTGGTCGGCCCTCAGGGCGATCGCGCGGAAGGATTACCTCAGCTTCCGCCTGCTCCGTCAAATCGAACGCTATTAACTAATCCGGGGACACAATACTTAATTCCGAATTCAGTATTGTGTCCCCGTAATTCCGAGACGCGCCAACTCGCTCGCCAGTGCATCACGCCCCGCGAAGCGGTGCGTCTGAAATCCCATCGAGCGGGCCGTCTGGATCAGGTCGTCCCGGTCATCCACGTAAAAGATCTCGGACGGGTCTAGGCGCGCGATCTCCAGCGCCCGGTGATAGATCGCCGGGTTCGGCTTCAGGTGGCCCACCTCGTAGGATAGGACCCAGCCGTTGAACCGGTCCAGCACCGGGACCATCCGCCGCAGATGCTCGAAGTGGGGCCGGTTCGTGTTGGAGATCAAGTAGCATGGGTACCGGTCCAACAACTTCTCCAACAACGCGGTCATTTGCCGATCTTCGACGAAGATGTCGTTCCAGACCTCCAGGAACCGATCGTACGGCAGCGAGAGGTTGATCTCCTTCTTCACCGACTCGTAGAACTGCTGAGTGGAGATCCGGCCGGTGTCGTGCTCCACCACCAGCGGTGACTCAAAGAACATCTCGAACAGCTTCTCGGCCGACGCCCCCGTTCCGTCCACGATCTTGGTCGCGGCCGCCCTATGGTCGAAGCGGACCAGCACGTTGCCCAGGTCAAACAGGAACGCCTTGATGCCGTCATTGCGAGCCCCGCCACGGCGGGGCGAAGCAATCTCGCCCTGAGATTGCTTCGCTTCGCTCGCAATGACGAGCGGCGCCAGGTGCTCACGGATGATCTGATCCGCGCTCTCCAGCGTGACCCCGCTGTACCACCGGTGGTCCGGGTAGACCATCACGTTGGCCCCCTGCTCGCAGAAGTCCATGCAGCCGGAGCGGTTCACCCGCGCCCGCCCTTTGAGGCCATGCTCCTGGA
>CAYJTM010000092.1:0-1530 GCA_964373055.1 uncultured Planctomycetia bacterium
TCCGGTCCTATCTGGCCGAGCTTCAGCAGGATAGGGACAGTCCCCTTCGGGGACAGTCCCTGGTGGATTTCGCGAAATGGGGGCCGGTCACCCGGGAGCCGTTCACGCCGATGAGGCAGGCCATCGCCCGGGCGATGGAGGATTCCTGGAAGAACATCCCTCACGTGACGCTGTTCGATGAAGCCGATATCGCCGGCCTCCAGGAGCTGATCCGGGAGCAGGGCCCCTCCTATGAGAAGGAGGGGCTGCGCCTGACGCTGACCGGCTTGATGATTTGGACCCTCGCCCAGCTCCTCAAGAAACATCCGCGGTTCAATTCCAGCTTGGATGAGGCCTCCCGCGAGATCGTCCTGAAACAATACATCCACATCGGGATCGCCGTGGACACCGAAGCGGGGCTGATCGTCCCGGTGCTGCGGGACTCCGACAAGAAATCGGTCCGTGAAATCTCCCGCGCGCTTCAGGATCTGGCGGAAAAGGCCCGTTCCCGGAGCATCACCGCGGAGGAGCTTCAGGGCGGCACCTTCACGATCTCCAACCAGGGAGGCATCGGCGGGGGCCACTTCACGCCGATCATCCACCGGCCGGAGGTGGCGATCCTGGGGCTGGGCCGGGCGAAAAGGAGAGAGGGCAGGGAGATGCTGCCGCTGGCGGTCTCGTTCGACCATCGGGTGCTCGACGGCGCCGACGCCGCCCGCTTCATGAAGGATTTGGTGGAAGCGCTGGAGAATTTCAATTGAAGCCCCTTGAAGCGGACCTGGTGGTTGTGGGGGCCGGCCCCGGAGGATACGCGGCCGCCTTCTACGCGGCGGACTTGGGGCGAAAGGTGACCCTGGTCGAGCAGGAGGCGCGGCTGGGCGGGGTCTGCCTGAACTCGGGCTGCATCCCTTCGAAAGCGCTGCTCCACGCGACGGAGCTGGTCCGCGAATCCCGCGTTTCCGGCAAGCGGGGGATCCGGTTCCAGGAACCGGAGGTGGATCTGGCTCAACTCCGGGTCTGGAAAGAGGGCATCCTCGAAAAACTGGGCGGCGGCATCCGGACGCTCGCGCAGCGCCGGGGGGTCGAGGTGACGCGGGGAAGGGGCTACTTTGAAGACTCGCGGACTCTTCGGGTCGAAACCGGGTCGGGCCAGAGGTTTATCCGGTTCGAGGCGGCGATCCTGGCGGTGGGGTCCAAACCGGCCCTGCCGGCTGCGTTCGACCTGGGCAACCCGCGGGTGATGACTTCCACCGAGGCGCTCGCGCTGGAAGAGGTTCCGCAAGACCTGTTGGTGGTCGGCGGCGGCTACATCGGTCTGGAACTGGGCACCGTCTACGCGACGCTCGGGAGCAAGGTGGTGCTGGTGGAGGCGACCGGCGCCCTGCTTTCCGGCGTGGACCCGGACCTGGTCCGCCCGGTCCAGCAGGCCGCGCAGGCCGCGTTCAGCGAAATCCGGCTCAACGTGAAGGTTTCAAAGATGTCCACGGCGGCCAAGCAGATCAAGGTGGTGATGGAGACGGCCGGCCAGAAAAGGGAAGAGCTGTACGACCG
>CAYJTM010000092.1:1630-2911 GCA_964373055.1 uncultured Planctomycetia bacterium
CCGCCGCGGCGAAGAAGATCCCGGTGGAGGTGGCCCGCTTCCCGTGGGCCGCTTCGGGCCGGGCCCTGACGCTGGACCGGCAGGACGGGCTGACGAAGCTCATCCTGGAGCCGGGCACGGAGCGGCTGCTCGGTGTCGGCATCGTCGGCCACGGCGCGGGGGAGCTGATCAGCGAGGGGGCGCTGGCGGTGGAGATGGGGGCCACCGCCCGGGATTTGGCGGAGACGGTCCATCCGCACCCGACCCTTTCCGAGACGCTGATGGAATGCGCGGAGTCCTTTTACGGCACCTCTACCCACCTTTTCCAGCGGCGATCTAGTAAAATGGCGCTTTCCCAAGGAGAAAAATCTTGAAAGTATTGGTCACCGGGGGAGCCGGGTTCATCGGCTCCCATTTGGCTGAGGCCTTGGTCAAGCGGGGCGACCGGGTCCGGATCGTGGACAACCTGTCGGCCGGCGCCCTCAAGAACTTGGAAGGCATCGCCGGCAAAGTCGAATTCATTCGCGGCGACATCCGGGACGAAAAGGTGCTGCGCCGGGCCGTGAAAGGGGTGGGGGTGGTTTTCCACCAGGCGGCGCTGCGTTCGGTCCCGAAATCGGTGGACAACCCGGCCGCCTACCACGACGTCAATGTGACCGCCACGTTCCACCTGCTCCGGCTCGCCAAAGAGCATGGCGTGCGCCGGGTGGTTTACGCCTCCTCCAGCTCCGTCTATGGGGACCACACGCCCCTTCCGCAGAGTGAACGGATCCTTCCGAAGCCCCAATCCCCCTACGCCGCCTCGAAGCTGGCGATGGAGGTCTACTGCGCCATGTTCACCCGCCTGTACGGCCTCGAGACGGTCGGCCTGCGCTACTTCAACGTCTTCGGGCCGCGGCAGTCGCTGGAAAACAAGTACGCGGTGGCGGTGCCGAAGTTCATCACCTCCTTGCTGGCCGGCCGGCCGCCCCCGATCCACGGCGATGGGAAACAAACACGGGACTTCACCTATGTCGCCAATGTGGTGCACGCCAACCTGCGGGCCGCCGCGGCCCGCGATGGGGCGGGCGAGGTGTTCAACATTGCCAGCGGCGCGCGGCATTCGGTGCGGGAGCTGGCCGAGCTGATCCGGAAGATCCTCGGGTCCCGCATCAAGCCGAAGTTCGGCCCGAAGCGGCCCGGCGACGTGATGCACACCTGGGCGGACATCCGCAAGGCGAAGAGACAGCTCGGATTCAAGGCGCTGGTCCCGTTTGATGAAGGGGTGCGGCGGACCACGCTGTGGTTCAAGAACAACCGCCG
>CAYJTM010000092.1:3011-4609 GCA_964373055.1 uncultured Planctomycetia bacterium
TTTTTGCCTGTGGTACGTTAAGCCCCTCGCATGATGATCCATTCGCATCGGACCTCGATCTTGTTCTCAGGGCTGCTTTTCAGCTTGGTTTTTGCTGGGCTGAGCTTGGCGGATACCAACCGTCAGACAGAGGTGGGTTCAGAGGAAGAGCGCCTACGCCGGCCTAGAGAACTGGAGGTTCCTGAGCGGGCGACCATCCCCATTGAGCTTCCCCCGGAGGGAGAGTTGCCTCCCATTCCCGCCGGGACCCCTCCGGTAGCCGTCTCCCATGTTGAGATAGAAGGAAGCACTCTGCTTCCCAAGAAGGTCGCCCGGTCCTTGGCGGCAGAGGTGGAAGGGCGGCAGGTTTCCTTGCAGGAGCTTCGGCAAGTGGCGCAGGCGGTTACCCGCTGGTACCGGGGGCGCGGCTACGTCACCTCTCGGGCGATCATTCCAGCCCAGGGCGTGGAGAAAGGCGTCGTCCGTTTGCGGGTGGTGGAGGGAAAGGTCGGTCAGGTCCGGGTGGAAGGGAACAAGCACTTCTCCGCCGAGCTTCTCAGGAGCTATGTGCGGGTCCGTCCGGGCGAGATCCTTTACATGCCTCGGATTGAGGAGGCGCTCGTTCAGATCAATTCGAACCCGGATCGGAAGGCCAAGCTGATCCTCGCCCCCTCCATAGAACCCGAAACAACGGATTTAATTGTTCAAGTAACCGACAAGCGGCCCCTTCACGCCAATTACGCGGTAGACACCTTAGGGACCAAAGAGACCGGACAAATCCGCCAGAGCGTTCTAGTCTCCCATGGAAACCTGACCGGGCACGATGACCAGGCGCTGATCCGGGGAATCCTCTCAGAGTTTGGGGGATTAAAAGGCGGCACCTTCAGCTATTATCGCCCGCTCAACCCATCCGGCTTGGCCGCCACGTTTGATGCCAGCGGGGTCACGTCCTCGGTGGGGGGTGATCTGAAAAACCTTTTGGCGCGTGGGAATGCGGTCACGGTCAGCCCGGGGCTGGTGATTCCGGTGGTTCGCCGCACCGGCTGGGAGCTGGAGGCCACCACAGGGTTCGACTGGAAGCGGGTTCGGACCCAGTTGGATGAGAGGTCCAACTCGAAAGACGATCTCCGGGTGGCTCGATTCGGAACCGCCTACCTGGAACAGGACGGTAAAGGCCGCGGTTTGTTTATCCAGGAGCTCCGTGTCGGCATCCCCAATATCCTGGGCGGATCCCATCCTGAGGATGCGGCGGCCAGCCGGGCGGGGGCGGGAGGTCAATTCGTCCGCTGGATCACGAACCTCGTGCGCGTTCAAAAAGGGCCGGCCGGCACCTCGCTGGTCTTCCGGGGATCAAGCCAGCTGACCAGCGATCGCCTGGTTCCGGCCGAGCAGTTCCGGTTGGGCGGTTTCGACACCGTCCGCGGCTACCCGGAAGGGCACTTCCTGGCCGATTACGGTTATCAGGCCACGGTGGAAGTCCGCCTGCCCAGCGATCGGATTCTGCCCGCGCTGGGCAGGAATGACAAGAGTTTCTACGGTCGTTTTCGGAAATCTCTCCAGCTGGTTGGGTTCTGGGACTACGCGGAAGGTTTCCTGAAATCCCCGCGATTGGGCGAGGA
>CAYJTM010000093.1:0-4579 GCA_964373055.1 uncultured Planctomycetia bacterium
ATTTCCGGATCCACTCGTTGACCTGCCGCATCCGGCCGAAGACCTCGGAGGACATCCCGTTGTACGGGATGATCGTGCAGGCCGTCACCGGGATCCCTTGCTCCTTGCAAAGCCGGTACATCTTCTCCAGGTTCTTCTGGATTTGTTCCGGAGGGGCGCCCTGGTAGAGGTCGTTCACGCCGGCCAAAAGGACCACGGCGTCCGGCCGCAGCGTTTTCAAGTCGGCCTCCAGCCGGCGGAGGATCTGGCCGGTCCGCTCCCCGTTCACTCCCCTGTTTAGGAAGCGCCGGCCGGGCAGCAGCCGCGCCGCCCAATAGGCGTATTGGCTCTGCTCGTTCCCCACCCCGTTTGGAGGGGCTTCCACCGGCGACCGGAACGCCGGCGTCCCGGCGGTGGTGGAATCCCCCATCGCGAGGATCGTCATCTCACCCTCCGCCCGCGCCAAGGAGGCCCCCGCTAAAAAAAGTAGAGTTCCAGCCCATAGCTTTAATAGGTTGAGGCGGGTCAAGCGGCTTGGATGTGCCGGCGGGCCGCGTAAGCGAATGGCGCGAAATACTTTCTAAGGGAAGCTTCCGTGGAGCAGTACAAGTTGGATCCGTAGAAATAATCGGCCAGGATTTCCCTCAGCCGGGCGACCTCCTTGAGTTGGGAGAATTTCCGGGCGCCGGCCAGACTGAGGTCGGACAGCTCCAGCGCTCGCTCCGCCGCCCGGCGGCTGTAATCCGGGTTATTCTTGGTTTTCCAATTCAGCGCCCGTTCCACCTCCCCCCCGATGTTCGCCATCTGTTCCGCCAGAGGCATCCGGGCCCAGCGTCCCGCCGCGAGTTCCTTATGCTGGTAAGCCATCACCGGACCCTTTTCGCGACCACATCGGCGATCCGTTTCCTCGTGCCGGCATCGTCCACCCCCCGGGTGTGGTTTCCCTGGGACGGCCGCACATTGATCATGGAGTCAAATTCGATGAACTCCTCTCCCTGCAGGTCCGGGTAGAGGTTGATCCCCCAGAGCTCTTTTTGCTTGGAGCCGGCATCCAGCAGCAGGGCTTCCAGGTCCGAGTGCAGTTCGGCATCCACGGCGAGAATCCCTTTGTCCAGATCCACGGCCGCCTTGACCATGTTGCCGAACCCCTCCGCGGCCATCCGGCGAAGCTCCTCCCGGGTGATCGTGTCCTTAACGATCTTCATAGTGCCCTATTATAAGCTCATTTTCCAAGGAAGACCGCGCCGGGCGGGATCTTCGTGTTCTTGGGGACAATCACCCCGGCGCCGACCGTGGCCCCCTCTCCCACTTCAACGCCGGGCAGGACGATCGCGTTCAAGCCGATGATGGCGTTGCGGCCGATCCGGACCTTCTTCAGGATCAGGCCGGCGGCCTCAAAGGAGTGCCCGATCACCGTGGCATGCCCGCCGATCACCGCGTTGTCCCCGATCTCCATCAGGGACAGGTCCGCGCAATACCGGGAGTTGATCTGCACGTTCAGGCCCAGCTTGGCCCCCATCAGCCGGTAGAAGAGGGCCGCGAACGGGGTGAGCAGGAGGAAGTCGCCGAAGAGGGTCCACACCAGCAGCTGCAGCGCGTTCGACACGTACCACTTGAGCATCCCCGGCGAACCGAGCGGATAGGTCCCTTCCTTCAGGTCCAGCCGGAAAACCCACCGCCCGGCCGCCGCCAGTAGCATCAGGGAGAACCCGAACAAGAAATAGCCCGCCGCCGCCGCCCAGCAGGCCCAGAGGATGCCGGCGCTCCAGGCCGCGCGGACCATCAGCGCGGAGGGAACCAGCGCCAGCCCCAGCACGAAGGCCGCGACGAGATACAGGGCCAGCGTCAGCAGCACCCGCGCCGCGGTCAGCGCAATTCCCTGCCCTTTGGACATGCGCCTATTCTACCTCCGGCACCAGAGGAGCCAGGCGATCAGCACCCCTTGGAACGGGATCCGGATCCAATGATACAGCGGATGGTCGAAGAACCCGCCAAATTTAACCGGTCCGGTTGCCATGGTGATATTCGCCGGCAAGACGGCGATCAACAGCGCCGCCAGCCCGTACGCCGCAACCCTCTGGAACCTGGGGACCAGCAGCCCCACCCCTCCCGCCAGCTCCAGGGCCCCGGTCAGATAGACCAGCCCCAGCGGCCACGGCAACCGGGGCGGGACGATCTTCACGAAGAGCTCCGGCTTCAGGAAATGGAGTGTCCCGGTGGTGAGGAACAGCCCGGCGATCAGGAATCGAGCTAGGGTCCGCATGGCACCCCCAAAGCGGCAAAGCAGCGGTTTCTTATCGAGGTAGGTCGAGGGTGTTACCCTACAATTTTCTTGAGTTGAGTAATGAGTTCCGGCAACCGAGCCGTCGCTGTCTCCCAAACAATATCCAAATCTACATCGAAGTAACCATGGATCAGACGATTTCGAATACCACTGATTCTGGTCCAAGGAATCTCCGAATGGCGCTGGCGGAAATCCTGTGATACTTTTCCAGCTGCTTCTCCAAGAATTTCCAGCAGATGGACCAACGCCAACGTCAGCTGTTCATCCGCATCTAGATCAGCCCGGGTTCGGCCTTTTGAAAACTCCGCTGCCTTCGATGCTGCCTCGAGCATGTGGTGAATCCGATCTTCGTCTTTAAGCTGCTCGGTCATATTGGACTTCCGCTTCGGCCAACACCCGATCTCTAAAGAATCGGCTCAAGAAACCCGGAGTATTGAGATCCGCCTTACGACCGATAATTTCGGACAGCTCATCTTCCCAATCAAAAAATTCCCACCCGGGCACATGTCCTGGCTCGAATTCCACCAGGACGTCCACGTCGCTGTCCGGCCGGAAATCGTCTCGGAGAACAGAACCGAAAAGGGCCAATCTCCGAATATGATGCCGTCGGCAGAACTCAGCAATCCTTGTTTTATCGAGCTGTATTTTGGCGCTCATTTCACCCTGAGTATACAACAAGCCCCTTCCAGAGACTACCGAAAGGGGTTTTCCATGGATGTCACCGCGGAACCCGGTACCGTTAGCACTTTCAGCGCGGCGAGGATCTTATTTTGAACATTCGGCGTGAGCGGTTTTCCTTTTCGGGCTTTCTGAATCATCTTAAACGTAAGCTGTTCGGTCGATGCCTTCACCAGATCCGCATTGGACAGGCCCAGCCTGGTCATCAGTTCATCCAGAGGTGAAGTGGGCACGGTACCGTTACGCGCGCAATTCGGCGGTGACTTCCCCGAACCAACCGCAGAACTCGCAGTCGTTCGTTGGCGGCAAGGAGCCCTTCAGCGTTTTGATAGCTTTGCGGAATATTTTCAGGGCCCGCCCGGTATCTGTGGGGATCTTCAAGCACTGGTTTTCGAAAGCGACCAGGCCGCTACTATTCACCTGCTTGGGGGAATAGTACAGGAGGATGCCGTAGTCGGTCACCGGCAGCCCATTCTCCTGCAGTAGGAGCGCGTAGCAATCGAGTTGAGTCTGGTAGTACTTGACGGCGTCCTCCTCCGAGGTAACCGACCCTTTGGTCTTGTAGTCAAACGGGATGTAGCGGCTACCCTTGACCAGGACATCATCCACTGCGCCAAACAACACTGAACCGTCCGGGTCCCGGCACTCGAGACCCGTCTGCCAGTTGCGCCAGCGATTGAGCCGGGTCTGGTCGGGATACAACCTGACGCCATCGGACAAAGCTTCCCCAACCTCCGGGGGCAACCTGCCGTCAGCTCGGAAGCGATCGAAGTATGTCTTAATAATGCGGTCCATACCGCTGGGCAAAGAGGGGTAGATCCCTCGCGGCCGCTCAATTCCCCTGGTCTTATCGAGCCAGAAACACCGCGGGCAGTTTCGGAAGAGGTTGAGCTTCGAAGGGGATAGGCGGATCGGCTTCATGAAGCCCATTATACCGTTGCCGGTAGTCTCCCCTGCCTGTCCGATGCGCAAGATCACAAACTCAGTGGGTTACAACGGGGCCGCCCAGAAGCGGCAAAGGAGTGGTTTGTTGTCGAAGTGGGTCAGGACGAGGCTGATAAAACTTGCTCTTCCATTTGAATTTCATCTAGAGGGTTATGGATCTTAATCAGCGGAAGGATATTTACCACCGGTATCGGAGTCCGCTCAAGCGCTCGGGGTTCTACTTTTAGTGCACCCCCGCCATAGGTTTTAGCGACCAGTTCAAGATATTTTAGAAAATTCGGATTCTGCATGCACTCCCACAGTTTTTCAACCGCTCGCGGCGAAGAATAAGCCGGTTGGGGATAAACATAAAGAAACCCTGTCAAAGCGTGAATCTCGTCCCGATTTCTTAGAAAGCGAACGTTTCTCCTTCCGAGATATGCGAAGAGAAATGGCGCTGGCTCCCGGCGTTCTGTCCAATACCAGACACGGCGTTGCTTGATTAGAGGTTTCTCAGATAAGCCTCTTCTCGCTCCTTCATTTAAATATTCTTGAACGGAGGCGGGTAAGTCCGACTCATGATAATCGCGTAAATTCAGCAACCAAGTCGGTCGCCCTTTCAGCTCGAGTTCTTCAAGGACCTTTTCTGATATTTCAGATCCCGCATTCAACCAGCAAGTGCAACACCTGCGGCTTTGAAGACTTCCGCCGGTG
>CAYJTM010000094.1:0-4575 GCA_964373055.1 uncultured Planctomycetia bacterium
CGGGCCTCCATCACCTCGCCCGGCAGCACCACCGGCTTCAAGGCGTTGGCCAGCTCGTTGATGTTGAGCACCTGGATCCCCTGCAGCTCGGCCACCTTGTTCAGGTTGAAGTCGTTCGTGAGGATTCTGCCCCCCATCAGCTTGGCCAGCCGCACCAGCTTGGCGTCCACCTCCCGCGTGTCGGCGAAATCCTCGTCGGTGATCCGGACATCCACGTTCGGGATCTTCTGGATGCGGGCCAGCACGTCCAGCCCGCGCCGGCCGCGGTTGCGCTTGATCGGGTCCTGGCTGTCGGCGATCTGCTGCAGCTCCTTCAAGACGAAGCGGGGCACAATGAAGCGCCCCTCAATGAAGCGGGTCTGGCAGATGTCGGCGATGCGGCCGTCAATGACGACGCTGGTGTCCAGGATGATCAGCTCTTCCCGCTGGTCCTGGCGCGTGAACTTCACATACGGGATGATGATGTTGAACTCATCGCGCCCCCGCAGCGCGATGGCCATGCCGAAGTAGCTGAAGATCACGACCAGCGCCGACCGGATCGGCACGCCGAGTTCCGGCCCCACGGGGACCAGGTCCAGCGTGCTGAGGATCAGCCGCGCCATGACAAGACCGAAGATCAGGCCGAACACCGCCGCCGACAACCCGCGCGTGGAGACCTTCTTGAGCGAGTACTCCATTCCGATTATCATGCCGGCCAGCACACCCCCAATCAGCGCCGTGACCCACGGCACGATACCCGGAACCACCTGCCCGATCTGATACCCCACGAGCGCGCTTAAAATCACGAAGAAGATGCGAATGGACCAGAGTCCCATGGATGATGCCTCCTCTCATTTGCGTTTCTCTTTAGGATGGAAGAATAATTTCCACGGATTCGCCTTCAAATCCTCGGTCAGCCCCTTGAGGTCCTTGTAGAGGTCGTCCTTGGTCAGCAGCTGCCCGATGGTCCCCTCTCCCCGGTTGATCTTGCCCATCACCTCGTTGGCCTGGGTCAGGAAGAGCGTCAGTTGGATCGTGGCCTCTCTCGAGTTGACCAGCGTCCCCTTGAGCGCCTCCTGCGTCGCCGGGTCGCCGATCACCTGGTTGAGCGACCCCACGGCCCCCCGCAGCTCCTCCACGGTCTGGTAGGTGGTCTCCATCAGCTTCTCGGTGGAGACCGAGTCCTTGCCGACCAGGATCTCGTCGGCGCTCAAAGCCCTCTTGCCGGGCGTGCCCGGGATGATCTCCAGATATTTCTCGCCGAGCAGGCCCAGCGTATTGATCGTGGCGAGGGCGTCCTCTTCTAACACGGCGTCCTTGGAGATCCGGACCCCCAGCTCCACCTGCACCTTCTGCGTGGCCTCGTCCCGGTAGACGCCGACGGTGCGCACCTCGCCCACCTTCACACCGGCCACACGCACCGGGGCGCCCGGGTCAATGCCGTTGACGAAGCTGAAGCGCACCCGCAGAGGGTAGGTGTACTGCGCCTGGCTTGTGTAGAAGTCACTGATCGAAAAGATCATGACCGCCAGCAGAACGAACGCAATGAAGACGAACAGGCCGACCTTGATCTCCCGCGTGGCCGTCATTTCTGTGTCTTACCCTCCCCGTTTTCGGATATGCCCAGGATGAATTGCCGCACCACCGGGTTGCTCGTGGAGCGGATCTCCCCCACGGTCCCCACCTGCAGGATGCGTCCCTCGTGGAGCATCGCGATCCGGTCCGCGATCTTGTAAGCGCTCACCATGTCGTGCGTGACCACAATGCCGGTCACCTTGAGCCGGTCGTGCAGGCCGATAATCAGCCGGTTGATCGCGTCGGCGCCGATCGGGTCCACGCCGGTGGTCGGCTCGTCGTACAAAATCACTTGCGGCTTGATCGCCAGCGCCCGCGCCAGCCCCACCCGTTTGCGCATGCCGCCCGAGAGCTCCGCCGGCTTCAGGTGCTCGATGCCGGAGAGCCCCACGTAGCCCAGGCACTCCACGACCCGGGCCTGGATCGCGGACTCTTTCATCGCGGTGTGCTCCCGAAGCGGAAAAGCCACATTCTCGCCGACCGTCAGCGAGTCGAACAGCGCCGCCCCCTGGAACAACATGCCGAACTTCAGCCGGAGCCGGCGCAGCGTCTCGTCATCGGCGCGCGATATCTCATCGCCGTCCACGATCACCTGCCCCTCGTCCGGCTTCATGAGCCCGATGATGTGCTTGAGCAACACCGACTTGCCGATGCCGGAGCGGCCAATGATCACCATCGTCTCGCCGTCCCGGATCGTTAGGTTCACCCCCCGCAGCACCGGGTGGCTGCCGAACTCTTTGAACAGGTTGATGAGCTCGATCACGCTAAGGGAAAACGAAATAGAACAGCGCCGTGAAAAAGCAATCGGCCGTGATGATCAGGATGAAGGAGATCACCACCGACAGCGTGGTGGAGCGGCCCACCCCCTCGGCGCCGCCTTGCGTTTCGAACCCCTCGTAGCAGGCGATGCCGGCGATGATCGCGGCGAAGACGGCCGCTTTGAACAGCCCTGTCAGCACGTCCTTGATCCGCAGCGGGTCCCAGGTCATGTTCATGTAGAGGCTGGACCCGATCCCCAGCTTGTAGACGCCCACCAGGTACCCGCCCAGGATCCCCACCATGTCGGCGTAGATCACGAGGACCGGCAGCATGATGAGGAGCGCCACCATGCGCGGCACCGCGAGATAATTTACCGGGTCGGTGCCCAGGGTCTCCAGCGCGTCGATCTGCTCGGTCACCCGCATCGTGCCCAGCTCCGCCGTGATGGCCGCCCCGACCCGCCCCGCGATCACCAGGGCCGTCAAGACGGGCCCCAGCTCCCGCGTCATCGAGAGGGCCACCAGCGAGGCGATGTAGTTCTCGGCCGACATCTTCTGCAGCTGGTAGGCGCTCTGGAGCGCCAGCACCACGCCGGTGAACAGCGCGGTCAGGAACACCAGCGGGAAGCTGGCCACCCCCACCTTGGTCATCTGGTCGGCCACCAGCGCCCAGCGGCGGTCCCTCCAGCGCCCCCACGGCAGCGCGAAGAAGCCGAGGAACGTCTTAAACAGCAGCGTGACCGACCCGCCCACGTAGGCGAAGAAGGCCAACGCCCCCTCCCCCAGCGGCTCAAGCAGCTTCTCGGTGATCAGGTCAGCCGGGCGCATTAAAATTTTTTTCGGTGCTCCACCGCGATGATCTTCTCGTCTTTCTCGATTTTCATCTTCACGTTCTGCTCCGCCGTGATCGCGGTCTGGATGTTGACACCCTCCCCCGGGGTCGGTCCGATGGCAACGCTGCCCAGGTCCAGACTGCCCTCCATGCCGGGCACCGAAGAGAGCTTCACGTTCCGGAAGAAATCCCTCTGGCCGATCCGCCGCGCGTCGAGCATCCCCTCCATCTGAGCCACCGCGCCGCGCCGCGTCAGATGGGAGTTCTCAAGCCGAAGGATCGGCCCATTGCCCTGGAACCGGATCGAGATCCACTCGAAGTCCATCCGTCCGAATCTCCCTTCGCCGGAGAACACCTCCCCCTTGCTGGTGATCTTGCCGAGGATGCCGTTCACCTCTACATGCCCCCGCAGCGCGCCCGAAACCTTGGAGGAGGACTGGTTGGGGATCCAGTCCGCGATCCCGTCGAGCTCCAGGCCGTTCAAGTCCAGCCGGACCGCGGTGCGGTAAGGCAATCGCAGGTCGGTCTGTCCCTTCAGGACCGCCTGCCGGCCCATCAGATCGGCTTCAAAATCCAGATGTCCACGACGCACCAGCCACTTCGCTGAAAATTCCTTGGGCGGCGCCCCTTCCGGCTGCACCGTGAGCGCCGCGCGGGTGGTGCCGTTTTCCCCCGGCATGATCTGGAACCGGTAGCGCTGCAGGTCCGGGCCGGCCACGTTGATCTCTCCCCGCCAGACGGGAAGGTTGAATATCAAGCCACCGTTGGCGGTCCAGCCGTCCTGGATCAGCATCCGCGGCAGGGTGATCGCCTCCCGAGTGATGTCCAGTTGGGCGATAAAGTGGTGCCTGCCTATGGGCGCCGATTCGATCCAGCCGAAGAGGACCGGCTCCAGCAGCCGGCCGGTGATCTCGATCGATCCCTTCAGCATCGGGTGCTCCAGCGTGAGCAGGCCGTCCACTTGGGCGTAAGCGCCCGGCTGGCCCCGAAGGAAGACCTCCCCTCCCGCCTGCAAAGCCACTCCGGACACCGAGAGCGTGAGCCCGGTCAGCTTGACGGAGCGGACGTTGGGAAACACGCCGGTGAAGAGCCGGCCCGTGGCGACGGAAAGGATCGAGCCCTCCAGGTTGAGACGGTCGATGCGCAGCGGAGCGCGGGCCGGAAGCAGGAAAGAAAGCCCATGCAGCGTGAGGCACCGGGGGGAGAAGGTCAGCCGCTGCACTCGGACCGGGATCCCCAGGAAACGGCTCAAGCCCTCCTGGACTTTCCAGCGGGCCAGCTCGGCGCCGGCCGCGGCCGCGGCCAGGGAAAGGATGAGGACGGTGAGGAATAAACGGGAGACCCGCTTCATGAGCCCACTGGACGTTACGAGCGCGGGCTGGCAGTCGCGGGGGTATCCGCAAGACGGAACACCAGGCGGTCCTTCTCGGC
>CAYJTM010000095.1:0-4434 GCA_964373055.1 uncultured Planctomycetia bacterium
TAGTCGTGGGACTTCTGGCGTTTGCCGTGGCCCTGAATGGGACCGCGTACGCCGAGGTGCAGAACATCAAGGTCAGCGGTGACATCGACATGAAGGGTGTCACGCACCACAACTATGACCTGAAGCTGAAGCAGAAGAACCAGTCGGGTGCTTCCAGTGTCGGCTCCATCACGGACGACGATACGGAGGAGTTTGCGCTTTCCACCCTCCATGTCAATGTGGACGCCGACCTGACCGACAATGTCTCCACCTCCGTCCGCTTGCTGAACCAGCGCAAGTGGGACGCCCAAACGGCAGGTGTTGATCAGATCACGATCGACAACGCTTACGTGACGTTGAGGGAGTTCCTCTATTCTCCCTTGACGATCATCGCCGGCCGCCAGAACCTGGTCTACGGCACCGGCTTCATCGTGGGCAACGGGCTGCTGCGGGATCCGGAAGGGGTCTTCCCTGACACAACGCCGGGAGCGGAGGTTCAGCCTAACGGTCAGGAATACAGCGCCTTCAACTCCTTCGACGCAGTCCGGGCGATCCTGGATTTCTCCCCGCTGACGGTCGAGGGTGTGATCGCGATTGTGGATGAGACCGGTGTTCCGGACAACGACGAGAACCTCTACGGCGTTCTGGCGAACTACAAGCTGGACCGCTGGGAAGCCGAGGTGGAGCCGTACTGGTTCTACAAGAACGACGAAAACGGCGCCGCCGCTGGTTCCGGTGTGGGTTCCGGCACTGTGACGGTGAATGGTCAGACCAATCCGGCGGGTGGCGCGCGCGTGTACGAGAGCAACAACGTCCACACCGTGGGCATCCGGACGGCCGCCGCTCCGATCGAGAACCTGAAGGTCTCGGCGGAAGGGGCGCATCAGTTCGGCGAGTTAAAGGATGTGACCGCAGCGAATCTCCAGGAGCGGGATCGCAGCGCTTGGGCGGCGAACATCTACGCCAACTACACCTGGGCGCAGGCTCCCTGGACGCCGTCCACCGGTTTCGGCTGGACGTTCTATTCGGGTGAGGAGCCACAGGGCACCTCGGAGGCCGGTCCGATCACCGGAGCAGGGCTCGGGGGAAACATCGGAGGCAAGTTCAACGCCTGGGACCCGGTCTACCGGGGCTCGTTCGTCACGTACATTCAGGACTTCCTGAGTGGCGCGGACGCTCCGGCGAACCTGTACACCACGTTCGACGCGAACGACACCGGCGCGTCCACGAACCGGCACCTGTTCTACGGCGACCTGAAGCTGAATCCGATCAAGGACATCACGCTTTGGGCCCGCTACACGCATGCCCGGTTCGATGAAGAGCCCCGTCCCGGCCGCAGCAGCCACGCCGGCGATGAGCTCGACGCGAAGCTGCTGTACGATTACACGGAAGATGTCCAGCTGAACGTGTTCGGCGGCTGGTTCTTCCCCGGCGACTACTACGAGGAGCCGGCGAGCACCTTCAACCGCGGCGATGACCTCGCCTGGACGGCGGGTGGAGGCGGATCCGTCAAGTTCTAAACGATCAGCGCAAGAAGGGTGCCAAGTCTTAGACCTGGCACTCCTTGTGTGGATGAAACAAAAGGCCCCCGCCAGTGATCCTGGCGGGGGCCTCACTTTGAGGAGGACCCTTGGCAGACAGCGTCATTGCGAGCGAAGCGAAGCAATCTCGACTTTTAGTCGCGGCCGCGGTGCTCTTCTCTTTGGCCGGCTGCGGCGACATGCACACCCCCACCGCCAAGGAGGCGTTGGCCCATCCGCTCGGCACGGCGCCCCCCTTCACGCTGGGCACGCGCAAGGCCAAGGTGCTGGAGGCCTGGGGCAAGCCGGATTACGTGGTGGCCCACGGGTCGGATGAGCTGGGCAACGTGAGGGAGGAATGGATTTACCATGGCCGGGTGCAGGGGCTCCCGATCGACTATGAGTACGTCTCCCGCAACAAGCGCCTCTTCTTCGAGGGGGAGAACCTGACCCGCTGCACCACGGACGAAAAGAACGCTCCCTAGCGTCCGTGGCTGTCCGCTGTTTCATTCCCCCTGACGCCTGGCCGGCCGGGTCGGAGGTGCGGTTGTCCGGAAGGGAAGCCCACCATCTGTCCCGCGTGCTCCGGGTCCGCCGAGGGGAGAGCGTCCTCTGTTTCGATGGACAGGGCCGCCGGATGGAAGCGGTCGTCCGGGAGGCGGGGGCGGGGCGGCTGCTCCTCGAGGCCGGGCCGCTCCGGCAGGTCCCGCCGGCGCCCTGGGCCGTCCATCTTGGGGTTGCCATCCCCGGCCAGGGGAGGATGGAGGAGATTGTCGGCTCCGCCACGCAGCTCGGCGTCTCGGCGATCCTCCCCCTGCAGACCGAGCGGACGGTGGTCCGGTTCACGGCCGACCGCTTCAAGCGGAAGATGGACCACCTGCGGCAGGTCTCGGTGGAGACGGCCAAGCAGTGCGGCATCATGCTCCTGCCGGAGATCCGGCCGGTCACTCCCTGGAGCAAGCTCCTCGCCTCCTTTCCTGAATATCACCGTATTCTCCTGGCGGCGGTGGAAGGCCCGCGCGAAGACTGGAAGACAGCCCTTTCTCAACCGGTACGACGTACCGAAAGGGCAATCGGTACGTCGTACCTCCTCCTGATTGGCCCCGAGGGAGATTTCACCCCGGAGGAAAGACGGCAGGCGCTCGACGCCGGCGCCCACCCGGTCAGCTTAGGCCCGCTGGTCCTGCGCTGTGAAACGGCGGTTGTTGCCGGTCTCAGTATCCTCAACTTCTTGTTGGGGTCAGACCCCGCGGAGTCTGACCCCAGTTAATTTCCGTGGTGCCCTTGACAAAATGACACATCCTGTGCCACCCTTGGATTGGCAGTACAATTTGGAACAAGATCCCGTGACAAAGGCAAACTACCGGCAACGGTAGGACGCAAAGCCACAGGTCCCACACCGGTACGAGGCGCCGGGGGCTGGGACAGCTGGGCTACCAAAGGGATGAAGGACGCCTGGAGGTTGTCACGAGACAGCTTTCAGGCGTTTTTTTATGGGTAAAAAAGGAGGTCTTAAATGAAGAATCCGACCCAGACCGAACCGGCGCAGGCAAAGCAGGTGCACCGGGTAGTGACGTTTTTGGACCGGTCCCAGGTGGACTATCTCGACAAGATGGGCAAGGATGCCCTCTTCTCCACGGGTGTTAAGTTTCCCCGGACGCGGATCATCTCGGCTCTGATTGATCTGCTGAGGAAGCTCAACGTCAGCGGGGAGAACTTGCGGAACGACCAGGATCTGGAGCAGCGGCTGCTGCAGAAACTGGCCGGCGGCGCTTCCGAAGCCAAGCGGCTGGCGTCTGAGCTGCTGGAGGGGAACCGTGAGGCCTCCTCTCGAATACGGTGACAACTTCCCGGTCCCGTCGGGGGTGTGGAACCCGGCGGAGCCGTGGAGGTTTCCCAAGCATGAGATCCTGCCTTCGCGCCAGGGCCTGCTGAGCACCGTGCTGCCCTGGATCACGCTGGGGCTGGGGGTCAGCTTAGGTGTCCTCTGGATGAGCTGGCGGACCGAGCTCGTCGGGATGCAGCCCGGACCGAACGTTCTGAAGGGGCCGCGGCAGGAAGAGGTGCTCCGGTTTCCCGCCGGCGCCCCGGCTCCGAGGCCGGTCAAGGCGCGCCTGAGGAGCCAGCTGGCGTAGGGTAAGACAATGAGACTGAACACCTCGTGCGCGGTGCTTCCCAGTTCGCGCCCGGAGGCGGTGTTCGGCGCCGTCCTGGAGATGCTGCTCAAGGCGCGGTTGGACCTGCGGCTGGACGCGGATGGGCGCCTGTATGAGGAAGACGTAAACGCCTACCTCGGGGGGGTGCTGGTTTCCTACATAGACCCCCGGTACCTTCAGGAGATCTCCGAGGACCTCTCCCGGCACGATGTGGACGTGTACGAGGCGATCAACCGGGCCATGCCGGACCGGTCGCGGATGTACCGGATCTACAAGGTGAACGCCGACGACCTTCTCCTTTCCGTGGGGATCTTCCAGCCGGTTCCGGAGCCGCGCGCGCACCTGGGAAGGATCAAGGAGTATTATGCCTGCGCCGCCGATTGCCAGAAGCGGATTTACGGCAAACCGACCGCCGTCGCGGAGATCCAGGCAAAGCTGTCGAAAGGGGCCGAGCGGTACCTCTGTGTGCTGGCCCAGACCCGGAAAGATTACCTGCATTTCGTCCACCAAGTCTCCGGGGAAGAGCTGGGTGATTTCAGCAAAAGAATTTTCGGCCTACCTTGACAGCGTAAGTTTCTACAGGGTATACTTCATTTAAGTTCCCTACCTTTAACCGTGACTGAGATTCCTTTCAACCGGATCAACTGGGTAGACGTCCTCGCTGTAATCCTTTTAGTTAGAATGGGTTACATCGGGTTCCGTCTTGGCTTGGGCGCCGAGCTGCTGAAGCTGGCGGGGCTCACGGCCGGCTTCTTTGCTGGCTTTCGATACTATCAGCA
>CAYJTM010000096.1:0-4418 GCA_964373055.1 uncultured Planctomycetia bacterium
TCCAGCTTGGGCGCCGGGTTCCAGATCGCGCTGCAGGACATGCAGCTGCGGGGCGCCGGCAACCTGCTGGGCACCGAACAGCACGGCCACATCGCTGCGGTCGGGTTCGACCTCTACTGCCGGCTGCTGCGGGGCGAGATCGAGCGGTTGAAAAGCGGGACAAAGCGTGTTAGACTTCCCCCTATAGAAAGCGAGGAAACCACCAATGCAAAGTGCAATCCTTAGTAGTCTTGTCCTCTTCCTGATTTTTGCCTCCGGCTGCGGTTCCGGGGGGAAAGTGGCCGCGGTCGTCAACGGGCACGTGATCACCACGAAAGAGCTGGATGACCGGGTGGCCGGCTTAGGGACGTCCGGCCGCTCCTTGGCCGCCGACCAGAAGGACCGGCTGCTGGACCAGATGGTGGTCGAGTTGGTGCTGCTGCAGGAGGCCAACCGCAGGGGGGTGGGGCGCGACGCGGAGGCCCGGAAGATGCTTCGAGAAGCCGAGCGCCAGATCCTGATCGGCCGGCTCCTGGAGATGCTGCGCAAGGAGAAGGAAGCCCCGGTCACGGAAGCCCAAGTGGCCCAGTTCTACGAGGCCAACAAGGAGAACTTCAAGCAGCCGAACAGCTACCGCGTCAGCCACATCCTGGTGCCCGACGCCGAGACCGCCAAGAAAGGGCTCGAGCGGGTCAAAGGGGGCGAGCCGTTCGCCAAGGTGGCGGAGGAGCTCTCCGTCGATCCCTCCAAGTCGCGCGGCGGGGACATCGGCTTCTTCAGCAAGGGGCAGGTGATCCCGGAGTTCGAAGAGGCCGCCATGAAGCTTAAAGCCGGGGAGATCAGCGGCGTCGTCCAGACCCCGCTGGGATACCACATCATCCTCCTCGCCGAGCAAAAGCCGGCCCATCAGAAACCGTTCGAAGAGGTCAAGGACCAGATCCGCCAGGGTCTCCAGGCCCAGCAGGGCCAGCAGGTGGTCCAGTCCGTGATCCAGGAATTGCGGTCCAAGGCGCAGATCAAGATCAAAGAGCATTTCGAAGCGCCGGCGGTTCCGCCGCAAAAACCGGCTTCCTAAAACCCATTTCCCCGCGGTGCGAAGGCTAAGCCTTCTCCTATCCCTTCTGCTCCTCTCGGCGGCGGGCGCCCAGGCGGCTTCCGTCTCCAGTGACCGAGGCGGCACCCTCCTCGCTGCCGAGGAAATGCCGCGGCGCAGGAGCGACGCGGCCGACCGGAACCGGATCGTCGCGGTCGTCAACAACGATGTGATCACGCAGGCGGAGCTGCATCGCGCCCTGGTGCCGGTCTACCTGCAGATGCAGGCGACCATGGGTCCCGAGGACCTCGCCAAACAGCTGGAGGACATCAAAAAGAAGGTGCTGGATCAGCTGATTGACGAGCGGCTCATGCTGCAGGAGGCGCGATCCCCCCGCCCGGTCGAGGTGGGCAAAGGCAAGATCGGCACGCCGCCGGTGATCGAGGTGACCGAAGCGGAAGTGGATGAGCTCCTCCGGGACACCCGGAAGCGGTTCTCCACGCCGGAGGAGTTCGAGGAGGCCCTCCAAGAGCAGAACCTGACGATGGAGGATCTGCGCCTGCGGTTCAAGGACCAGATCGCGATCCAGAAACTGATCGGCCGGGAGATCCGTTCCCGCCTCGACATCTCCCCCTCGGAGATCACCGCCACCTACGAAGCGCGCAGGAAGGAATTCATCACGCCGGAGGCGGTGCAGGTCGCCGTGATCCTGATCCGCCCCAAGGACAACCTGGATCTCTCCCGCGCCTACTCGCAGGCCAAGGAGATCCATCGCCAGTTGGGGCAGGGGGCCGACTTCTACGACCTGGCCCGGCGCTTCTCCGACGGTTTCAACCCCACGATGGGGGGCCGCATCGGCATGCTGGAGAAAGGCAAGAACCGGAAAGAGATCGACAGCGTGCTGTTCGACCTGAAGGCGGGGCAGATCTCGCCGGTCATCAAGACGCCGAGCGGTTTCCACATCTTCCTGATCGAGTCGGCGCGCCCTTCCCGGCAGGCGGAACTCTCCGAGGTCCAGGACGAAATAAAAAACCGGCTCCTGAATGAAAAAGGGGCCGCCCGGTACAGCGACTGGATCGCCAAGCTCCGGGCCGATTCCTACATCTCGGTAAAGTGAGTGAGGCCAGGACTTACGGAGCGAATGCGACGTAAGTCCCCCGGCCGAACTCATCCCGAGGGAGCGACAGCGACCGAGGGATCTCCTCGCGTCCTTATCACACTCGGTGACCCGGCCGGCATCGGCCCCGAGGTCCTGCTCAAATCCTTGGCGCGGTCCGTTCATCCTGAGCTTAGTCGAAGGATGAACGGACTGACCGTCATCGGCGATCTCTCTCTGCTGAAATCCCTCGCTCAACAGCTCAAGCTCCGGGTTCCCTGGTCCCTCTTCGGCTGGTTGGATATTCCCAATGCCGGTTCCGTCCGGTCGGGCCGTCCCGGGAAGGGGAGCGGCCGGGCGGCTTATGCGTATCTGGTTGAGGCGGTCCGGGTGCTAAAACGGGGGGAGGCGGAGGCCCTTGTCACCGGGCCGGTTTCGAAAGAGGGGATCGCGCGGGCCGGCATCCGCTGGCGCGGGCACACCGAATATTTGGCGGAAGAGTTCCGCCGCAAGACCACGATGATGTTCGTGACCGGCCGGTTCCGGGCGAGTTTGATAACGACCCATTGGGCGATCCGGGAGGTGCCCGGCCGGCTGCGGCGCTCGGAGGTGAAGCGGGTTCTGGAAGCGACCCGTGGCGCGTTGGTTCGGGATTTCGGGATCCGCCGGCCCCGGATCGGCCTCGCGGCGCTGAACCCGCACGGCGGGGAGGGGGGGATGTTCGGCGGGGAGGAGAAGCGGGTCCTCCGGCCGGCGGCCCGCTCCGTCCGGGGTGTAACGGGGCCGCTGCCATCGGACAGTTTGATGCAGGCGGCGGCCCGCGGGGAGTACGATGCCGTCGTCGCTTTGTACCATGACCAGGCGCTGATCCCGGTCAAGCTGCTCGGGTGGGAGCGGGCGGTCAACGTGACGCTGGGCCTGCCGTTCGTCCGGACCTCGCCGGTGCATGGCACCGCCTTCGACTTGGCCGGCCGTGGCACAGCAGACCCTTCCTCCATGCGCGCCGCCATCCAATTGGCCATCCAACTTGCCCGGCAGCGATGCTGAACGTACGGGACATCAAGGAGATCGCCCGGAAGTACAACCTGGGGATCTCCCCCCGGCGGAGGGGGCAATGTTTCCTGATCGACGGCCGGGCGATCCCCCGAATCGCCGCGGAGCTGGGCGCTCAGCCGGGGGATTCGGTGTTGGAGATCGGCGCCGGCTTGGGCGCCCTGACGGAGGAGCTGCTCCAATCGGGCGCCGTCGTCTACGCGGTGGAGCGGGACCGGCGGTTCCTGGAGGTGCTGACCGACCGGTTCAAGGACAACGGGAACCTCCAAGTGGTTCGCTCCGACATCCTGCAGATGGAGCTTGCTCCCTACGCGCAGGGATCGCCCCGCTCTCTGCTGGTGGTCGGCAACATTCCGTATTCGCTGACTAGCCCTATCCTGGATTTCCTGCTGAAGCAGCGCACATGGGTGCGGCGGGTGCTGCTCACGATCCAAAAAGAGGTGGCCGACCGGATCGTTGCTCAGCCGGGCGGCAAGGTTTGCTCCAGCATCAGCTTGGGGGTTCAGATCGCCTTCAAGCCGAAGATCCTTTTCACCATTCCCCCCAGCGCTTTCTATCCCCAGCCGAAGGTGACCTCCGCGGTGCTGCGCCTCGACCCGCTGGAGGAGCCGGCCGTTCCGCCGGAGCGGGAGGAAGCGATCCTGAAGCTGGTCCGCTCCATCTTCACGCACCGCCGCAAGACTTTGCTGAACGCCTTGCTGACCGGCGGCGTGATGATCCCCAAGGAGGAGCTGCTCCGGCGCCTGAAGGAGGCCGGCATTGACCCCGTCCGCCGTCCGGAAACCTTGGGATTGCAGGAGATGGTCCGGCTGCAGGCCCTCTTGTGCTAGGATAATTTGATGGCCATTTCCCCGAAGGACGTCGAGTACCTTTCCCGCCTCGCGCGGATCCAGCTGACCCCGGAGGAGATGTCCCGTTTCGCCGGCCAGCTGGAGGAGATCCTCTCCTACGTCGAAAAACTGAAATCGGCCAAGACCGAGGGGGTTCCCCCGACCAGCCACGTCCTTCCTTTAAGCAACGTCTTCCGGGAGGACAAGCTTCAGCCCGCCCTGCCGACCGATCAGGCGCTGGCCAACGCCCCGGAGCGGGAAGGGCCTTACTTCAAAGTCCCTCGGGTGATTGACCCGGCCGGCTGAAACCTACCTCCGTGACGCTGCGCCAGATCCAGGAGCTTTATCGAGGGAAGAAGACCACCCCTTCCGAGGTGGTTGAGGAACTGCTCCGCACGATCGGGCGGCTGGAGCCGAAGATCCACGC
>CAYJTM010000097.1:0-4416 GCA_964373055.1 uncultured Planctomycetia bacterium
TTTGTCTGTGGACAGGGGTGAAGCACGCGAAGGTCCTGCCGGCGATGAAGAAAGCACTGGATGAACATTTCGCGACGCATGGTTAAGAACGAGATCGCTTCGGCCCTGCGGGCCTCGCGATGACGTGGTGGGCAGTTAGCGCGGCTTTTCTGTTCGGGCTGATGGTCGGCTCGTTCCTGAATGTTTGCATCTGGCGCATCCCGGCCGGCGAGCAGATCGTGAAGGGGCGTTCCCGCTGCCGCTCTTGCCAGCAGAAGATTTCTTGGTACGACAACATCCCGCTGCTGAGCTTCGCGCTGCTGAAGGGTAAGTGCCGGCGCTGCGAGGAGCCGATCTCCTGGAGCTACCCTGCCGTGGAGCTGGCGACGGGCTTGCTGTTCGCGGCGGTGTTGGTTCGGTTCGGCTGGACCTCTTTGGCGCTGGTGTACGCGGTGCTGGGGGCGGCGCTGATCACGCTCTCGGTGATTGATTTGCGGGAGATGATCCTGCCGGATGAGATCACGCTGCCGGGGCTGTCGCTCGGCGTGATCGTGAGCTTCTTCGTTCCGGAGCTGCACGGCGCTCTCACGCGGTGGGAGGGGCTCTGGGCCTCGGTGATCGGCGCGGTGGTGGGGGCGGGCGCGATGTACCTGGTCGGCGCGGCCGGCACCAAACTCTTCAAGCGGAAGCTGGAAGCGATCGGGGAAGAGGAAGCGATGGGCTTCGGGGACGTGAAGCTGATGGCGATGGCCGGCTCCATCCTCGGCATTTGGAAGGTGCTGCTGGTCAGCTTAGGGTTGGGCCCTCTCTTCGGCGCGGTGATCGGGCTGGCGATCAAGGCCCGGACGAAAAAGGATATCATCCCCTTCGGCCCATTTCTGGCGGCGGGGACGCTAATCGCGATTTTCTTTGGGGATTCGATGATCCACTGGTATCGGAGGCTTCTATGATTCGCTACTTGACGGCGGGGGAATCGCACGGGATCTGCCTGACGGCGATCTTGGAAGGGATGCCGGCCGGCTTGCCGCTGGCCCCTTCATTCATTGACGAGCAGCTAAAGCGGCGCCAGCTCGGCTACGGCCGCGGCGCCCGGATGACGTCGGTCGAGACCGACCGGGTGCAGATCCTCGCCGGCCTGCGGGGCGGCAAGACGATCGGCTCTCCGCTGGCGCTGCAGGTCCCGAACAAGGATACCTCGATTGATAAGCTGCCGGTGGTGACCCGCCCGCGGCCCGGCCACGCCGATCTGTCGGGGGCCCTCAAGTACAATCACGAAGACGTCCGGAGCATCCTGGAGCGGGCCTCCGCGCGGGAGACGGTGGCCCGCGTCGCCGTCGGAGCGGTCGCGAAACGGTTCCTGCAGGAGTTCGGCATCGAGCTCTTCAGCCACGTGGTCCGGATGGGCGGCGTGCAGGCCAACGTGGAGAAGCTGACGCACGCCCAGATCCGGAAGAAGGCGGAGCTCTCGCCGCTGCGCTGCGCGGACGCGAAAGCAGAAGCCAAGATGATCGGCCTGGTGGACAAGGCGAAAGCAGCCGGCGACACGCTGGGCGGCGCCATCGAGATCATCGCGACGGATCTGCCGGTGGGGCTGGGCTCCCACGTGCAGTGGGACCGCAAGCTCGACGCCCGGCTGTCGGCCGGGCTCATGGCGATCCAGGCGATCAAGGCGGTGGAGATCGGAGCCGGCACGAAGGTCTCCGACCTGTTCGGATCGCAGCTGCATGACCAGATCTTCCATTCGAAGCAGAGGGGTTTTTACCGGAAAACCTGCCGCGCCGGAGGGATCGAGGGCGGCATGACGGTCGGCGGGCCGGTGATCGTCCGGATCCACATGAAGCCCCTCTCGACGCTGCGCAAGCCGATGATGAGCGTGGACTTGAAGACGAAGAAGCCCTTCGCCGCCACCGTGGAGCGCTCCGATGTGAGCGCGGTGCCCGCGGCCGGCGTCGTGGGGGAGGCGGTGGTCGCCTTCCATCTGGCCGATGCTTTCCTGGAAAAGTTCGGCGGGGACAGCCTTGTGGAAATCCGGCGCAACTTCAACGGTTACCTGCGTCAGGTGGCAGACTTCTGAAATGGATGTCATTGCGAGCGACCAACGGGAGCGAAGCAATCTCGACTTTAAAGCGAGATTGCTTCGTCGCTGCCGCTCCTCGCAATGACGTTGCCGTGAGCAACATCATCCTGGTGGGTTTCATGGGGACGGGGAAGTCGGCGGTCGGCAAGATGCTGGCCCGGAAGCTCAAGCGCCCGTTCATTGACTTGGACCGGCAGATTGAAGCCCAAGCCGGCCGGAGCGTGCAGCAGATCTTCGAGCAGGACGGGGAGCCGGCCTTCCGGAAAATGGAGGCGAAGGCGGTCCGGGAAGCGGCTGCGCTGAAGGATCACGTGATCGCCACCGGCGGCGGCGTGATGTGCGATGAGCAGAACGTGCAGGCGCTCCGCTCCGGCGGCGTGCTGGTCTGCCTCACGGCGGGGGCCGACGCGATCCTGGAACGGACGGCCGCCACACTGCCGGCCCGGCCTCTGCTGGCGGGAGGAGACCCGAAAGAGCGGATCAATGAGCTTTTGAAATTGCGGGCTCCTTATTACGCGCGAGCGGACGTCACGATCGACACGACCGGCCGGACCTTGCAGGAAGTGACCGAAGAGATCCTCCAGCGGATTAAAGGGAAGCTTTGATGGATCCAACTCAAGTTCAAGCTCGGTATCATCTCAGTCAACAAAATAGTTACGTTACGCCTGATGGTTTTTCCGGCCCGACTGTGGCTTTTTTGGCACTAGTGGTTTTAGTGGGCATGGTCTGCTACATCCTTTATTTGGTTAAAAGAAAGAGTCAGTAATGGATATCAAACGCATCACTTTACAAGACTCGAACTACCCGCGGCTGCTCACCGAGATCCACACGCCGCCGCCGGTCCTGTACCTGAAAGGGACGCTGCTGGAGGAGGATGAGGCGGCGGTGGCCATCGTGGGGACCCGCGGGGCCACCCCGTACGGGCTGGATATTGCCGGTTGGCTGGCGGGAGATCTGGCCCGCTGCGGCGTCACGGTTGTTTCCGGTCTGGCGGAAGGGATTGATGCCGCCGCTCACGAGGGGGCGCTGAAAGCGGGTGGGCGGACGATCGCGGTTGTCGGCCACGGGCTGTCGATGATTTATCCGCCGCAGCATCGGGAGCTGGCGGAGAGAATCGCGCGATCCGGCTGCGTTCTTTCCGAGTTCCCGACGGAGGAGAAACCATTCCGCGGGAATTTTCCAAGACGAAACAGAATCATCTCCGGTTTAAGCTTGGGGACCGTGGTGGTGGAGGCGCCGTTTAAAAGCGGCGCTCTGATCACCGCCCGGTTCGCGATGGAGCAGGGACGGGAGGTCTTCGCGGTCCCCGGCCCGGTCTCTTCTCGGCAGAGCGAGGGGCCGCATGCCCTCTTGAAAGACGGCGCGAAGCTGGTCTGCCGCGTCGAGGACATTCTGGAAGAGCTGGCGCCGCACCTGAAAGCTGTTGTTCGTGCGGCACGTCATTTCGAGGCCTCTGGCCGAGAAATCTCGTCTTTAACGGCGAGATCTCTCGCCCCTGCGGGGCTCGAGATGACGATGGAAGAGCAGGTTGTCTTCCGGGCGGTCCCGATCGGATCGGGAAAAGGATTGGAAGCGATCGCCCAGGCGACGGCGCTGGAGCCGGCCGATCTCCTGCCGGTGCTGACCTGCTTGGAGATCAAAGGGTTGGTGCGGCTCTCACCCGGCCGGGGTTTCAGCCGGGCCAACTGAATGAAGCTGACGGTCAATGGGGAGGAGATGGAGCTCCCCGAGGGGACGACCGCGGCGGCGCTGCTGGATCAACTGAAGCTGAACCCGGGACTGGTGGTGGTGGAGCTGAATCTGAATATTCTGAAGCGGGAAGAACTGGCCGGAGCGGTATTGAAGGAAACGGACCAAGTGGAAATCGTTCACTTTGTCGGAGGGGGTTGTGGCTAAGGCATTGGTGATCGTGGAGTCGCCGACCAAGGCGAAGACGCTCGACCGGTTCCTGGGCAGCTCCTACAAGGTGATCGCCTCGCAGGGGCACGTGATGGATCTTCCTGCCAGCCAGTTCGGCGTGGACCTGGAGAATAACTTTACGCCGAAGTACATCGTCATCTTCAAGAAGCGCAGGATCGTCAAGGAGCTTAAATTAACCGCCGCCAAGTTCAAGAAGCTCTATCTCGCGACCGACCCCGACCGGGAAGGGGAAGCGATCAGCGCCCACCTGGCCACGGTGCTGGGCAAGGACAAGGAGATCCACCGGGCGGTCTTCCATGAGATCACGCCGGAAGCGATCAAGCACGCGTTCGAGCATCCGCGCCAGATCGACACTCGCAAGGTGGAAGCGCAGCAGGCCCGCCGCATCCTGGACCGGATCCTCGGCTACACCCTCTCGCCGCTGCTCTGGAAGAAGGTGG
>CAYJTM010000098.1:0-4236 GCA_964373055.1 uncultured Planctomycetia bacterium
GCCGGAATATTTCGTCTAAAGATTGATTCGCGCCGGGTTTGCGGTAAGATGGGGGGCATCCTCCCCGATGGCAACGGCAAGCTCGGCCAACCGAAGCGAAGGGGGGCCTTAAGATGACCGCAGCATGGTCCGTGATTCTGATGCTGATGGGATGGTTGCCGGGGAATGGAGCGCAGCAGCCGGGGATCAACGCGCCGGATTCGCTGAACCTCACGCCACCCGCTCAACTCTCGGCGGACAGCACCTTAGTGCTGGAACGGTCGGCCTAACTACTCCTACTCGCTGACCGTCACCCGCTTCATCTTGATCTCCTTGCGGGGGCGGTCCGAGCTGTCCCGATCGGCGGCGGCGATCGCGTCCACCACCGATTGCCCCTCCACCACCTTCCCGAAGATCGCGTGCTTTCCGTCCAGCCAGGGGGTCGCCGCCAGCGTGATGAAGAATTGGCTGCCGTTCGTATTGGGGCCCGAGTTGGCCATCGAGAGGATCCCCCCGCCGGTGTGCTTTAACCCCAGCCCGAACTCATCGTCAAAGGAGTAGCCCGGGCCGCCGCTGCCGGTGCCGGTTGGGTCCCCTGTCTGGACCATGAAACCGGGGATCACCCGGTGGAAGAGTATCCCGCTGTAGAACCCCTTGTTGGCCAGCTTCACGAAATTCTCGACCGTCTTGGGGGCCTTGTCCTTGTAGAGTTCCACCACGATCGTCCCCTGGTCGGTCTCGATCGTCGCTTTGGGGTTCCCGTCCGCGTTTGCATGTCCGCTCAAAAGCAAAATCCCTCCGATTAGGAAAGCGGAAAGACGCCTCACGAGCAGCCGGAGGTCTCCCCGCAATTAAAACACTTGTAGCAGTTCCCCGAGCGGACCATCATCGCGCCGCAGCCGTGGCAGGGCGGGGCGTCCACTTGGCCCTGGAACGCCTGCCGGCTGGGCGCCAGGTTCGAGGCCGTTTTTGCCGTGGGCGCCGGCGTCGTGACATCTGCCTGCTTGGCCGCGAGATCGGTGACGGTGGCCGGCGGCTCCGGCTGCTCCGTGGTCGGCAGGAACTTGAGCGACATCCAGCGGAAGATGTAGTCCAGGATGGACTGCGCGAACCGGATCTTCGGGTTGGAGGTGATGCCGGCCGGCTCGAACCGCATATGGCTGAACTTCTTGACCAGCGCCTCCAGCGGCACCCCGTACTGCAGCGCCAGCGAGATTGCCGTGGCGAAGGCGTCCAGCAGGCCGGAGATCACGGTCCCCTCCTTGGACATCACGATGAAGATCTCGCCCGGCTTGCCGTTCTCGTAGAGCCCGACCGTCACGTAGCCGTCGTGCCCGGCGATCGAAAATTTGTGGGTCACCGCGTGCCGCTCGTCCGGGAGGTATCTGCGCTGGACTGTGTGGCCCTTGGCGATCTCAGCGGCGCTTAAGGCGGCCGCCTGGCCGGCCACTTTCTTGGCGGCCTCCTTGTCCTTGCCGGTCGAGAGGGGCTGCACCCGTTTGGAGCCGTCCCGGTAGATCGCGATCGCCTTGACGCCCGCCTTCCAGGCCTCGATGTAGGCCTGCGAGATCTCCTCCACGGTGATCTCGGTCGGCACGTTGACGGTCTTTGAAATCGCGCCGCTGATGAAGGGCTGCACGGCCCCCATCATCCGGACGTGGCCCATGTAGTGGATGGTGCGGCTCCCCTTGAGCGCTTTGAAGGCGCAGTCGAAGACGGCCAAGTGTTCGGGCTTCAAGCCCGGCGCCCCCTCGACGGTCTCCTCCTTGTCGAGGTGCTGGCAGATCGCCTTGATCTCCTCTTCGGAGCAGCCGAGTTTTTTCAGCGCGCGCGGGACGGTGTTGTTGACGATCTTCATCAGCCCGCCGCCCACCAGCTTCTTGTACTTGACCAGCGCGATGTCCGGCTCGACGCCGGTGGTGTCGCAGTCCATCATGAACCCGATGGTGCCGGTGGGGGCCAGCACGGTCACCTGCGAGTTGCGCACGCCGTGGGCTGTCCCCAGCCGCAGCGCTTCGTCCCAAACGTGGGCGGCTGCCGAGAACAGTTCCTCCGGCACCAGCCGGTCGTCCACCGAGACCAGCGCGTCCCGGTGCATGCGGATCACCTTGAGCTGCGGCTCCCGGTTCTTGGCAAACCCGGCGTACGGTTCCTTGGCCCCGGCAATTTCACAGGAGGTCCGGTAGGCCTCGCCGCAGAGCAGCGCGGTCACCGTGGCCGCGTACGCCCGCCCGGTGTCGGAGTCGTACGGGATGCCCAGCGACATCAGCATCGCCCCCAGGTTCGCGTAGCCCAGCCCCAGTTGTCGGTAGGCCCGGGCGGTCTCGCCCACTTTCTGGACCGGGTAGGAGGAGTTGTCCACGATGATGTCCATCGCGATGATCACGGTCCGCACGGCGGCCCGGTAATCGGAGGCGTGGAAATGCCCGTTGTCGTCAAGGAACCGCATCAGGTTGAGGCTCGCCAGGTTGCAGGCCGAGTCGTCCAGCGACATGTACTCGGAACAAGGGTTGCTCGCGTTGATGCGGCCCGTGTTGGGGCAGGTGTGCCAGCGGTTGATCGTGGTGTCGAACTGCATGCCGGGGTCGCCGCAGGCCCAAGTGGCCTCGGCGATGAGCTTCATCAGCTCCTGCGCCCGCACCGTCTGCATCGTCTCGCCGGAGGCGACGCCGCGCAGGTCCCAGGGCTTGTCCTCCAGCACCGCCTGCATGAACTCGTCGCTGGCCCGCACCGAGTTGTTGGCGTTTTGGAAATAGACGCTGGAATAGGCCTCTCCGTCGATCGAGGAGTCGTAACCGGCGTCCACGAGGGTCCAGGCCTTGCGCTCCTCGTCCCACTTGCAGCGGATGAACCGCTCGATGTCGGGATGGTCGGCGTTGAGCACCACCATTTTTGCCGCTCTGCGAGTTTTCCCGCCGGACTTGATGACGCCCGCGGAGGCGTCGGCCGCCCGCATGAAGGAGACCGGCCCGGAAGCGGTGCCGCCGCCGGCCAGCCGCTCTTTTCCGGAGCGGATCGGCGAGAGGTTGATGCCGGATCCGGATCCGTACTTGAAGATCATCCCCTCGGTCTTGTACCAGTCGAGGATGGACTCCATCGTGTCCTTGACGGAGAGGATGAAGCAGTTGTGGACCAATACGGAGTTGGTGAGGTACCTCCCGCTTTGCGTCTGAATGTCGTAGACATCCATCTCCCCCAGCGGGTCAATCGAGACGATTTTCGAGTAGCGCACGCTCGGACAGGCCTTGCCTGGAAGCTCGAGCGACTCGCGGAGCTTGGCGTTCTTTCGCTCTGAGATGAACCCGATGAAGTGTTGGAAGGCCTCGCGCTCCGATCGGATGGAGAGGTCCAGCTCCCACAGGTCATACCGATCCGGGCGGTGTTCTTTCTTCTGCCGCAGACGGGCATAGATGCCGAATCGGGTCAAGAGTTTCTGGACCTGCCCGGCCCATTCCTTGGAAGTCACAGCGAAGGCGATATGAGCACTGGGCACATGCACAGCCGCATAACCGTCTGACTGGAAAAGACTCTTTGTATAGGCAGCGACCTCGTCATTCGGCGCCGTCCACAGGGAATCCGGAACGCGGATTTCCTGTCCGCGACGGAGGAGTCCATGCTTCTCCACAAAAGGACGGAGAGTTTCTCCATAGAGGCGGATCCGGCGGCAGCGGAGGGAGGTGTCATCGGTGGGCACCTCGGTGATTTTGTAATGATGCCCAGGAAACGCAGTGTCCAGATGTTGCATCACCCAATCATGCTCCTGGTCGTCGACGGTCATGAACTCGACGGTAAGGGAGCGGTTGGTCCCTTTCCTATATTGACCAACGAAACCGTCGGCTTGCAACCAGCCCGCCAACGCTGCTTCCGATACGGCCCGTGTTTCTGCCGGGGCCGTTACCGTCTTGGCTGCGTGGGCGTAAACGCGCATCACCATGCCGGGTTGGAGTTGATCCACTCGGCGCCATTCCAAGCGGTGGGTGCGACGGGCTTCATGGGCGCAGACGAGATGATCCGGGGTGGCCTCGATCGAGAAACCGTCGTTGAGAGTGATCCGATACACGGGTTTGCGCCCGTTGTGTTTAACGGCAACCACCTGTGTGAGCCCGTCACCATCATGGACTGGTAACCCAACCAGATTCTTATCCACAATCTCGCCGATAGGCATGAGACCGTAGGATGTGTTGATCAAGGCGTCATAGGGCTGGCAGGCCGAGCACTGCGGCTTGGCCTCGATTCCGACATTGAACCAGACCGGCG
>CAYJTM010000099.1:0-4181 GCA_964373055.1 uncultured Planctomycetia bacterium
GTCTACCGGGATCAGCATGTCCAGGCGCTTTTGAAGGTCGCGGTAGCCCTTCATGAGAAATTCAGGACGGCTCCATGATCGCCGGCGTTCCTAAGGGGGCAACTGCAATGGGTGCCGCCAGCGCCTTATCCTTGGAGACAATATGCCCAATGCCTCCTTCCAGTGCTAGGACAACTCCATGGTATTCTTGAAGTTACAAAAGCTGCCGAGTAGGTAGAACTCCTCCTGTACTATAATAGAGAGATAATAAGGGTATAAGGATATGTTGAAGACAATAGACAAGACGGCAGTAAAAGCCCTGATGAACGAGCTCAAGGTAGGGCTTCGGACGACCTACGGAGATCGCCTGAAAGGGATCTATTTATACGGTTCCTACGCCCGGGGTGAAGCAGATCCTGAGTCGGATTTGGATGTGCTGGTGGTGTTGGACCGGATCGACAGCTACTCCGATGAGGTGGACCGGACGGGGGAGCTCGGGGCAGAGCTTTCGCTGAAATACAGCGTCAGCATCAGCAAGGTCTATGTGTCGGAATTTTCCTGGCTTCACGGCGACACCTCTTTTCTTTCCAACGTGCGCGAGGAAGCCTTAGCAGCGTGACTTTTAGATGAAAGAGACCACCCAGAAATTACTCGAGAAGTCCTCTAGAGCGATCCATACGTCAGAACGATCCCTCCAAGATGGGGATACGGATGCTGCGGCTAGCAGAGCCTACTACGCGATGTTTTATGTGGCCGAAGCTTTGTTGGGCGAGAAAGGACTTCGATTTAAGAAACATGGCGGTGTTCATGCAGCTTTTGGAGAGCATTTCGCCAAGACGGGCATTTTTGATTCGAAGTATCAACGCTGGCTTTTGCAAGCTTTCGACAAGAGGATAAGCGCCGATTATGGAGTGGAGGCGGACCTTTCCTCCGAGAGTGTTGAAACTTTGATTCAGCAAGCCCGCGAATTTCTGAAAGCAACTCAAGACTATCTTGCGAGCCAGCCCTAACATCGTGGTATGTGGGAAGCGTACCGCCCCGTCATCCAACGGTATTCAAGGATTTCTCTCGAAGAAGAGAGGCGCCTCATTGCTCAAGCCCAAAAGGGTTCCCAGGAGAAGTCGGAGGAACTGGTTCTCCGTCACATCGGATTTGTCATCTTTAGGATTCACAAGAAAGCTTTCCCCGTCTATATCCGTCGGTTTGGCGAGGACCTACTTTCTCAATCCGTATTGGTCTTGTACGACAAGATTAAGAGTTACGATTTAAAGTACAAGGACAAGCAGGGGAACCCGAAGCCCGTCCGGTTCGTTTCCTACATTTGGAAGAGGATCGACGGCTTCATTCTCGATTCCCTCAAGAAAGAGATTGAAAGAGAAAAACGGCAGAGCAGCCCTGATTGGGAAAGGTTTGGGCAGGAAGAAGATATTGAAGCGGTGTCCCCTATAGGGGATATGCAATGACTTGCGGTGAATTTAATTTGACTCAGGACAGGTAGTTAGAAGGGAGGGCATTACAGAAGTTGATAGTGGGCGTTCCTAAGGAGATCAAGAAGGACGAATATCGCGTGGCGCTCGTCCCCTCCGGCGTGGCCCAGTTCCGGAAGGCCGGCCACACGGTGCTGGTGCAGCAGGGGGCGGGGAAGGGCTCCGAGATCCCCGACCGGGAGTACGCCCAGGCCGGCGCCGAGATCGTGGACAGCGCCGCCGCCATCTTCCGCCGCGCCCAGCTGATCCTCAAGGTCAAGGAACCCCAACCCTCCGAGTACCCGTTGCTTCGTCCCGGCCAGATCCTGTTCACCTTCTTCCATTTCGCGGCCAGCAAGGAGCTGGCCCGCGCGATGATCAAGGCCAAGGTGACCTGCATTGCCTACGAGACCGTCGAAGACGGGCAGGGCCGTCTTCCGATCCTGGTCCCGATGAGCGAGGTGGCCGGCCGCATGTCGGTCCAAGAGGGAGCCAAGTACCTGGAAAAGCCGATGCGGGGCAAAGGGATCCTGCTGGGAGGCATCCCCGGCGTGGCTCCGGCCAACGTGCTGATCTTAGGGGCCGGAGTGGTGGGTGCCAACGCCGCCAAGGTGGCCGCCGGCTATGGCGCCCGGGTCACGGTGATGGACGTGAACCTGGACCGGCTCCGGTACCTGGAGGACACCCTGCCGAAGAACGCCTGGTTCATGATGTCCAACGAGCACAACATCGCCGACCGGGTGGCGCGGGCCGACCTGGTGATCTGCGCGGCGCTGCTCCGGGGCGGCCGCTCGCCGGTGCTGATCCCCCGCTGGATGCTCAAGAAGATGAAGCCGGGCTCCGTGCTGGTGGACGTTGCGATCGACCAGGGGGGCTGCGCCGAGACCTCCCGTCCCACCACGCACGCGGCACCGATCTTTGTGGAGGAGGGGATCGTCCATTATTGCGTCACCAACATCCCCGGCGCCGTGGCGATCACCTCCACGTACGGGTTGACGAACGCCACGCTGCCGTTCGGGCTGGAGATCGCCCGGCAGGGTTTCTCCGGGGTCTTGAAGAGCAATCCGGCTCTGCTGAAAGGGGTCAACATCGCCCGCGGAAAAATCACCTACGCGGCCACCGCGAAAGACCTCGGCCTGCCTTACACCCCGCTCAGCCGTCTCCTCTGATTCCCCATGAAGCATCATAAGGAACTGAAAGAGATCTACGGGAAGCTCTTTTCCGCTTTCGGTCCCCAGCATTGGTGGCCCGGAGAGACCTCGTTCGAAGTGGCGGTCGGCGCCATCCTCACCCAGAACACCTCTTGGTCCAATGCCTCCGCCGCCGTGCAGGAGTTGAAGCGGCGGAAACTCCTGGATCCGCGAAAGCTGGAGCGGCTCCCACAGCGCCGCCTAGCCCGCGTCATCCGTTCCTCCGGCTACTTCAACCAGAAGGCCAAGCGCTTGAAGGTCTTTGTCCGCCATTTGAACCGGAATTACGGCGGGAAGATGGAGCGCATGCGGGCGGTTCCGGCCGCCCGTCTGCGGGCGGAGCTGCTTTCCCTGTGGGGGATCGGCCCGGAAACCGCCGACAGCATCCTGCTCTATGCGCTGGAGAAGCCGGTCTTTGTTGTGGACGCCTACACCAAGCGGATCCTCGCGCGGCACGGGCTGGTTTCCTGGGATGCCTCGTATGATCAGCTCCAAGCCCTCTTTCATTCCATGCCGGGGCAGGGGCGGAATCGGACGGCCAGATACAACGAGTACCATGCCCTCATTGTTGAAACCGGCAAAAGGCTCTGTCGCGCCCGGCCGGATTGTTTTGCCTGCCCCTTGAAGCGGGTCGGGAATCTAAAGTTAGAATCGAGGGCCTCAACCCGGTCTAAAATGCACAAAAAATAAGCTCGTAACCCTCTGATTTATTTCAGGTTAGCTTTCCAGCCCTTGAATTCTCCACAATTAAAGGCCATACTTACTTTAGAGGTAAGAGAACCCCCGCTTGTGACTGAGAAGTCGCAGTGGGGGTTTCGGGTGTAAAAAAGGAGGTGACTTCGATGAAAGGTAACCATGGAGATTTGCTTATCGGGATCGTGATCGGTGCCATGCTGGGCGGGACGTTTGGAACGCAGCTATCGGCGCTGCTACCGACGCTGGTGCCGCTGATCCTGACGGTAGTCGTGCTGGTCTATGGGTTGAAATTTCTAGGCGTCCGCTAATCCTCCATTAGCCGCCTAGGCGCATCATGCCGCCTCCCGTTGCCCAAACGGCGGGAGGCGGATTTTTCTTCGCTTGACGGGAGGGCTCCGTGGGTCTAAACTGAGAACCTCACACAGGGGGTTCCGGTCGATGTTTCCATGGTTAGATTTCAAGCCCACCCGAGAATTGACGCTGGGAATCGTTGTCGGTCTCGTGGTGACCGCTTTGCTCCGCGCGATCTTCCTTCAGGGCTGAATCCGCTTCGGTAGGTACGCCATAACGGGCAGACTAACCGCTCTTTCCCAGCATATATAACTTAACATAAGATACATTATCAGACGTTGTAGGGAGGGGGCTGGGAGGGGGCGGTTTTACCCTGGTTTGACTAATTGTCCCAGCGCCCAGGCGGCGTGGGAGGGGTGAAACCGGAAGCCGAGAATCCCAGCCGGAGGGCTTCCCTGCTGATTTCAGCGGTCAGATCCGTGGAGATGAGGGCCTTCCCGCTGAACCACCTGCATGAAGGCCTCCACGTAAGCCGGGTGGAACTGGTTGCCGGAGCCCT
>CAYJTM010000100.1:0-4153 GCA_964373055.1 uncultured Planctomycetia bacterium
ATCTCCCGGAACTTCTTGAAGTCCAGCTCGCGCGGGTAGGCGGAGTAGCCGGCCAGGATCATCTTCGGCTTGTGCTCCTTGGCGAGGGCGGCCACCTCGTCGTAATTGATCCGCTCGCTTTCCTTGTCCACGCCGTAGGGGATGATCTTGAAGAGCCGGCCGGAGAAGTTCTTCGGGTGGCCGTGGGTCAGGTGCCCGCCGTGGGCAAGGTTCATGGCGAGCACCGTGTCGCCGGGTTCCAGCATGGCGAAGTAGACCGCCATGTTGGCCTGCGCGCCCGAATGGGGCTGCACGTTGGCGTGCTCGGCGCCGAAAAGGGTCTTGGCCCGCTCGATCGCCAGGGTTTCCACCTCATCCACGTACTGGCAACCGCCGTACCAGCGGGCGCCGGGATACCCCTCGGCGTACTTGTTGGTCAGCACCGTGCCCATCGCTTCGATGACGGCAAGGGAGGTGAAGTTCTCGCTGGCGATCAGCTCCAGGTGGCCGTGCTGCCGCTTGATCTCACGAAGGATGGATTGATGGATGTCAGGATCGACGCGCTTTAGATGATCGAGCATGGATCTCCTTTTCGATTTGAAGGATTTGGCGGACCCGGCGGGCGTGCCGCCCGCCGGCGAACCGGGTGGTGAGCCAGGCCTCCAGGATCCGGGCCGCCTGCCGGGCTTCAAGCCCCTCGGCGCCCAGCACCAAAATGTTGCAGTCGTTGTGCTCCCGGGCATGGCGGGCGGAAGCCGGCGTCTCGCAGACAACCGCCCGGATGCCGAAAAATTTGTTGGCGACGATCCCCATTCCGCCGCCGCTCTTGCAGAGCAGGACACCCAGCCGCGCCCGACGGCGGGAGACGGCCTCCGCCACGGCGGCGCCGATCAGCGGGTAATCGCAGGGTTCGCTCGAGAAGGTCCCCAGGTCGAGCACCCGGTGACGGGCCGCCTTCAGGCGCCGGACCAGCAACGGCTTCAGGCCAAACCCGCCGTGGTCGGTGCCGATGGCGATCCGCATCCTAGGGCCTCTCTATCCAATCGGCGACCTGCTTCACCGCCTCTTTGATCACCTCAGCGCAGTGCTGGTAGACCTGGATCGGCTGGCCGATCGGGTCGGGGATCTCCACCTCGCCGTCCGGGTCCTTCTTCTCGAAGTTCCTCAGCATGTAGGTTTTGGCCTTCGCGTCGGGGTCCATGGTCAGCACCACCTCCTTGTGGCCCGCCTCCATGCAGAAGAGGGCGTCGGCGTGATGGATCAAGTCCGGCGTCAGCTGCTGGCTCAAGTGCCCGGAGACATCAATCCCCTCCGGCCACATTACCTCCACGGTCTCCAGCGTCGGGCCCATGCCCGGCATGGAGCCGGTGCCGGCCGACATGATCTGGACATCCTTACGGCCCCGCTGCTCCATCATGTGGCGCAGCAGCCCCTCGGCCATCACCGAGCGGCAGCTGTTGCCGGTGCAAACGAAGAGTATTTTTCTTTTCTGGGACATTATTGCTCCAGCAGTTGCCGGATCTCTCCGGCCAAGACCCCTTCCCGCAAGAGGCGAGGGGGCGTGGAGGATAAATCTACCACGGTTGAGCTGATCCCTGAAACGGCTGGCCCGCCGTCGAGCACCGCGTCAATTTGGTCCGAGAAAACCTTGAGCACCTCCTCCGCGGTCAGGGCCGGCGGCTGGCCGGTCAAGTTCGCCGAAGGGGCCACCACCGGAACCGCCGCCTCTTTGAGGAGGGCCAGAGCCACCGGGTGGCCCGGCATCCGGAACCCGATCGTGGAGCCGTCCAGCCGGGGCAGCACCAGCGTCATCGGCCCGGGCCAGAAACGGCGCATCAGCTCCCGGGCCAGCGGCGTCACCTTCACCCGCTCCGCTTCCACCTGGGCAAGGTCGGCAATGTGCAGCGTCGCCTGCTTCTCGAAGGGCCGCTGCTTCACCTGGTAAAGCTCCTGCACCGCCTGCGGGTCCTGCAGGTTGGCGCCGAGCCCGTAGACCGTCTCCGTCGGGAAGGCCACCAACCCGCCCCGTTTGAGCAGGGCGGCCGCCTCCCGGATCACGTCAGGCTCTGGATGCAGAGAATTCACCTTGAGGACGCGTGTTCGCAATTCCCTCTCCTCGTCATTGCGAGCGACCAACGGGAGCGAAGCAATCTCCTTGTGTCTCATGGGGATTGCTTCGTCGCTTCGCTCCTCGCAATGACCTGTATATGTTTTAACGCCCGGGCGCCGATGTCCCGCCGGAAATGTTTTCCCTCGAACTGGATCTTCTCCGCCGCGGCGTAGGCCCGATCCAGGGCTTGCTCCAGCGTGTCGCCGAGGCCGACGGCGCTGAAGACCCGGCCGCCAACCGTGAGCCAGCGGTTTCCTTCATGCTTGGTGCCGGCATGGAAGAGCAGGGTTTCCGGGAGGTCTTCAATCTCCTTGAGGCCGGTGATCTCCCGGCCCATGTCGTACTTGCCCGGGTATCCCTGGGAGGCCAGCACCACGCAGGCCGCCACGCGGGAGTCCCACACCGGCCGGACTCCCTGCAGGTTCCCTTGGGCCGCCGCCAGCAGCAGCTCCGCCAGGTCGCTCTTCAAGCGGGGCAGCAGCGCCTGCGTCTCCGGGTCGCCGAAGCGGACGTTGAACTCCAAGACCTTCGGGCCGTCGGCCGTCAGCATGATCCCGGCGTAGAGGATCCCCTGGAACGGGGTCCCCTGCTCCGCCATGCCGCGCGCCATCGGCTCGAAAACCTTGCCCCGGATCTGCCCCATCATCTGGGGCGTCACCATCGGCACGGGCGAGTAGGCCCCCATCCCGCCGGTGTTGGGGCCCCGGTCGCCGTCCAAAGCCCGCTTGTGGTCCTGCGACGGCTCCAGCAGGACCAGGTTCGTGCCGTCCACGACCGCCAGCACCGAGACCTCTTCGCCGGCCAAGTATTCCTCGATCACCACCTTGCTGCCGGCATCGCCAAACGCTTTTTCTTTAAGCATGGAGGTGAGGGCGTGGATCGCCTCTTCCCGGGTCTGGGCGACGATCGCCCCCTTGCCGGCCGCCAGCCCGTCCGCTTTCACCACCACCGGGATCCGGCATTGCTCCAGGTGGGCCAGCCCCTCTTTGAGGTCGCTGAAAATTTGGAAGCGGGCGGTCGGGACGCCGCATTTTTCCATGATCTGTTTTGCGAAGGCTTTCGAGCCCTCCAGCCGGGCGGCCCCCTTCGTGGGGCCGAAGATGGTGAGGCGCCGCTCTTTAAAATAATCCACGATGCCGTGCACCAGCGGGCCTTCCGGCCCGACCACCGTGAGGTCAATTCCGTTGGAGGCGGCGAAGTCGGCCAGCTCCACCGTCTTGTGGGCGGGGATCGGAAGGCCCTCCGCCAGACGCGTCATCCCGGCGTTGCCGGGGGCGGCGAAGATCTTTTTGACCTTGGGGCTTTGGGAGAGTTTCCAGACGAGGGCGTGCTCCCGGCCGCCGGCTCCGACGACTAAAACCTTCATGTAAGCTCCCGTGGAGATTGCTTCGTCCTGCTTCGGCTTCGCCTCGCAGTCCTCGCAATGACGAGTGGTCGGCTACACAATGGTCACCTCTTTCCGACCACCCGTCACCTCACCAATGATCCAGTTGGGCATCCCTTCCCGCTTGAGCCGCGCCTGCACCCGGGCGGCGCCCGCCGCCGGGACCGCCAGCACCATGCCGATTCCCATGTTGAAGGTGCGGTACATCTCCTGTTCACTCACGCCGGCCGATTGGATCTTTTTTAAAACGGGCGGCACCGGCCAGCTCTTTTTGCGCAGGATCGCCGCCGTCCCTTCCGGCAGGATCCGGGTCAGCTTCTCCTGGAAGGAGCCGCCGGTGATGTGGGCGATCCCTTTCACAGGGGCGTTCCGCCGCAAGAGGTCCAGCACCGCCCGGACGTAAATCCGGGTGGGCTTCAAGAGCTCTCGGGCGTCCCGCTTCTGCTCGGCAACGGAGAGGACCTTCTGCACCAGCGTGTAGCCGTTGGCGTGGATCCCGTTGGAGGCCAGCCCGATCAGCCGGTCCCCCGGCCGGATCTTCTCGCCGGAGACGATTTTCTTTTTCTCGACGATGCCGACCGCGAAGCCGGCCAGGTCGAAATCCCCCGGCTTGTAGAGGAGCCCGAGCTGGGCCGTCTCGCCGCCCAGCAGCACGCAGTGGGATTCCACGCAGCCCCGCA
>CAYJTM010000101.1:0-4121 GCA_964373055.1 uncultured Planctomycetia bacterium
TCCCGGTAGACGGTCCAGAGCATCCGGCCCAGCTCGATCCAGGAGGCCTTGAACCGTTTCGCCGCCTCCAGCGTCTGGTGGCGCAGCGAGCCCGGCGGCAAGCCGGACATTTTTTCCTCAAGGCGTTGGATCGCTTTGCTTTCCATGGGCTCTATATTCTACCTGGAAAGGCGGACCAGGCGCAGGGCCAACTGGATCGCCTCCGCCGGCGAATCCACCGTGTGGGCGTGGTTGGCCAGCGAATCGTTTCCGGAGGGGGGCTTGATCTCCCAGGAGCCGAGCAGGATCAGCGGCTTGTGCAGTTTGAGCGCGAAGCCGATCTCGGAGAGGGTGCCCGCGCCGCCGCCGACGGCGATCAGCACGTCGCTCGATTGGACCACCAGCAGGTTGCGCCCTTCCCCTAAGCCGGTGGCGATCGGGATCGTGATGAAGGGGTTGGCTTCCTCCGCCTGCGCGCCGGGAAGGATGCCGACGGTGACGCCTCCCGCCTTGCGGGCGCCCCGGGCCGCGGAGGCCATGACACCGCTTGTTCCGCCGCAGACCAGGATCCCGCCGGCTTCAGCGATGCCGCGGCCGATCTCCTCCGCCCAGTCATCCCATTTTGGATGGGAGCGGCCGGAGCCGATCAGGCCGATCCGGACCGCGCGATTTACCACGAGCCGCCTCCACCGCCCCCGCCACCGCCGCCGGAGGAGCCGCCGCTGAACCCGCTGCCGCCGCTGGACCGGGGCGCGGAAGCCATTGTGCTGCCCATCCGGTCGGAGCATGATCCGAGCCGCCGCGTGAAATCGCCCGGCGTGAAAGAGCCGCCGCTGTAGCTTGTGAACCAGGCCGGAGCCATTTGATAGATCCCCTCGAACGCCTTGGCCCACTGGTTGGCCACACCCAGCGCCATCGCGTAGGGCAACATCCGCTCGAACAGAGCGGCCGGGTCCGATTCCCGCTTCAGCCGGTCCTCATCGGTCCGGGTGAGAAACTCCTGGAATCCCGCCACCCTCTCCGCAAGCCGGGCACCGTGCCAGGTCTTGCGCGGCATGAACGGGGCGAAGAGCAGGATGATCAGCCCGGACAAAGCCACGGCCGCGAACGGATTGGGAGCCACCGCGACGCTGAACATCCCGAAGAAAAAAACCGTGAGGGCGACGACCCCCCAGAATTGCCGCACCCGGTCGGGACGGGCCCACCAACAACCCCGCTGCGCCAGCTGCTGGTAGACCGCTGTACGCAGCCCAGGCAGATGCTGGTAGAATTTGTTCTCCAGGTCGGAAAGTTGGACGGAGCCGCCGTCATAGAACAGGAACTTCAGCAGCAGCGCTTCATGCGGTTTCAGCCCTTTCTCCTCGGCCGCGGAGCCTTTGCGGGTCAGGATGTACTCCCGGCCCTTGAGCTCCTCGATCGTGAGGAACCCCCGCCGGGCCAGATCCACGATCGTCGCGGTGATGTCCCTTAGGTCCACATTGTCGTCCGCCAGCGCGCCCGCCTCGGCCGGCGTCAGCCCCTCCGGCGGGTCGTACTGGACCTGGATCGTCTGGGGGGTGGGGTCCCGGCCGAACCTCCACCAGATGAAACACATCCCCGCCAGGACCACAAGCGGGATCGTGAGCGGCCAGTTGTCCAGGAAGAACCACCGCAGCCGCTGAGCGCGGCCCGGCATCGCCACCGCGCCGGGCGGCCAGCCGACGACCAGCGTGAGGCCCTCAAAGGCGCCCAGCGGCCGGCCCACGCTGAACCGGACCACATTGTTTCCCCCGGTGGTGACCATCGCGTCCTGCCCGGTGGATCCGTAAGCGCCGGTGTAGGCCACGCTGCGCACCGGGCCGGTGGCCGCTTCCGGAAGACGGACCGTCGCCCGGACCTGCCGCATCGGGACCGCCCAATTGTTCCCGGTCACGTTCCAGTACAGCTCGTCATGATCGGGGAATCGGCCCAGCGCCCTGTCCACCCGGTAGGAGAGCTTGAACCTCTTCCGGTCGGTGTAGGTCGTCCCCTCTTGCCCAAGCCGGATCCGGCGGTAGGCCCCCTCGCGGGTCAGCTTGGCTTCCCAACGGCGGTCTGTCTCGTCCAACGCCTGCAGGAATGTGATCCGGATGGAGTGCTTGATCCCCAGGCGGTCCTGGGTCTGGAGCGGGATGTCCCGGTAGATGCCGTGCTTGGCCTCCCCCTGGAAGTCGGCCTCGATATTCTCCGTGACCAGCAGGGAGCCGTCTTTCCGGACCTCCAGGTCGGCGTCAAACGAGAGGATCTCCCAAGCAAACACATGAGCGGCAGAAAAAAGAACTAACGCGGTAGAGAGAAAAAATGGCCACGGGTGACGCCGGCCCGTGGAGATTTCAGAAGGAGACTTTGACGTTCTTGCGTTCCTCGGGAGAATCCGGCTGGAAAAATTCCTTGGGCTTAAACCCGGCTGCCGAGGCGACGAAGCTGTCCGGGACCACCTGCAGCTTGGTGTTGTAGTCCCGCACGACCGCGTTGTAGTACCGGCGGGAGCTCTGGATCGCTTCTTCCACCTGGGCCAACGAGCTCTGCAGCCCCTGGAAATTCTCGCTGGCCCGCAGCTGCGGGTAATTCTCCGCCACGGCGAACAGTGACTTCAGCGCGCCGGTCAAGCCCTGCTCCGCCTCCCCCTTGTCGCCCGGGGCAGCCGCCCCCATCGCGCGGGCGCGCGCCTGCGTGACCGACTCGAACACCTTGCTCTCGTGCGCGGCGTAGCCCTTTACCGTCTCCACCAGGTTCGGGATCAGGTCGTAGCGGCGCTTGAGCTGGACATCGATGTCGGACCAGGAGCCCTCGGCCCGCACCCTCAACTGCACCAGCCCGTTGTAGATCGCGACCGCCCACAGCAGAACAACGACGGCGATTCCCAGGATGATCCATGTCATGGCAGTCAAGTCTCCTTTCCGCCTATTCTATCCTAATTCTTCCATGAGCCGACGCGGGCTCCAGACCTGCCCCCCGAATCCCCGGACCAGGTCCCCCTCGGCCCGGTCCTGAGTGACCACCGCCACTTGGGACCGGTCCGGCGCCTGGCAGGCCATCCGCTCGATCAGCGAATCGGCGGTCTTGCCCTTCATGTAGCGCACGACCAGCGGTCCGCTCTCGCGCGGCAGGTACCGCTCCGGCCCGTCGAAGACGACGACCGCCTCCCAGTC
Organism: uncultured Planctomycetia bacterium; assembly: GCA_964373055.1. Taxonomy (GTDB): domain Bacteria; phylum Omnitrophota; class Gorgyraeia; order 1-14-0-20-64-10; family 1-14-0-20-64-10; genus JAUSCU01. The sequence continues at coordinate 3,150 of CAYJTM010000101.1, forward strand.
CTTCGTCACGGCGGCCATCTCCAGCTTCTGAAGGAACTGCTCGGCTTGCTCCGGCCGCCGGATCCCCAGCGCGATCAGCACATTGTTTCCATCCACGATGACCGTCAGCATCTTAGCTCTCTTCAGGCGGTTTGATGTGGCGGAAGGAGAAGAAGAGCATGGCGTCATAGAGAATCTTCATGCCGCCGCCGACGACGAGCGGAAACCCCAGCGCCAGCGACTTCATGGCGACACCGGCGAGCGTCGGCGCCACGGTCCAGGCGGCCAGCCGGGTGAGGTTGGTGACACCGGCCGCCACGGTGCGTTCCTCCGGCTTTACGACCGCCATCACGTAGGACTGCCGTGTCGGCACGTCCATCTCCACGAGGCACTCCCGGAGCAGATAGAGAGCCGCTGCCCACGCGGCCGACGGGACGAAGGGGATCGCGATGAGGCACAGGTTGGCCGGCGTGTGGGTGAAGACCATCGTCCGGACCAACCCGATCCGCTTCGCCAGCCAGGCCGCCGCCAGGTAGGAAAAGGCGTTGGCGACATGGGCGGCGAAGAAGAGCGGCCCCAGCATCTCCTCCCCCATCCCGAACCGCTTGAAGAACCAGTAGGCGATCAGACTGCCGGGCAGGAACCCGCCCGCCAGGCTGTCAAAACCGAACAGTAAACTCAGGCGGGTGATGATCTTCCGCGACGCCGGAGAGACCCGGCGCCAGGAGGTGGCGCGGCCCTCCTCCACCCTGCGGCTCAGGCCCATATAGAGGAAGAAGCTCGCCGCGGTCAGAGCCGCGTAGAGCCCGAAGCTCCGGCCCGCGAGCAGCGGCAGCCCGGCCAACAGCGATCCGATCGCCTGGCCCGAATCCAGCAGGGCGTTGTACCAGGCCAGCGCCTTCGTCCGGTCATGCCCGGTGGCGGTGGCCGGGAGGATTGTCTGCTCCAGCGTGAAGAGGGCGCCCCGCTCCCGCCCCATCGCGTTGACCATGC
>CAYJTM010000102.1:0-4001 GCA_964373055.1 uncultured Planctomycetia bacterium
GCCCGGCGGCCTGGGGATGGAGGGAGGAACCGTTCCGCTCCGCCCTTGCCCACCCAAGCGCGCTGCGCGTTCCGAAGGAGAAACAGGCCTCGCTGCGCCTCTCCGGCATCCTTCAGGAGGAGGCCGCCTCCACTTGCGTCATCAACGGCCGGGTGCTCAAAGCCGGGGACTGGGTCGGCGGGTACCAGGTGGTCCTGATCGCCCGGGACGCGGTCCTCCTGGAAGGCAAGGGGGAGGAACTCCTCCTCCGCCTTCCTGAATTGACGGACTAGCCCCCTCCCCCTTATAATCATTGTTTCGCCGAAAGGCGCCAACGATGAAGCCAGGATTCCGCTTGAATTTACCGTTAGCCGGCCTGATTTTGCTGGCCGGGTGCTCGAAGGGGGCGCTCCCCCCGACGGGGGGGGTCCCCGCTCTGCCCGCCGCCGCTCCGGGCACGGATGTCATCTCCACCTTCCAGCTGGTCGGGCACACCGACGCCGGCCGGAAGAAATGGGAGGTCCAGGGGGAGACGGCCGACCTGATGAGCGAGATTGTGGAGCTTTCCCCTGTGCGGGCAACCTCTTATGGGCAGACGGAGATCAAACTCTCCGCGCAGCGGGGCCGCTTCAACAAAAACACGCAGAATGTTTTTCTGTTCGGGGACGTCGTCATGACCACCTCCGACGGGGCGGAACTGGCGACCCAGAGTTTGAACTGGGTGGAATCCCGCGGCGAGGGCAGTACCGAAGACTGGGTCCGGGTGACCCAGCCGGGGATGACGGTACTGGGCCTGGGCGGCACCGGGTACCCCAAGAACAAGCGGGTCTGGTTAGAGCGCAAGGTCACAGTGACGCTGGAGGACCCCAAGGGGAAAACGGTGATCACCTGCGACGGTCCGATGGAGGTGGATTACGGGCGGCACAAGGCCCGCTTCTGGAAGAACGTCAAGGTGGTGGATGCCAAAGGGGAGATCCGGTCCGACCGGCTGGATGTGACGTTTGATTCCCAGACCAACCGGATGGACAAGGCGGTCTTCTGGGGCCATGTGGTGATCGACCATGGCGACGAGAAGGCGCGCGCCAACCGGGTGAACTATTGGCAGCTGCTGGAACGGATCCAGCTGATCGGGCATCCCCGGCTGCTCCTCTCTTCCGACCGTCTCTCGGAATGAGCCCCGGACAAAACGGCGGCAGCGCCCTGCTGCAGACGCAGGGTCTCCGCAAGACGTACGGCGGCCGCCGGGTGGTGGACGGCGTGGCGCTCAAAGTCGGCAGGGGAGAGATCGTCGGCCTGCTCGGCCCCAACGGGGCCGGCAAGACCACCACCTTCTACATGGTGGTGGGGCTGATCCCATCGGAAGAGGGCGGCATCCGGTTCGGCGGCAACGACATCACCCGCTTGCCGATGCACCTGAGGGCCCGGACCGGCATCGGGTACCTGGCGCAGGAGCCCTCGATCTTCCGGCGCCTCACGGTGGCCGAGAACATCCTGGCCATCCTGGAGACGCTGCGCCTCTCCCGGACGGAGCGGATGAAGCGGCTGGAGGGGCTGCTTGAGGAGCTGGGGCTGACGCAGCTGGCCGGCTCGAAAGCGGACACCCTTTCCGGAGGGGAGCGCCGGCGGCTGGAGATCACGCGGGCGCTCGTGACGCGGCCGACGCTGCTGCTGCTCGACGAGCCGTTCAGCGGCATTGACCCGATCGCCGTGGCCGAGTGCCAGCAGATCATCCGGAGCTTAAAGGAGCGGGGGCTGGGCATCCTGCTCACCGACCACAACGTGCGGGAGACCCTGGCAGTCACCGACCGGGCGTACCTGATGGCGGAAGGGCGCGTGCTGATCACCGGAGGCGCCAACGACCTGATCAACGACCCGAAAGCCCGGGAGATTTACCTGGGCCCGCAGTTTAGAATGTGAATGAGGCCCGAACTTACGGAACGTAAGTTCGTTGGCCGAATTCATCCCGAGCAAAGCGAGGGATCTCATATTGAAAATCACAATCACCGCGAGGCACATGGAAGTGCCGCCGCTGGCCGAGGAGATGCTCCGGACCAAGCTGGAGAAGCTGGAGCGGTTCGGCCACAAGCTCACCTCGGCCCACGCGATCTTCGGGCGGGAGAAGTACCTGTTCACCGCCGAGCTGACGCTGGCCACCAAGGGGGCCGGCCTGGTCGGCCGGGCCAAGCACAAATCGGATCTGCTGACCTGCATCGAGGAAGCGCTCGGCAAGCTGGAAATACAGCTCAAGCGCAAAGAAGACAAGCAGGAAGACCTGTTGCGCCGCCGGGCGCCGCACCGCCCCGCGTGAATACACTCAAAGAGATCGCCCCCTGCCGCAAGGAGCTGCGGGTGGAGATCCCGCGCGAGGCAGTGGTGGCGGAATTCGAAACGGTCTACAGTGAACTGAGGAAGCACGCCCTCGTGCCCGGTTTCCGGGTGGGGCAGGCGCCGCGCGACCTGCTGCAGCGCTACCACGGCTCCAAGGCCCGCGAGGAGGTGCTCCGCCGCCTGATCGGCCGGTCGCTGGACGAGGCGCTGAGCGAACGCAAGGAGCTGGACCTGGTCGGCCGCCCGCAGGTGACCGACGTGAAGCTGGAGGAGAAACAGCCCCTCACCTACACGGCCCAGATGGAAGTGGCGCCCCAGTTCCCCGTGGGCCGGTACAAGGGTTTGAAGCTCATCCGGCCGAAGAATGAAGTCACCGAGGAATCGGTGAACCAGGTCCTGGAACAGCTGAGGCAGACGCAGGCGGTCTTGAAGCCGGTGCTGGAGGACCGCCCGGCGGCGGCCGGCGATTTCGTGCTGGCCGACGTCACCGAAAAGCGGCCCAACCAGCCCGGCAGGAACTTGCCGGGCCAGCCGGCCCGCAAGCAGAGGGAGGTGGTGATCCACCTCGATCTTCCGGTGCCTGGCACCGGAGGGTCAGACCCCGCGGGGTCTGACCCTAAAGAGGTTTTGATGGGTTTGTTGGGGGTGAAGCCCGGGGAGAGCCGCGTGCTGACGCTCAAGGAAGGGGCCACATTGACCGTTGAGGCCAAAGGGCTCAAGGTCAAAGAGGTTCCCGTGCTGGACGACGCTTTCGCAAAAACGGTCGGCGCGTACGATTCACTCGAGCAGCTCAAGGAGGCGATCCGCAAGGATTCGCAACGCCACGCCGAGGAGACCGGCCGGCGTGCCGTGGAGGCGCAGGCGCTCAAACAGCTGGAGGAGAGCTGGAAATTCGAGGTGCCGCAGTCACTCGTGGCCTCGCAGGCGCAGCGGAACCTGAAGGAGCGGGCTGTCGATCTGATGCAGCAGGGAGTGCCGCTTCCTGAGGTGCAGTCCCAGGCGCAGGCGCTCACCGACCAGGCGCAGCAGGACGCCTTGAAGCAGATCCGGCTCTTCTTCATTTTAAGGAAGATCGCCGCCGCGGAGAACTTCACTGCGACGGAGCAGGAGATGGAAGAGAAGATCCGCTCGGTCGCCGTGCGGATGCGGGCCACCGAGAGCCAAGTGCGCAAGGACTTGGGAGCCCGGGAGCTGATGGAGGAGCTGGCTTGGGGCATCATCCGGGGGAAGGTCGTGGAACTCATAATCCGGGAGGCCGACGTAGTCGGTTCATAACGGTACCAGGTACGTACCTGGTACCGATTTTAAGGAGGAGCCATTCATGGAACAGAATCAGATGTTAGTGCCGATCGTCGTCGAGCAGACCGGCCGCGGGGAGCGGGCGTACGACATCTACTCCCGGCTGCTGAAGGACCGGATCGTCTTCATCGGGTCGGGCATTGACGACATGGTGGCGAACCTGATCATCGCCCAACTGCTGTTCCTCCAGATGGAGGACCCCACCAAGGACATCAACGTTTACATCAACTCTCCCGGCGGCATCGTCACGGCGGGGCTGGCCATCTACGACACGATGCAGTTCGTCAAGCCCGATGTCGCCACCTATTGCATCGGTCAGGCCGCCTCGATGGGCTCGGTCCTGCTGGCCGGCGGCACCAAGGGCAAGCGGTTCAGCTTGCCGGAGGCCCGCATCA
>CAYJTM010000103.1:0-3997 GCA_964373055.1 uncultured Planctomycetia bacterium
GCGGCACCAGGGTCGGCGGGCCGCAGAGGGTCACCTTCGCCCCCAGCTTGGTCAGCCCCCAGAAATCGGAGCGGGCCACCCGGGAGTGCAGGATGTCCCCAACGATCACCACATTCAAGCCCTCGATCCGCCCCTTCTTCTCCCGGATCGTGTAGAGATCCACAAGGCCCTGCGTCGGGTGCTCGTGCGAGCCGTCGCCGGCGTTGAGCACGCTGCACTTCACGCCGCGCGCCACCTGTGCCGCCGCGCCGCTCGTGCTGTGGCGCAGCACCAGCACATCCACCCGCATCGCCTCTATGTTGCGGGCGGTGTCCAGCACGCTTTCCCCCTTGACGACGCTGGAGGAAGAGCCCTGGAAAGACAGGATGTCCGCCGACAGCCTTTTCGCGGCCAGCTCGAAGGAGGCCCGCGTCCTCGTGGAGGGCTCCAGGAAGCAGAGGGCCACGGTGCGTCCGCGCAGCGCCGGCACCTTCTTGATCGGCCTCAAGGAGATCTCCTTGAACGCCTCCGCCTGCTGCAGCAGAAGCTCCAGCTCTTCGCGGGTCAGATCCTCCAGCCCCAACAGGTCCTTGCGAGTCCAGTTCTTCATGCCGCTTTCTCCCCGATGACCACTTCGTCAATGCCGTCGGATTCGGTCAACCGCACCTGCACCAGGTCCTCCTTGGCGGTCGGCAGGTTCTTGCCCACGTAGTCCGGCTTGATCGGCAGCTCCCGGTGCCCCCGGTCCACCAGCACCGCCAGCTCCACCGACTCCGGCCGGCCCAGATCGGTCAGGGCGTCCATCGCGGCGCGGACCGTCCGGCCGGTGAAGAGCACATCATCCACCACGATCAACCGGCGCCCGGTGACATCGAACGGGATCTCCGTGGCGCGCACCACGGGGCTCGCATCCAGCATCCCCAAGTCGTCCCGGTAGAGCGTGATGTCCAGCGCCCCCACCGGTACCTCCCGGCCGGTCATCTCCCGCAGCACCTGCGCCAGCCTTCTGGCCAGGAAATCCCCCCGGGTCCGGATCCCCACCACGCAAAGGGGTCCGGCTTCCCGGCCGCGCTCGACAATCTCGTGCGCGATCCGGAGGATGCTTTTGCGAATCCCCTCGGAATCCAGGATGTGGGCTTTCATCTCGCCTCAGGCAATAAAAAAGGGCTCACCCGAGCGCGGACGCGCGGATGAACCCTTATGTCGAAAACTTGTCCTGCCATCTTTCCCCCTTTTCTGGCCTCGCAGGACCAGTTTAAAAGGCTATCGATTACACCACATCTTCTTCGTCCACGTCAAGACTGTCTTCCGGCATCCGGATGTGATGGCGGCAGATCCCGCGGCGGCTCTCCTGCACAAACCGGACCAGCCGCGCCACCTCAGGCGGAAGCTGCCCCGAAGACTGGATCGCCTTAAGGGCCTGCGTGGTGTTGAGGCCGGACCGGTACAGCAGCCGGTAGGCCTCCCGGATGCCGGCGCGGGCCTGCTCGGAGATGCCGGCCCGTTTCAAGCCCACCGCGTTGAGCGCCCAGACCTCGGAGTCCCCCTTTACGAGAAAAAAGGGCGGCACATCCTTGTTCACCCGGGCCAAGCCCCCCACCATCGCCAGCGTCCCGATCCGGACGAACTGGTGCACCACCACGTGGCCGGAGAGGATCGCCTTCTCCTCGACGGTCACATGCCCGGCCACCAGCGCCCCGTTGGCCAGGATCGCCCGGCTGCCGATCACGCAGTCATGCGCCACGTGGGAGAACCCCATCAGCAGGCAGTCGGAACCGATGGTGGTCCAAGCCCCCTTTTGGGAGGCGCGGTGCACCGTCGCGTACTCCCGAACAATCGTGCGGGCCCCGATCCGGACGCCCCCCGCCTGGGGCTCCCGAAGCGCCTGGTGCTGGTGCCCCAGGATCGCGCCGATGTGGATCTGGCACTGCTCCCCGATCTCCAGCGGAGCCGCGAGATAGGCGTGGGGCCAGATCTTGACCCCGGCCCCGATCCGGACCGCCCCCTCGATGACGGCATACGGTCCGATCTCCACGTCGGAATCGATCTCCGCGCGCGGGTCAATGACTGCTGTCGGGTGGATGTCGGTTGCGCTCATGGCTTGTCTTTAGGCAGAAAAACCAGCGTGATTTCTCCTTTGGCTGGACGCTCAGTATAGCGCTTCAAGACTTGGCTTGTCGAGCCGCGCGTCGCCTCCTCGTGCAGCTTCGTCAGTTCCCGCGCGACGACCACCGGCACCTCCCCCAGCACCTTCCGGATCGCCTCCAGCGTCTTGACGACCCGGTAGGGGGACTCGTAGCAGATGACCGGCGTCTCCTCGGAGGAGAGCCCCTCCAACCACCGCTCCATCGCGGCCGACTTCCTCGGCGGGAACCCCTCGAACCGGAACTTCTCGCCCCGGAACCCGGAAAGGGCCAGCGCCGCCACCGCGGCGTTCGCCCCCGGCACCGCGGTCACCGGGATGCCGGCCGCCGCCGCCTGCTCGACGAGAAAGGCCCCCGGATCGGAAACCACCGGCATCCCGGCGTCGGTCACCAGGGCCGCCGACTCGCCGCGTTGAAGCCGACCGACCAGCTCCGCCGCACGCGTCCGCTCATTGTGCTCATGGAGCGAGACCATCGGGGTGGAGATCTCATATCTCTTGAGCAGCAGGCCGGTGCGCCGGGTATCCTCCGCGGCGATCACCGCGACGGACTTCAAGATCTCCAGCGCCCGCAGCGTGATGTCTCCAAGGTTTCCGATCGGTGTGCCGACGAGGTAGAGCGTGCCCGGATGCTGTTTATCCAAGCTTCAAATCCGATAGAAAGAATGTTCCCGGGAGAGCCCTTATCGCTTGGTAAAAACGCTTGTCCGCCGTTACAAGCTGGAGGTGCAAAGTTTCCGCGACCGCAAGGAAAACCGCGTCGTATACGGTCAATTTATATTGAGCAGCACTCCGCACGGCGCGCCGCAGCAAGGGATGGTCCAGGCGAACCATGGGGATCTGCAAGTCGAAAAGGGTCTCCACTGCCGCCATTGCATCATCGGAGGCCCGGTAACGCATGACGTTGGCCACCTCGTAGGCGGCTAAGTCGGGAAAGGTTAAATCAACCCGGTCATTCAGATAGGCCTGACGGAGGGCTTCCGCCGTTTCGGCATGGGGCTCATCCACCCGAAACCACTTCAACAGAACAGAGGAATCAACTACCGCCGCCTTGAGTCTCTCCACCGCCGGATTTCCTTTGCCGATTCCCACCGGCTTCCTTTCAATCGCTGAGCGATTTCTTTCTGAGTTGCAATCGCCCGACGGATCACCGGATTGAGCCGCCGAGGCACCTCGCGAATCTCGGACCGGTGGAGATAATGGCGCACCGCTTCACGGACGAATCCGCTCCGGCTTAGGCGTTCCAGCCGGGCAGCTTGATCCATCTCGTAAACAAACTCTTTGGGCAACGATACAAGGATTTTCGCCATGTCTTTGATCCAATCAAAGTATATCCTAATGGATATCCTTTGTCAACCGGCGGGCTTACGCCGCGTGGCGCAGCTCCTCCGCCCCGGCGGCGAGGGCCTCGATCCCCGCGGCGATCATCCCTTGCGGGACGCCGGCCCAGGAGAGGGCCCTCTCGATCTGCTTGAGGAACCCGGGTTCATCAGCCGAATGGAGCCGGACCGGGAGGAGCCCATCGGTCATGGCCTGGAATATCCGGCCTTCTTCCGTCGAGCCGTAATACCGGACCTCTTCCGCTCCCGCCTCGAACAGCTTCACGACCGTCTCCGGCCCCCGGTCGATCATCAGGAACCGTTCCTCCATTCCGGGCAGGGTGTCCAGACCAGGGAATTTCTCCGCCACGCTGCGTCCGATCACCACCCGGGTGCGTTCCTCCGCCCCGGCGGCGGCAAGCCGCGGCTGGAGACCCCTGTAAACGGAAACATAGCTGGAGGCGGGCCCTTCGAATTCGTCAACGCGCGCGAGCTCCAGGGGGATCCGGAATCTCCCGTTATTCCTTACGCGCAGCCCCATCTCGCCGGCCCGCGC
>CAYJTM010000104.1:0-3993 GCA_964373055.1 uncultured Planctomycetia bacterium
GGCTGGCAGTCGCGGGGGTATCCGCAAGACGGAACACCAGGCGGTCCTTCTCGGCATCCACAACAATCGCGGAACCCTCCTTGAAGTGACCGGCGATGATCTCCTGCGCCAGAGAATCCTCCAGGTACCTCGAGATGGTCCGCTTGATGGGCCGGGCCCCATACACCGGATCGAAGCCCTTCTCAATGAGGAATTCCTTCGCCGCGGGAGTGAGCTCGATGCGCACGCCCAGCTCTTTTAGCCGGCCCTGGACCTCCGCGAGTTCGAACTCCACGATCTTCTGCAGGTCTTCGCGGCTCAAGGGGCGGAAGACGATGATGTCGTCCACCCGGTTCAGGAACTCCGGCTTGAAGGCCTTCTTCACCTCTTCCAGCAGCTGCGTCTTCATGTCCTGATAGGTGACGTCCTCTTTCGGCGCGCGGAACCCGAGGGAGCCCTGTTTGCGCAAGAGTTCGGCGCCGATGTTGGAGGTCATGATCAGCAGGCAGTTCTTGAAATCGATCTTCCGGCCAAAGCTGTCGGTGAGCCGCCCCTCCTCCAGCACCTGCAGCAGCAGGTTGAAGACGTCGGGGTGGCCCTTCTCCAGCTCGTCCAGCAGCACCACCGAGTACGGGCGGCGGCGCACCTTCTCGGTGAGCTGGCCCCCCTCCTCGTAGCCGACGTAGCCGGGCGGGGCGCCCACCAGCCGGGAGACGTTGAACTTCTCCATGTACTCCGACATGTCCACCTGGATCATCGCGTCCTCGTTGCCGAACAGGAACTCGGCCAGCGCGCGGGCCAGCATCGTCTTGCCCACGCCCGTCGGGCCCATGAAGATGAAGGAGCCGATCGGCCGCTTGGGGTCTTTGAGGCCCGCGCGGGAGCGCCGGATCGCGTTGGAGATCGCTTCGATCGCCTCCTGCTGGCCGACCACCCGCTTGTGGATCTCCTCCTCCATGCGCAGCAGCTTCTGGGTCTCTTTCTCCTCCAAGCGAACCACCGGGATGCCGGTCCACTTGGAGACGATGTGCGCGATGTCCTCGGCGGTGATCACCGGCTGCGCCTCGGCCTTCGAGCGGGTCCACTCCCGCTTCATCCGCTCCAGATCCGACTTGGCCTCCCGCTCCTGGTCGCGGAGCGCGGCCGCCTTCTCGAAATCCTGCCCCTTGACGGAGGCCTCCTTCTCGCGGCGCAGCAGCTCGATTCGCTCTTCGTTCTGCTTCAAGTTCGGCGGGGCGGTCAGCACCGACAGCCGCGCGCGGGAGCCGGCCTCGTCCATCAGGTCCACCGCCTTGTCGGGCAGGAACCGGCCGGAGATGTACCGCTCCGACAGCTTGGCCGCCGCCTCCAGCGCCGCGTCGGAATATTTCACCTTGTGGTGTTGCTCGTACCTTTCCCGAAGCCCTTTGAGGATCTCGACGGCCTCCTCCACGCTCGGCGGCTCCACGACAATCGTCTGGAAGCGCCGCTCCAGCGCGGCGTCCTTCTCGATGTACTTGCGGTACTCGTCCAACGTCGTGGCGCCGATGCACTGGATTTCACCGCGCGCCAGCGCCGGCTTCAGGATGTTCGAGGCGTCAATCGCCCCCTCGGCGCCGCCGGCGCCGACTAAGGTGTGCAGCTCGTCAATGAAGATGATCACGTTCTCCGAGCGCTTGATCTCGTCCATCACCGACTTGATCCGCTCCTCGAACTGGCCGCGGTACTTGGTTCCGGCCACCATCAGCGCCAAATCCAGGATAACGACCCGCTTGTCCTTGAGGAGCTCCGGCACCTCGGTGTGGATGATCTGCTGCGCGAGCCCTTCGACAATGGCCGTCTTGCCGACGCCGGCCTCCCCCAGCAGCACCGGGTTGTTCTTCGTGCGGCGGGAGAGGATCTGGATCACCCGCTCGATCTCCCCCTTGCGCCCAATCACCGGGTCCAGCTTGTTCTCGCGGGCCAGCTGAGTCAGGTCCCGGCCGAAGGCGTCGAGCGCCGGGGTCTTCGTCTTGACCGGCTGCGTGGCCCCCACGCTGTAGCCGGGCGCCGTGGAGCCCAACAGCTCCATCACCTCCTGGCGCACCTTGCCCAGGTCCAGCCCGAGGTTCACCAGCACCTGCGCGGCGATCCCCTCCCCCTCACGGATCAAGCCCAGCAAAAGATGTTCGGTGCCGATGTAGTTGTGGCCGAGGTTGCGGGCCTCGTCCATCGCGAGCTCGATCACCTTCTTGGCCTTCGGCGTGAACGGGATGTCGCCGGAGACGATCGTGGAGGGGCCCAGCTGGACGAGCTTCTCCACTTCCAGGCGGATCTGGTCCGAGGAGAGGCCCAGGTTCTGCAGCACGGCGGCCGCGACCCCCTCCCCTTCCCGGATTAAGCCCAGCAGGATGTGCTCGGTGCCGATGTAGTCGTGGTTGAACCGCTTGGCCTCCTCCTTCGCCAGGAGGATCACCTTGCGGGCCCGCTCTGTAAACCTGTTAAACATATTCATAAGGGCAGCTCTCCTTCCTCTATAGCAATAATACTTCCAAGCATTATCGCACAGAGAAGTAAATTTTCAGAGGGATTCGCGCAGGAGGCGGGCGCGGCGGCTGTCCCGCTCGGAGGGGGTCAGGGGGCGGCCTTCCAGCTTTTGGAGGTGGGCCGGCTGGGTCTGGATGAAGAGGCGGTTGACCATCCCCCGCTCGACGCCGGAGATGAGGCCGAGGTCCACGCCGAGGCGGACCAGGGAGAGCATATCTATCGTCTCGCCGGAGGTGATGAGGTGGGCGCTTTTCAGGGTGCCGTAGGCCCGCCAGATCCGGTCCTCGAGGGCGTCCTTGCTCTGGGCCAGCAGCGCCCGGCGGGCGGCCTCCTCCTGCTCCACCACCTGCCGGATCAGGCGCCCGAGGTTGTCGAGCGTCTCCTCCTCGGAGAGGCCGAGCGTCACCTGGTTGGAGAGCTGGAAGAAGTTGCCGGTCGCCTCGGTCCCTTCGCCGTAGAAGCCGCGCACCGCGAGCCCCAGCCGGGTGACCGCGTGCAGCACCCGGCTGACCTGCTTGGTCATCACGAGGCACGGCAGGTGCAGCATGCAGGAGGCCCGCATGCCGGTGCCGACGTTGGTCGGGCAGGCGGTCAGGTATCCCCAGTCCGGCAGGAAGGCGTAGCGCAAGGTTTTCTCCAGCTCGTCGCTCACCTGGGAGAGCATCGCCCAGGCCTCGGGCAGGTTGAACCCGGACTGCAGAACCTGGAGGCGCAGGTGGTCCTCCTCGTTGACCATGATCGAGATGATCTCCCGGTCGCTGATCACCACCGCCTTCTCGTGGGAGCCGGACATCAGTTCCCGGCTGATCAGGTGGCGTTCCAGCAGCAGCAGCCGGTCCGTCTCCGACATTCCTTTCATCTCGAGGATGAGCGACCCCTTGAGGAACCGGGAGGCCTTCACCGCCTCGGTCGCGCGGATTCGGATTTCGGCCCGCTGGGGCTTGCTCGCCCAGTGCGGGAAAGGGATCCCCTCCAGGTTGCGGGCCAGCCGGATGCGGGAAGAGATCACGATGTCGGCATGCTCGCCGGTGCCCCGCAGCCATTCCCCAACCTGTTGGGTGAGATCGTCTAACGTCATAGTGATATGCGTCATTGCGAGGGCGCAACGCGCCCGAAGCAATCTCGATTTTCAAGAACAAGATTGCTTCGCTTCGCTCGCAATGACACCTTATGGATGCTCCTTCGGTTTCTTTTTGCCTTCCATCGCCCGGATCTTGTCCCTCAGCTTAGCGGCATCTTCGAACGATTCCGTTTCGACCGCCTCCTTAAGCTGCTCCTTGAGCTTAGGGACGTCCGGCTTCGGATCGGTCCCGCCCTTGGCCGGGATGGCAGGCGGCGGCACCCGCCCTTCATGCTGGGCCGAACCGTGGATCTTTTTCAAGAGCGGCGCCAGAACCCGGCGGAACGACTCGTAGCAGGCGCCGCAGCCGAGCCGGCCGCTCTTCTTGAAATCCTCGTAGGTGAGCCCGCACTGGGAGCAATTGATCGTCCGCACCAGGGCCCCTTCCG
>CAYJTM010000105.1:0-3962 GCA_964373055.1 uncultured Planctomycetia bacterium
GCCGGTTCAGCCGGCGCGGCCAGCTGGCCGCGCCGGCCTCTTCACCGGCCAATCGCTTCCAAACCTCCGTCACCTCTTCTAAGCTTGGGCGCCCCTCCGACTGCATCTTGCGGAGCAGGCCGGAGAGGAGATGGGTAACCGGCGCCGGGGCGGAAGGTTTGGTCTTCTTCAATGACTCAACTGCATCGGAAGGACCACATAGAGGTAGTGGTCCTTGGTCCGGATGACGCCCGGCCGGTCCGGGCCGGGCAGCTCAAACTCCACATTTCCATCCGGGAGCACCTTGAGCACATCCACCAAGTAAGAGGGGTTAAACCCGACGGAGAATTCTGGCCCGGCATATTGGACCTTCAGCTGCTCATGCGCTTCGCCCACCTCCGGCGTCTGCTTGGAGATCGTCAGCTCATCGGCTTTAAGGTCGAAACGGATGGAGGGGGAATCCTGTGTGGACCAGAGCCCGATCCGTCGGGTCGCCAGCAACAGCTCCTCTCGAGAAACAGTTAGTTTATTCGGGCTCTCCGAGGGGATCACTTGCTCGTAATTCGGAAATTTCCCCTCAATGAGCCGGGAGATCACCACGGTATTCCCTAAATCAAAGGCGATCTGGCTCTCCTTCAAGGAAACCTGGACCGTCGGGCCATCTCCCAGCAGCCGAAGCAGCTCCGTAACCGCTTTCTCTGGGACAATCCGTTGAGAGTCGATGGGTGGCGCGCTTTTCGCTTCCCGGTCCACCATTGCCATCCGCCGGCCGTCCGTGGAAACCAACCGCAACCATCCCTTGCGCGTCATGAACAACACACCGGTCAGCACATAACGAGACTCATCCTTGGAAACAGAAAAGGAGGTCAGGGAGAGCATCGCTTGGAGCACCCCCTGGTCAATCACAAGGGTGTCCTGTCCCCCAGAAACCGGCATCTTCGGGAACTCTTCTTTGGGTAATCCTAGGATTTTAAAGGATCCGCGGCCGCACTCGATGCTCATCTGCTGGTTCTTTCTCGCGGTCAACACCAAGGAATCGTTGGGCAGCTCCTTAATCAAATCCATAAACCTTTTAGCCGGCACCGCGATGGCCCCCTCTTCCACCACTTCGGCAGGCGCCATCGTAGATATACCAAGCTCCAAATCCGTTCCCGTCACCTGGACACCTTCTTTTTTTGACTCAATCAACAGGTGGCACAAAATCGGAAGAGTGCTTCGAGAAGGTACTGCTGGGTAGACCGTTTGTAGCGCCTTCAAGAGGTTTTCTCTGGAAACACGCAGTTTCATGGCCTGGGAGCCTTTACTATTAATAGATTAGATTGATAACCGTAGTGGTAATAAGCCCTGTTTAAACTGTTTAAAACAACATAACCATTTTAACCTATTTGGGTTACGAATCAAGAACCCCTGTGGATAGATTGTACCGTTCCAAACAAAACAAACAAAAACCTCACCCTACCCAAACCACCCACAGGTTCTCCACAACTATTTAAACATCTGCCTCAACGTTCCAAAGACCTCCTTCAACCTGCTTTCCTGTGATTCCTCCTTGGCCATCTTTCGGCAGGCATAAAGGACCGTGGCGTGATCCCGCCCACCAAAGGCCTCCCCAATGGCGGGCAGCGAGGCATCGGTCAACTCCCGGGAAAGCGCCATCGCGATCTGTCTTGGCAACGCCACCTCTCTAGATCGCCGCTTTCCTTTGAGGTCCGACGGGGAAATATTAAAATGCCCGGCCACCGCTCGTTGGATCTTCTCGATGGTCACGGCGCGGGCACTCTCTGCAACAACCCCCTTAAGGACCTCCTGGGCCATGGAAAGGGAGATCGTGCGGCTCGCAAGGACTGAGTAGGCGATCACCCGGTTGAGCGCACCCTCCAGCTCTCGGATGTTGGAGGTGACCCGTTCCGCGATAAAGAGGGTAACCGGATCCGGGACCAAACAGCCCTGCGCCTCCGCTTTTTTCCGCACGATCGCCACGCGAGTTTCCAAGTCCGGAGGCTGGACGTCCGTCACCAGACCCCACTCGAAACGGGAGACCAGCCGCTCCTCAACGCCGCGCAGCTCCTTGGGCGAGCGATCGCCGGAGATCACGATCTGCCTGTGCGCGTCGTACAGCGTGTTGAAGGTATGAAAAAAGGCCTCCTGGGTAGCTTCCTTGCCGCCGATGAACTGGATGTCGTCGACAAGCAGCGCGTCCACCGAGCGGAACCGGTCCCGAAAAGCGGCCATCGAGCGGTTTTGGATGGCCGAAATCAGCTGGTTCGTGAAATGCTCGCTCGAAAGATACAGGCATTTGGCCTGGGGGAACTTCTCCCGGATCCGATGGCCGATCGCCTGCATGAGATGGGTTTTCCCGAGCCCCACACCCCCCTGGAGAAACAGCGGGTTGTAGACCTTCGCCGGAGACTCGGTGATCGCCATCGCCGCCGCGTGCGCGAACCGGTTGGAGGGGCCGATCACAAACTGGTCGAACGTGTAGCGGGAGTTCAGCGAGAAAGGGACCGGCGCGGAGGCCCCTCGGTGCGGCCAGGCGGGGGCCGGCGCGGGACCAGGCGAAGCGGAAACCGCCGCGGGGACCCCGGCCATCACCGGGGCGCTCTCCGCGGAGGCGATCGCGTATTCCACCCTCACATCGGAAGAGGCGAGCGAATGCAAAGCGCGGGCGATCAGCTCGCTGTAGTGGCTGGTCAGCCAATCCCGGAAAAAGGGGCTGGGGACCTCCACCACCAAGGATCTCTCCGTCGAAGAAACGGCCCGCGTCGGCTGAAACCAGGTCTCATAGGCCTGGCTGGGAAGCTCGTTCTGGATTTGAGCCAGCGCCTGATGCCAGAGGTTTACGTCCAAGCAATTCATTAGGGATTTTTCAGGAGGACAAGCTGAGAGAGTGTAGCACGGCGCGGTTTGTTTGACAAGCATCCGACGCCGCTGATACAATGCGCGCGTGAAGAAAAAGCTCACGAACAAGTCCAACTTGAAGCGCAAGCACAAGCACGGCTTCCGCAAGCGCATGTCCCAAAAAACCGGCCGGCGCGTGCTGAAGCGCCGCCGGCAAAAAGGCCGGCGCAGACTCATCCCGTAGTTGCCTGCCGGACACGAGAGGTTTGGCCGCGCCCAGCGCCTCTCCGGCCCCGATCTCCAACGCTTGCTGAGGGAAGGGAAAATCCTTCGCGGGGAGGCCCTGTTTCTTAAGGGGTTGTCCAACGGGCGGACATTCAGCCGGTTCGCCTGCTCTGTCCGAAGAGGCATCAGCGAAAACGCGGTGGCGCGGAACCGGATCAAGCGTTGGTTGCGCGAGGCCTTCCGAAAAAACCGGAGGAACCTACCGGTGGGCTTTGATTGGATGGCGATAGCCACTCGGAAGACAACGTCGTATCATATTGTAAATAAAGAACTTACAGAACTATGCGAACGCTTTCCGCGTTAATTTTACTGCAGGGAATCCACCTCTATCGAGCGATCGGGAAGCTCCTGGGTCTCTCCTCGCCCTGTAGGTTTTATCCCACCTGTTCAGTTTATGCGGAGCAAGCGATCCAGAGCAGAGGACCCTTCCTGGGCGGGAAAGCCGCCTTGGGACGTTTGCTCCGCTGTCACCCCTGGAACCCTGGGGGGATCGATCTGCCGGAAACGGAGAACGGATGAAACAGGAACAGCGGTTACTCCTCGCGTTCGTCCTGATCGCGGGGATCCTGGCGGTATGGTCCACTTTGACTCCTCCTCATCTCTTACCCGCTAACCAGCCGCCGAAAGTTGAAACGGAAAAGAAAGAGGCGGTCCTCACCGCGAAAACCGGGGATAAAACCCAGGATTTCCAGCTGGGCCGGTTCACCCTCGGCATCGGGGAGACCCGCGGCGGGATCAGCACCCTGGAAGTGGACGGGGAGTCCCTTCTCAAGCAGGACGTTCCCGGATTGCTGGAGATCCGGTCAGGGCAGCTCAACCCGGAACCGGTACAGTTCCAGAGCCGCCTGGAAAACGGGAAG
>CAYJTM010000106.1:0-3921 GCA_964373055.1 uncultured Planctomycetia bacterium
CCGGCCCGGAGGTGGCGGTGATCTTGGTCCCCATCTCATGGGCGATGATGTAGGCGAGCGTCGTCTTGCCCAGCCCCTGCGGCCCGCTGAAGAGCAGGTGCTCCAGCGGCTCGTTCCGCTGCTTGGCCGCTTGAATCGCGATCTTCAGATTGTCCACCAGCTGCAGCTGGCCGATGAACTCCTCCAGCTTCTGAGGCCGGAGGGAAAGATTCATGACCCGGTCTTCGTCGGTCTCCTGCTGCGTCAGCAGGACTTCCCGGGTACCCATCAGCGTTTCCTCGGGGGGGGTCTTTTCACTCACCGTTCTTGGCCCTCTGCTTGTAAACCTCGTTCAGGATCTCCTCGGCCGACGCAAGACCAGGGCTCCGGTTCAGCGCGTTCTTGATCATTCCCTGCGCCTCCGGCCGCTTGTACTGCAGCTGAAGCAGCACCTCCAGCGCCTCGGCGGCGGCATCCGGCAGGGCGGCGCCGCCGGAGGCCTGCGCCGCCCCATCCCCATCCGGCATCAGCGCGAACTTCCCCACCTTGCCCTGCAGCTTGGCGATGATCTCCTTGGCCCGCTGCGGCCCGATGCCCGGCAGGGAGCGCAGCACCTCCAGGTTCCCGTCGTCGATCGCCCGGGCGATCAGCGGGATCGGTGCTTTAAGCGCCCGGACCGCCGCCTTCGGGCCGATGCCGGAAACCGTGATGAACCGCTCGAAGAAATCCCGTTCAATTTCGTTGATGAACCCGACCAGGATCGGCACCGCCCTGGAAGGTTCCACATGATGGTAGTGGTACGTCACCAGCCGGATCCGCCCGTCCGCTTCCAGGTGCCGGTCCAGCGTCTGCAGGATAGAGACCGGGATCATCACCTCGTAGGTGACGCCGTTGGTTTCCAGCAAAACCGTGTTCTCGCGGCGGCCCACCAGCATGCCATGCAACCTTGAAATCATTGAGTTAGCGCGGCCTTCATTTTTCGGACGGAGCCGGCATCCGCGTGGCAGAGCGCGACCGCCAGCGCGTCGGTGACATCGGGAGGGACTTGGGATTCCTTTAAGTTGAGCCGCACCTGCACCAGCCGGGCCACTTGCGACTTGGTCGCGTGGCCTTGGCCGACGACCGCCTGCTTGATCCGGGTCGGCAGGTAGCTGGCCACCGGCAGCCCCATCCGGGCAGCCATCTCGAGGACAATCCCGCGGACGTGGCCCATCAGGATCGACGGCTTCGGGGTTTTGTAATAGCTGTAAAGGTCTTCAACGGCCACGAACTGGGGGTTATGCTGGGAAATGATTCTCTGAAGCTGGCTGGAAACGATCGCCAAGCGGTCCGCGAGAGGTTGGTTGCTGCGGGTCCGGATCAGCCCCGCCTCGACGAGACGCAACCCTGCGCCGCTCTGATCAATGACGCCGTAACCGGTCCGGTCCAGACCCGGATCTATCCCCAGGATCCGCACGGACTCAGGATAGACCCTTGTCTAGTATGTGTCAAGGCAACGGATGCTACTGGGCCGCGGCGGCGGAGAGGATCTCGTCCGGGATGTCGAAGTTGGCGTAGGCGTGGTTGACGTCATCGTGGTCCTCCAGCGCCTCCACGAAGGAGAGGACCTTCTTGGCCGATTCCTCGTCCTTCACCGGCACGGTCGAGTCGGGGATCATCGTCAGCTCCGCGGACTGGACGGCGATGCCGGCCTTGGCAAGCGCTTCCTTCACCGCGTCGAGGTCCTTCACCGCGGTGATCACCTCGAAGGCGATCCCTTCGGTCTTCAAGTCTTCGGCCCCGGCCCCGAGCGCCGCCTCCATGAGCTTCTCTTCATCCGTTTTCGTTTTGTCGACGAGGATGTAGCCCTTCTTGTGGAAGATCCAGGCGGTGGAACCGGCCCCGGCCATGTTCCCGCCGTGCTTCGTGAAGATGTTCCGGATCTCGGCGGTGGTCCGGTTCTTGTTGTCGGTCAAGGCCTCGACGAGCATGGCCACGCCTCCCGGCGCGTATCCCTCGTACATCACCTCTTCGTACGAGATGCCCGGCAACTCCCCGGTCCCCTTCTTGATCGCCCGCTCAATGTTGTCCTTGGGCATGTTCCCTTCCTTGGCCTTGGCCAGGGCCAGGCGCAGGCGGGGATTGCCGTCCACGGAGCCGCCGCCGGCACGGGCGGCGGCGGTGATCTCCTTGATCAGTTTGGTGAAGAGCTGGCCCCGTTTGGCGTCGGCGGCCCCCTTCTTATGCTTGATGCTGGCCCACTTGGAATGCCCGGACATGGCAGGGATATTCTAACGCAGATCAGCGGACGGCACCAGGCACCAGGCACCAGAGGATAGACCGAACGATCGTTCGAGGTTACAGCTCGTCTTCGTGAATCACCCGCTCCACCTCTTCGCGCGTGGTGATCCCGGCACGGACCTTGTCCATGCCGTCTTCGAACAGCGTCGTCATGCCGCGGCTGCGGGCGTACTGGCGGATCTCCTCCACCGAGGCCTGGCGCAGCGTCATCGCCCGGATCTCGTCATCCACAACCAGCGCCTCGAAGATCCCCGTGCGGCCCTTGAGCCCCAGACCAAGGCAGGCCACGCAACGCTTGCCCTTGCAGCGGGAGCAAATGGTGCGGACCAACCGCTGCGCGATCGAGCAGCTCAGGCTGGAGGAGATCAGGTACGGCTCCACGCCCATCTCCAGCAACCGCGTGACCGTGGAGCAGGAGTTGCTGGTGTGGATCGTCGAGAAGACCAGGTGCCCGGTCAGCGCGGTCCGGATCGCGATCTCCGCCGTCTCGATGTCCCGGATCTCGCCCACCATGATCACATTCGGGTCGTGCCGCAGCACCGTCTTCAGAAGCCGGCTGAACGTCAGGTCGATCTGCGGCATCACCTGCATCTGGATGGCCCCCGGCAGCGTGTATTCGATCGGGTCTTCGATTGTGACGATCTTCTTCGTGGCGTCGTTGAGCCGGTCAAGACAAGCATAGAGGGTGGTCGTTTTCCCGCATCCGGTCGGCCCGGTGACGACGACCAGCCCCGAGCGGCGCGACAGCATCCGCTCGACCTCCTCCAGCGCTTTCGCCTCTATCCCAAGGCCGGAAAGACCCATCAGGATATCCGACTGCAGGATCCGGATCGCCACGCTCTCTCCGTAGCGCGACGGCAGGATGGAGATCCGCAGGTCCAGATCCCTGTTCCCGGAATGGATCGTCATGCGCCCTTCCTGCGGCATCCGCCTCTCCGCGATGTCCAGGTTGCACAGGATCTTGACGCGCGAGACCGTCGCGGGGAACTGGCCGCGGATCACCGCGGGGACTTTCATCTCCCGCAGGATCCCGTCGATCCGCACCCGCACCTTCTCCTCGGACGCGGAATGCGGCTCGAAGTGGATGTCCGTTGCCCCAGCCTCCACGGCCGTCGACAGAACCTGCTGGAGCGCTTCCGTGACGGTGGCGGGCTCAACCTCTTTCTGAGAGGCCAGCCGGACATCAATCCGGTTCAGCTGCAACGCGAGGATCGGCAGGATCTGGTCTTCCGTGGCCATGCCCAGGTCCACCAGCGTCACACCGAGCGGGGCGGGAACATGCTTCTGGGATTCCAGCGCGACTTTCAGATCCTGAGAAGTGATCACCCCCGTCTCAACGAGCATTGCCCCCAACGGCTGGCTGACTTCCGGCATCAGATTCTCCTTTTTTAATCGCTCAAACAACCGCTGAAAAGAAAAACCGCCTCGCGGTCAAGCGGGTTCCATCTTTCCGAGGGTATACAGAAAGCTTGCCCGATGCCGGGGCATTTGTCAAGATATATACTAGATTTAATATTTTCTAACAAACCGGCGGCGGATTCAAACGGCGGAAAAACGCCCGCTGGATTTCTCCAGCGGGCGTTGGTTTCGTCAAATTAAACCGGGCACCGACCTACTCTCCCAGACCGTTGCCAGTCAAGTACCATCGGCCCTGCGGGGCTT
>CAYJTM010000107.1:0-3758 GCA_964373055.1 uncultured Planctomycetia bacterium
GGTTACTCAACCATCCGCGCGACATTGACCTGACGGTCCGCCGTTTTTATTTTGGCACCCGGCTGCCGATGCATCCGCAGCCGCTGTTCGCAACGGAGGTTAACGCCGCGGCGATCCACCGCCGCGTCCCGCTCTCCGAGATCCACCTGGAGCCCCGTCTCTTCCGGATGAAGATCGGGACCCGGACGGTCCCGCTGGAACCCCCGATTGGCTGCATCGCCATCAACACTCTGTTGACGCCCGCGCAGGTCTCCACGGTCTCTTTCTGGCAGGTGATGGAAGGCCAGCTGCCGGCCGATCAGATCAAGGGCAAGGTGGTGCTGGTCGGCTCCACCCGTGAGATCACACATGACGTTTATCCCACCTCCTTGGGGTTGATGCCGGGCGTGATGATCAGCGCCAATGGGATCCTGACGCTCCTTTCGGGCGAGTTCGTCCGCCCGCTTCCGCTGTTCCCGGTGCTCCTGCTCGGGTTCCTTTTCGCCCTGGCTATCATGCTGGCCGCCTATTGGCTTCCAATCC
The DNA here is from genome assembly GCA_964373055.1 of uncultured Planctomycetia bacterium. Lineage (GTDB taxonomy): Bacteria > Omnitrophota > Gorgyraeia > 1-14-0-20-64-10 > 1-14-0-20-64-10 > JAUSCU01. Next base: position 523 of record CAYJTM010000107.1, read on the forward strand.
CGCTCGGAGCGGCGGCCGCGGGCGGGATGACACTCCTCGGCGTGGGGGGTGGATTCCTTTGCCTTCTGCTGTTCAACCTGCGCGCGGAATCCCTGAGCATCTACATCCTGGGGACCGCTTCCTGGCTCACGGCCGTACTGTACAAGTACCTTCTGCTGATGGCGGAGTCGGTGCGTCTGCACCGGCATGTCGTCACCGACCCCATCAGCGGCGCGGTGACGGAGCGCTACTTCCGGCTTCGCTTGGAGGCGAGTTGGGCCAAGCGGAAACAGTCCCGTAAACCTCTCTCCCTGGTCGTCGTCCAGATGGAACCCATCTCCATGCAGCTCCATCAGGCCGCTTGGCCCGAGGTCCAGAAAAGGATCCGGGTCCTGGCCGAAACGCTGCGCCGCCATGTGAAAACCCGGGACGGCCTGGTAGGACGTCTTGGGGATGAACAGATCGCCGTTTTCTTGCCCGGCATGGACCTCGAACAGACGCGATCCTGGACGGAGGGAGCGCGGAAGGAGCTCTCGGCGGAGCAGGGACATCTGGCCTTTGGGATCGCCTGCACAGAGCATTCGAGCCTGCTTTCGCCGAACCATTTGCTGCAAGCGGCTAGCACGGCTTCCCGGCGCTCTTGGACTGAAAAAAACCGAGCGGTGGAAAGCTACGACCCGGCCCGGGATGGCGCCGAACTGCTGGAAAAGAAAGAGGGGGAAAGCAGCCAAGGCCTCCACGCTCTGGACTACGTGGCCTCTGAGCTTGAAGACCGAAACCAGGCCCTTGAGAAAGCTCTGGGAGATCTGCGGTCGGCCCACAAGGAGATGGAGAGCCACTTCCTCGAGGTGACCAAAACTCTGGTGATGGCCCTGGAAACGAAGGATGAATACACGGCCGGGCATCTGGAGCGGGTTTCCCGCTACGCGACCCGGCTGGCGGAGGTCCTGCGGCTGCCCGCGGAGGAGATCGCGGCGATCCGGGAAGCGGCGCTGCTGCATGACATCGGCAAGATCGGCCTGCCGGACGAGGTGCTGCACAAGGTGGGAAAACTCACAGAGGAGGAGGTGGCGGTGATCCGCCAGCACCTGGCGATCGGCGCCAAGATCCTGGAGCCGATGAAGTTCTTCAAGCCGATCACCAGCCTGATCTACCATCACCACGAGCGGTATGACGGCAAGGGGTACCCCCACGGCCTGGCCGGAGAGTTCATCCCGCCCGGCGCCCAGGTGATCGCGATCGCGGATTCCTTCGACGCGATGACCACCAACCGCGGCTACAACAAGCCGCTGAACGTCCAGGAAGCCCTGGAGGAAATGCGCAAGGGCTCCGGCACCCAGTTCCACCCGGCTTACGTGGAGGCCTTCATGCAGGTAGTCCAGCGGGAAGGGCCGCACCTGGCCGGCTACACCCCCCACCCGTAGGCAGGGCTCCTCTATGGATCTGACCGGGGAAATCAGCAGGGAAGCCCTCCGGCTGGGATTCCCGGCGGTCGGCTTCGCTCCCGCTTCGGCCCTGCGCAGCCGGGAGAAGGAGCTTTCCGCCTGGCTGGAGGGAGGGTTCGCGGGGCCTCTCCGCTACATGCAGGAGTTTTTCGCTCGCCAGGAAAAGTTCCTGGCCGGCTTCCCGGAGGCCCGGAGCGTCATCGTGTTGGGGGCCGATTACGGGGCCGCCGCGGCACAGCCGGCGGCCGGGCCCGGCAGGAACTTGCCGGGCGGCCGGATCGCCCGGTATGCCTTGCGCAAGGATTACCACGATCTTCTTCGCGCCCGCCTCAAAACACTTCAGGCCGCGATCCGGCAATGGAATCCCGGTAAGACCCTCCGGTTCCGGGCAACGGTGGACACCAGCGCCGTGCAGGAGCGGGCGGTGGCGGAAGCGGCCGGCTTGGGGTTTTTCGGAAAGAACACCTGTCTCATCCGGCCCAAGGGGGGTTCCTTCTTCTTCCTCTGCACGCTGATCACCGACCTTGAGCTGCAAATCACGGAACCCGCCGCCAAGCGCTGGGATTGCGGCGCCTGCACTCTTTGCCTGGAAGCATGCCCAACCGGCGCCTTGACGGAGCCGTACCGGCTGGACGCCTCCCGCTGCATCTCTGCGCTGACCATAGAGCACCGGGGCCCGATCCCCGTTGAGCTGCGTTCCGGGCTAGGCGACTGGGTTTTTGGCTGCGACATCTGCCAGGAGGTCTGCCCCTACAACCGGGCAAAACCCTTTATCCCCGCGGAGGATTTTCCTGCCATACTGCCCGAAAAAATACCCCTTTCCGAGCTCCTGCGATGCCGGTCGCAAGAGCAGTTCCAGGCCCTTTTCCACGGCACCCCCCTGACACGGCCCGGCAGGGAAGGTTTACTCCGGAACGCGACTATCGCAGCCGGCAACCTGCGTGATCCGGCCCTTATACCAGAACTCAAAAGCTGCCTTGAGGAAGATGGATCCGCTCTGGTCCGCTCCCACGCGGCCTGGGCGCTGGGACAATTCAAGGACCCGCAAGCACTCCGGATCCTTGAGCGCGCCGCGCTCAGCGAACCGGACCCAACGGTCCGCTGGGAGATCCTCCAAGCCCTTTAGCTAGCTAACCCCAAGCCAAAACCGCCCCTCGCAGCCCTCTCCCTATAACGTCTGATAATTTATCTTATGTTAAGTTATATGTGCTGGGAAAGAGGAGTTAGTCTGCTCGTCATGGCGTACCTACCGAAGCGGATTCAGCCTTGAAGGAAGATCGCGCGGAGCAAAGCGGTCACCACGAGACCGACAACGATTCCCAGCGTCAATTCTCGGGTGGGCTTGAAATCTAACCATGGAAACATCGACCGGAACCCCCTGTGTGAGGTCCTCAGTTTAGACCCACGCAGCCCTCCCGTCAAGCGAAGAAAAATCCGCCTCCCGCCGTTTGGGCGGCGAGAGGCGGCATGATGCGCTAGGCGAGCTAATGGAGGATTAGCGGACGCCTAGGAATTTCAACCCGTAGACCAGCACGACCACTGTCAGGATCACCGGCACCAAAGACGGGAGCAGCGTCGATAGCTGCGTGCCAAACGTCCCGCCCAGCATGGCACCGATCAGGATCCCGATAAGCAAATCTCCATGGTTACCTTTCATCAAAGTCACCTCCTTTTTTACACCTGAAACCCCCACTGCTGCCGGTTGGCCGCAAGCGGGGGTTCTTTTACTTCTAAAGTAAGTATGGCCTTTAATTGTTGAGAATTCAAGGGCTGGAAAGCTAACCTGAAATAAATCAGAGGGTTACGAGCTTA
>CAYJTM010000108.1:0-3717 GCA_964373055.1 uncultured Planctomycetia bacterium
TCGTCATGAAACTGGATGGGGACACCTTCGTGTGCCATCTGGTCGGGAACCACGAGGCAGTGAAGCGGTACCTGCGAGATTACAGAAACCGGTAAAAGCGGAGCGGGCCCGGCGGATTGCTCCGCCGAGCCCGCAAGTGAATCCGCGATCAGCGCCGACTAGGGAATGTAATCCGGGATCGGCGCGGCGTGATGGAAGCCGTTGCCGTTTCCATTTTTGACGGAACCGGCGCCCGCCGGGACCAGCTCCGGCGCTCCCGCCCCCGGCTCGTAGTAGGTGTAAACCTTCCCCTCGAAGTTGCGCAGCGTGACCACCCCCTCTTTCGTGGAGACCACGTAGTTGGGGGAGAGCGGGATCTTTCCGCCGCCGCCGGGGCCGTCGATCACGTAGGTCGGCACGGCGTAGCCGCTGGTGTGGCCCCGGAGCGCCTGCATGATCTCAAGCCCTTTGTCCACCGCGGTGCGGAAATGCGTGATCCCCTGCGCCATGTCGCACTGGTAGATGTAGTAGGGGCGCACCCGGACCTTCAGAAGCTCGTGCATCAGCTTCTTCATGGTCTCCGGGTTATCGTTGACCCCGTTGAGCAGCACCGTCTGGGAACCGAGCGGCACGCCGCTGTCCGCCAGCATGTCCATGGCCTTCTTGACGCGGGGACTCACCTCTTTCGGGTGGCAGAAATGGAGCGACATCCAGACCGGCTTGTATTTCTTGAGCACCTCGCAGAACTCCGGCGTCACCCGCTGCGGCATCGTCACCGGCGTGCGGGACCCGATCCGGATGAACTCCAGGTGCGGGATCTCCTTGAGCCGGGCCAGCACCTGCCCCAGCCGGACGTCGGTCATCATCAGCGGGTCCCCGCCGGAGATCAGCACGTCCCGGACCTCGGTGTGTTTGCGCAGGTACTCGAACGTCCCCTCGTAGGCGCTCATCAGCCCGTGGTTCTCGCCGACGAGACGCCGGCGCGTGCAGTGCCGGCAGTACATCGCGCACTGCTCGGTCACGAGGAACAGCACGCGGTCGGGGTAGCGGTGGACCAAGCCCGGCACCGGCATGTCGGTGTCCTCGCCGCAAGGGTCCCGCATGTCGTGCGGCCCGATGTTGAACTCCTCCATGCGCGGCACACCCTGCCGACGGATCGGGCATTCCGGGTCTTTGGGGTCCATCAAGGCGGCCCAATAGGGCGGTATCGCCATGACCAGCCGCCCCTGTTTCTTCGCGCACGCCTCTTCTTCGTCCGGCGTCAGTTGGATCACCTGCCGCAATTGGTCCACCGTGTAGATGCGATTCCTGAGCTGCCAGTGCCAATCCTCCCAATCTTCCGGAGAGACATTGCTCCAGAGTGGGGTTTGGCGGTAACTATCGTCCAAGGTTTTTCTCCTTTCTGACGGCGCGCTCGGTCACAGCCGGGACGGCCGGGTGTCCCTTCCCTTGTTCCCCGGAGCCGGGGAGGGCTCCGCTCTTCGGGACCTTAGGAGTAGGGACGATCGGGTCGGATGAGGGAATGGATGAAGGGGCCGCCAGTCGCTTGGCCGGCCGCTGAATCGCGCGCTCCGCCGCCAGATCAATCAGGCGGCGGATGAACGCCTCGTACGACAGACCCGCGGCTCGTGTCATGACCGGAAGATTCGATTCCTCCGGGTCCATGCCGGGCAGCGGGTTTACCTCGAGAACATAAGGGATTCCTTCGGGGCTCAGGCGGATGTCCACGCGGGCCACATCCCGCGTTCCAAGGGCACGGGCCGCCTTCCAGGCGACCGACTGCACCGCCTGCGTCACCACCGGGTCCAGCCGGGCCGGGCACCAGAAGCGGGGGGTCAGTTTCCGCTCCTTGTCCCCCTGGTATTCCTTCATGCGCCAGGAATAGAAAAACTCACCGGAGCCCTTGCACTCGCTGAAATCCACCTCCAGCACCGGCAGGACCTGGTCTGCCCCCAGGATGCCGACTGTGAGCTCGGTCCCCTCGATGTACTCCTCGACGAGGACCTCAGGGCCATAGGCCTCCAGGACGTGCCGGACCTGCGCGCGGAGCGAACACTCGTCGGCCACCACGCTGGAGGCGGTGATCCCTTTGCCGGAACCCTCGGTGTTGGGCTTGACGATCAGCGGAACCTTCAGCTTCGGATCCAGCGGCTCATCCGCGTGGCGGAACAGCTGGAAGTTCGGGGTGGGGATGCCGTGGAACCGGAAGATCTGTTTGGATTTGGCCTTGTCCAGCGCCAGCGCCAGCGCCAGCACGCCGGAGCCGGTGTAAGGGATTCCCATCAGCTCCAAGAGGGCCGGCACGCGGGCCTCCCGCGCCTCCCCTTCAAAACCCTCGGCGATGTTGAACGCCAGGTCCACCGGATTCTTCGCCAGCCAAGCCGGGAGGTCCCGGTCAGCTTCCACCGGCAGCACCGTGTGCCCCGCCTTACGGATCGCCTCCGCGATGGAGTTCACCGTCTTCTGGCTGTCGCACTCGGAATAGTAGTCGACCGGCCGCGCCGGGTCCTTGACAGGCGGCTTCAGGTTATGGATGAGGGCGATTCGGAGTGGTGGGGTCATGCGTGTACAGGCACGAGGCCGTGCCGCTCCAGCGCGGTCTTCAAGAGCCGGCGGATCATGTCGCCATAGGTTAGCCCAAGATGTTCCGCGAGGATGCCGAAGACGTCCTCCGTGGAGAGGGAAGGCAGCGGGTTGATCTCCAGCACGAACGGGTTGCCGGCCGCGTCCACGCGGATGTCCACCCGGCCGAAATCCCTGCACTCCACCGCCTTGTAAGTCCGGATCGCCAGCTCCTTCAAGCGGCTTTCCAGCTCGGCCTCGATGCCGGCCGGGACCAAGTACTTGGCCCCCTCGGCGATCCGGGAGAAGGTGTAGAAAAGGTCGCCGAGCTCGCTCTTGCCGTCGATCTGGATCCGGACCACCGGCAGCGCCTCCGGCGGGTCGTTGCCGATCACCGCCACCGTGAACTCGTTGCCCCGGATGAACTCCTCGACCAGCGCCGGCTGATGGTAGGTCCGGATCACCCAGGCCGCCTGCTCACGAAGCTCCTGCGCGCCGCGGACCACCGATTTTTCGGTGAGGCCTTTGCTGGAGCCCTCGAAACGGGGCTTGACGATCAGAGGGAAAGAGAGGTCTTGAGGCAGAGGGTCTTCCGCGCGATGGATCTCGAAAAAGCGGGGCGTCGGGATCCCTTCGCTGATGAGCACCTTCTTCGTCATCAGCTTGTCCAGCGTCAGCGCCTGCGTCAGACCGTCGGAACCGGAGTAGGGGATCCCCCGCATCTCCAGCAGGATGGGGACTTGCGCCTCGCGGTTGCGGCCTTGGTTCCCCTCGGCGATGTTGAAGACCAGGTCCACGCGCAGATCATCCAGCATCCGGATGAGATTCCGCGCGTGGCCGACGCGGACCACGGTATGGCCGGCGGCTTCAATAGACTCCGCCATGATCCCGACCGTGTCCGGGTGGTCAAACTCCGCGTTGGCATCCTGCGGGTCGCCAGCTTTGAAGACGTATTCCGTCTTCAAATCATAGGTCATCCCGATGATCATCGCGTCGGAAACAGGAAAAAAAGAGGGGAGCCCTTCAACGGTTCCCCTCTTCAACCACGCGCTTTCTTCAATTGTAAAAAGAGGTTCTATCTCCCCCCACCCAGCCGGTTAACGAAATCCTGGACCGCTTTTCCGGCCAGATCCTTGCAGCCCAGGCCGAACGCCAGCGCCGCGCCGAACGCGAACG
>CAYJTM010000109.1:0-3691 GCA_964373055.1 uncultured Planctomycetia bacterium
TTGTGGTATCCGATCGGGCGATGGGCGATATCGTCTACAACAAGACGACCGTGAAGTTCATTCGCTGGCAGGATGCCGCTCAAATTTGAGGTGTTCCTCTGTCGATGTTCCCTGCTAACACCGTCTAACAAACCAAGCCAAAACGGCATGAAACAGGATAAACTATCCTCTCATTCCCCTTGATGTAACCGCCACGTAGATCAACGCATACGTAGCAGAATGAACAACGGCGAAAAGGTCGGAGCAAAATGGGGTGCAAGAGGTCGGATGAATTGAAATGGATAAAGTCAACGTAGGGCTCATCGGCTTAGGCACCGTCGGATCGGGAGTGGCGAAGATGCTGCTCTCGCGGCGGCAGTTCCTTGCCCGCAGGGCGGGGATCCCCCTCTCCCTGCGGCGAGTCTCCGTCCGCCATTCCCGCCGATCCCGCGTGGGGGTGGACCCCCGGCTCATCACCGGCTCCCCGCGGGAGATCCTGCAGGACCCGGACATCCACGTGGTGGTCGAGCTGATGGGCGGGATCCACCCGGCGAAGGAGATTGTGCTGGGGGCGATCGCGGCGGGCAAGTCGGTGGTCACCGCGAACAAGGCGCTGCTGGCGCACCACGGCGAAGAGCTGTTCCGAGCCGCCGCGAAAAGCCAAGTGGACCTCTACTTCGAGGCCAGCGTGGCTGCCGGCATCCCGATCATCAAAGGGCTCCGGGAATCGCTGATCGGCAACGATATCGAGGTTCTCTATGGCATCTTAAACGGCACCACCAACTTCATTCTGACCGAGATGTCCCGCGGCGACGGCCGCTCCTTCAAGTCGGCCCTCAAGGAGGCGCAGCAGCGCGGCTACGCCGAGAAGAACCCGTCGCTGGACCTGCGCGGCATCGACACCGCCCACAAGATGGCGGTGCTGACGCTGCTGGCCTTCGGCAAGACGGTGCGGCCCGACCAGATCTACGTGGAGGGGATCCAGGACATCACGGCCAACGACGTCCGCTACGCGCACGACTTCGGCTGCACGATCAAGCTGCTGGGGATCGCGAAAAGGGACGGCGATGAGCTGGAGGTGCGGGTGCACCCCACCCTGCTGCCGAACAGCCACATGCTTTCCAGCGTCAGCGGCGTGCACAACGCCCTCTTCGTGGAGGGGGACCTGATCGGCGACCTCGTCTTGTACGGCGAGGGGGCCGGCCGGTTCCCGACCACCAGCGCGGTGATCTCCGACTTGGTGGATGTGGCCCGGAATCTCAAGTACGGCTGCACGATGCGGGTGCCTCCGCCGCTGCCGGTGAAACGGATCCGGCGGATCAAGCCGATGGGCCAGATCGAGGGACGGTATTATTTCCGGTTCTCCTGCATCGATCGGCCGGGGGTGCTGTCGCGCATCTCCCGGATCCTAGGATCGCACCGGATCTCGATCGCCAGCGTGCTGCAGAAGGATCGGCGGCGGGAGCACATCGTGCCGGTGGTGATCACGAGCCATGAGGCGAAGGAACGGGACGTGCAGCAGGCGCTGGCGGAGATCGACAAGCTCTCCATCATCCGGCGCAAGACGGTCTCGATCCGGATGGAGCGGGGATGACGAAAAAAGCCGTCATTGCGAGGGCGCAAAGCGCCCGAAGCAATCTCCAGAGATCGCTTCGTCGGCCCGATGGGCCTCCTCGCGATGACGTAAGGTCGTACCCCTGGCCGGGCGTGATCGAGCGGTACCGGGAGTTCCTGCCGGTCAGTCCGCAGACGCCGGTCGTCACGCTGAAAGAGGGGAACACCCCGCTCATCCCGGCCCGGGCGCTGTCGGCCCGGCTGGGCAAGGAGGTGAAGGCCTACTTCAAGCACGAGGGGCTCAACCCGACCGGTTCCTTCAAGGACCGCGGCATGACGATGGCGGTCTCGAAGGCGAAGGAGGCGGGCAAGACGGCGATCATCTGCGCCTCCACCGGCAACACCTCCGCCTCCGCGGCCGCCTACGCGGCGCAGGGGGGCTTGAAGTGCGTCGTGTTGATCCCGCGGGGGGCGATCGCGCTGGGCAAGCTGGCGCAGGCCCTCATCCACGGCGCGCAGGTGCTGGCGGTGAAGGGCTCCTTCGACGAAGCGCTGGATCTGGTCCGGCAGATCACTCAGCAGACCTCAATGGAGCTGGTGAACTCGATCAACCCCTACCGCTTGGAGGGGCAGAAGAGCGCCGCCTTCGAGATCTGCGACGCGCTGGGCCGCCAGCCGGACTACCACGCGATCCCGGTCGGCAACGCCGGCAACATCACCGCTTATTGGAAGGGCTACAACGATTACTTCCGCGTGGGGAAAACCGACGGGCTGCCGAAGATGCTGGGTTTCCAGGCGGCCGGCGCCGCCCCCATCGTGCTGGGCAAGCCGGTCTTGAAACCGGACACGATCGCCACGGCGATCAAGATCGGCAACCCGGCCAGCTGGGAAGGGGCCGTCGCCGCGCGGGACAACTCCAGCGGGCTCATCCAGTCGGTGACCGACCAGGAGATCCTGGACGCGTATCAGCTGCTGGCCCGGCAGGAGGGGATCTTCGTCGAGCCGGCCTCGGCCGCCTCGGTGGCCGGCGTTCTGAAGCTCGGAAAGAAGGGGTATTTTCGCCGGGGATCCACGGTGGTCTGCGTGCTGACCGGCCATGGTTTGAAAGACCCGGAGCGGGTGATCAAGACGGTCCGGCAGCCGAAGGTGGTCCCGCCGAAACTCGGCCCCGTGCTGGCCGCGATAGGGCTATGAGCAACCGCCCCAAACTCTTTGTACTGGTTTTGGATGGGATGGCCGACGAGCCGATCGAGCAGCTGGAGGGCAAGACCCCGCTCGAGGCGGCCAAGACCCCGAACATGGACCGCCTCGCCCGCGAGGGGAAGATCGGCCTGGCCCGGACGATCCCAAAGGGGCTCACTCCGGCCAGCGACGTCGGGAACCTCGCGATCCTCGGCTACGACCCCAAGAAATATTACTGCGGCCGGGGGCCGCTGGAGGCGGCCAACCTCGGGATCGAGCTCAAAGAGAGGGAGGTGGCCTTCCGCTGCAACCTGATCACGGCCGACGGCGACAAGCTGGTCGATTACACGGCCGGCTTCATCACCACTGATGAGGCCCGCGGGCTGGTTGAGCATCTGGAAAAAAAGATGGGGGCGGACGGCGTCCATTTTCATCCCGGCACGCGGTACCGCCACCTCGCCATTTTCAAAGAGGCGCAGGCGGCGGAGGGGCTCCTGAAGACCGACTGCTCTCCGCCGCACGACATCGCAGGGTGGAAGATCTCCGACCATTGGCCCAAAGGCCCGGAAGCGAAGCGGCTGATCGAGCTGATGGAGGCCTCCCGGCAGGTCCTGCCCGGGCATGAGGTGAACCAGGTCCGGGTGGACCTCAAAGAGAACCCGGCCAACATGATCTGGCTCTGGGGCCAGGGGACGAAGGCAACGCTCCCCACCTATCAGGAGCGGTGGGGCGTGACCGGCTGCGTGATCTCGGCGGTGGACCTGGTGAAGGGGGCCGGCAAGCTGGCCGGCCTGGAAGTGGTGGACGTGCCCGGCGCCACCGGCTATTACGACACCAACTACGAGGGCAAGGCGAAAGCGGCCCTGAAAGGGCTAAAGAAAAAGGACGTGGCCTACCTGCACGTGCAGGCGGCCGATGAGGCCGGCCACAACGGGGAGCTGCGCCAGAAGATCGCCGCGATCGAGAACTTCGACCG
>CAYJTM010000110.1:0-3560 GCA_964373055.1 uncultured Planctomycetia bacterium
TCCCGCACCAGCCCGGCAATCCCTTCCAACAGCGTCGTCTTGTTGACCTGGTAGGGGATCTCCGTCACGATGATGGACTCTTTCCCCCCCTTGCCCTGCTCGACGTGCGCCTTCGCGCGCACCTTCAGGATGCCGCGGCCGGTCGAGTAGGCGTCCGAGATCCCCTGCTTGCCGGTGATCATGCCACCGGTCGGGAAGTCCGGGCCTTTGACGACTTTCATCAGCTCTTTCACGTCGATCTCGGGCTTTTCGATGACGGCCACGATCCCGTCGGCGATTTCGCCCAGGTTGTGCGGCGGGATGTTCGTCGCCATGCCGACCGCGATGCCGCTCGAGCCGTTGACCAGCAGGTTCGGGAGGGCCGCCGGCAGCACGCGCGGCTCCACCATGGACTCGTCGAAGTTCGGCGAGAAATCCACGGTCTCCTTATCGAGGTCGGTCAGCAGGCCGTCGGAGACCGCGGCGAGCCGCGCTTCCGTGTTGTGGTTAATAAAACCATTGGCAACGAACGAATGGCACTCGCTGTCCACCTTGATTGAATAAACGCGCGTCGTGCCGCCGTCTTCGATTTGGACCACCGGATCAAATAGATATTTGGAATCGAGCAGCTGGCCAAAAAGTTCCTCTGTGGCCTCTCTAATTTCAGGCTCCACGACGGCTACAACTTGGGCTGCATTTCTTTCCAAGCTGGGATAACGGTCGAAATTGTGCTTGAGGGCGAATTCTCGTCCATCGCGTCCTGTTTGTTCCTTATCCAGCCGGGTACGGACGAAAGAACCGATAAAGGGTATGTGGTCCGTCGCGGAATACTCTTTGTGGTAGCTGGCGATGACCTGGGCAAGTTTGTCGTTTTTACGCTTTGAAACGAACCCGATGCGCTTGCTAAAGAGCCGATAGTTTTCGAGCCCTCGGATATAAAGCTTGTAGGTGCCCCGGTACCGGTCGAATCGTTTGGTCCCGGCAATGCCGAACCTCAATAGTAAGATCTGGATTTGCTGGATGAGTTTCTCGCTCATCGAAATGCAGGAAAGCTCAACCATCTTCTTCCCGCTGCTGCTGATGCTTCCATCTCCTTCAAAATAGGACCGCAGGAACGCCGCGGCCACAGGGGGGGGGGACCGGAGCACCGTTGTGGGGATGGTTTTCTCCCTGGATCGGACGGGTTCGAGCCCGATGTTTCTTAAAAATTCGATCACATAGCGGGAATGAATTTCGCGCGTGTAGTAGGGCTTTTTCCCGTAGGAGCTCGGTTTTCTCGTAAACCGATGGAGCCGGCAGTCAGGAAAGACCTCCTGCCACCGCCGGTCAAATTCCCTCATCCACTCCGGATCGCTATTGCAGAACTCGAGCTCGTTCTCTTTCACCGTCCCTTCCGCAACAAAGGCGCCCAGGATAAAAGCCAGGTTCTCGTCGAGTTCCCGGGGGAGGGTCTTGATCTGGAGGCGGCGCGCCCCAGGATCCGGCCGATAGGCAGCAAGGGATTTGCCAGCGGCCGGCCACAGCAGGTCTGCGGTCCGGTCAATCACTGCCGTATCTCCCACGCGAAGCTCGCTCAACAGCTTCCATCGGAACTCCGGCTGCCCCGTGCGATCATTGGCCGCCCAGGTGAGAATGGGGTGATTGTAAGATCCCTGCAGTGAAAATCCTCTTCCGGTTGTCACCCGAAGGGTCGGATGCTCGCCGCTGTCAAACCACTGGACGGCCGAATGAATTTTTCGGTTTCGCGATAGGATGCGAGCGCGGATTTCCTCTGTGCCTGCCTGAGAACGACCCTCGAAGAGATCTTTGATTGGAGTGAGGCCCTGTTCCGTAACGACCAGCGCGTCTCCGGTAACGCAATAACGCATAGCCGCCGCAGAATCCCCGTCGACGCTGCCGAAGTTGCCCTGGCCGTCCACCAGCGGATAGCGGACCGAGAAGTCCTGCGCCATGCGGACCAGCGCGTCGTAGACGGCCGTGTCGCCGTGCGGGTGGTAGCGGCCGAGGCAGTCTCCGACGATGCGGGCCGACTTCTTGTACGGCTTTCCGGCGTCGAGGCCCAGCTCCAGCATCGTGTAGAGGATGCGCCGCTGGACCGGCTTCAAGCCGTCGCGCGCGTCGGGCAGCGCCCGGCCCACGATGACGGACATGGCGTAGGAGATGTAGGAGTCCTTCATCTCCTGCTCGATCGCGATCGGGATGATCTTTTCGTTGCGGGTGTACATGGGAGTCCTCTTAGACGTCCAGGAAGCGCACTTCCGGCGCGTGCTCTTCGATGAAGAGCCGCCGGGGCTCCACTTCGTCGCCCATCAGCTTGGTGAACATCTCCTCCGCCTCGACGGCGTCGTTCAGGCTCACCTGCTGGAGGGTCCGGCGCTCCGGGTCCATCGTCGTTTCCCACAGCTGGGAGGCGTTCATCTCCCCGAGACCTTTATACCGCTGGACGTGCAGGCCTTTCCGGCCGGAGGTCCGGACCGCGTGCAGGAGCTCGATCAGCGAGCCGGCTTGCCCCTCCTCTTTCTTGTCGTTCATCAGGCGGAAAAGGACCTTCTCTTTCGGGGAGCGAGACTGTCTGGGCGGCGCCTTCTTGCCTCGGCGCTTGGCGGAATCTAACACCTCTTCGCTCTCCTCGGTTTCAAAATCTTCCAGGTCCACCCCCATCTTCTCCAGCTTTTCCATGAAAGGCTTCAGGTCATGCGCTTCGTAAAGCTCCAGGACCTCCGCCTCCGGGTTCTCTTTCCGGAGCTTTGCCAGCTCCTCGTCAGAATAGAGGAATTGGGCTTCTTCACCCACTTTTACCCTAAAAATGGGCGGTTTTTTGGTCTTTGAGTGCTTGGATTCGATCAAATCTGATAATTTTACTCCCCTTTTATGAAGTGACTTGCCCAGATATTCGACCTCCGTGAGGAGCCGGAGCAGCTCCTTAGCTTGGGCAGGGGTGTAATCCTTCTTGGTTTTCGCGTTTTGAAGCGTGACCCCATCCAACCCTAAATCAAAGAGCACCTCGTTCATAGCCGTTTCGGTGTAGGCGTACTCTTCCCGCTTGCCCCGCTTCACCTTGAAAAGGGGCGGCTGGGCGATGTAGACGTAGCCCTTCTTGATCAGCTCCTGCAGGTGCCGGTAGAAGAGGGTCAAGAGCAGCGTCCGGATATGGGATCCGTCCACGTCTGCATCCGCCATGAGGATGATCTTGTGGTAGCGCAGCTTCTCGCTGTTGAACTCTTCGCCGACGCCGGTGCCGAGCGCGGTGATGATGGTCCGGATCTGCTCGCTGGTGAGCACCTTTTCAAGCCGGGCCTTCTCCACGTTCAGGATCTTTCCCTTCAGAGGAAGGATCGCCTGGTAGCGCCGGTCCCGCCCTTGCCGCGCGGTGCCGCCGGCGGACTCTCCCTCCACGATGTACAGCTCACAGAGCTCGGGGTCCTTCTCGGAGCAGTCGGCCAGCTTGCCGGGCAGGCTGTCCATCTCGAGCAGACCCTTGCGGCGCGTGAGCTCCCGCGCCTTGCGGGCCGCCTCCCGTGCGCGGGAGGCCAGGATCGCCTTCTCGCAGATCTTGTTGCCGACGCCGGGGTTCTCTTCCA
>CAYJTM010000111.1:0-3470 GCA_964373055.1 uncultured Planctomycetia bacterium
ACGATCGCCAGGCCGAACCCTTCTCTCCAAGCCGGCGCCGCGAAGGCCTGCAGGAGGGCCAGCGGCACCCGCGTATCCTCCACGGAGGGACAGATCGCCACCCGGTCCGCGATCTTCAGGTCATAAGCCAGCCGGACCAGCTCCTCTCGGGCCGGCCCGTCCCCCACGAGCAGCAGCCGGAGATCCGGGAACTCCCGGATCAGCGCGGGTGCTGCTTTCAACAGCAGATCCAATCCCTTCACCGGGCTCAACCGGGCCACCGCCCCGATGATGGGGCCGCCGTTCAAGCCGTTCGCCCGGCGGAATCGCTCCACCTCGGCCGCATCAGGCGCTTGGCGGAAATGATCCACATCAATCCCGTTTTCCACCAGCGCCACCTGATGCGGAGAGGCAAGCCGGTACTGCCGGACCAGCCGTTCCATGGACGCGTTGGAAATGGCCATCACCCACTTTCCCCAACAGCGGAAGAACCGCCGGCCGATCCGGAATTTGTAAAGGCCGTGGCAGGTGGTCACGTACGGCACGTTCGTGAGGGTGGAAGTGGCCCATCCCAGCACTTGCGTCACCCGCGTATGGGAATGGATCAGCTCCGGACGCTCCTCGCGGATCGCTTTCATGATCCGGGGAAAAGCACCCAACCAGAGCTTTGGGTTGAACTCGCTGGAGGTCCGGGACGGGATCCGGATATGCGGGATCCCTTCCGAGGCCAGCCGCCTCGTCAGCGGGCCGGCGTCGGAAAGGACAACCGGCCGGTGGCCGCGTTGCTTGAGCATCCGGGCCAATTCGACCACGTAAATCGGGATTCCGCCCATCTCCATGTGGGTGGTCATCAGGAAAATTTTCATGAGAGAAATCCCGCCACCGCCGCCGCCACCTCTTCGGTCGTGATCCGTTTCATGCATTCCATGTGGCCGGCGCCGCCGCGCGGGCAAACATTCCGGTAGCAGGGGCTGCAGGGCAGTTCGATCTTGAAGATTTTTTTACGCGCGGCCGGCGGCGCGTGCCGCAGCGGGTCGGTGGAGCCGAACAGCGCCACCACCGGCGTGCCGGCCGCCGCCGCCATGTGCAGCGGGGCGGTGTCGCCGCCCACCAGCACGCGGCTGCGGCGCATGAGGGCCGCCATCTCGTTGAGCGAGGTCATGCCGGCCGCGACGAACGGCTTAGACTTGGCCGCCCGCTGGATCTGCTCGCAGAGCGGCCGCTCCTGTTCCGAACCGGTCAGAATCACGCGGGCTTTCGAGAGGAGGGCCAGCCGGTCGATCAGCTCGACGTACCGCTCGGCCGGCCAGCGCTTCGACGGCCAGCGGGAGCCGGGGTGCACCGCCACCAGCGGCTGGCTCTCCGCGATCCAGGCCTCCTTCAGCAGCTCTTCCACACGCGCCTCATCACCGGGGCCCGGCCAGAGCTCCAGCTCCTTGCTGGCATCCTGGATCCCGAGGAGCTGCAGCAGCCGGAACTGGTGGTCCACCGGCGGGACCGGGCGGTCCGGTTCGGCTGCCGCGTGCGACAGCAGCCAGCTCCACTTGCGCCCGGCGAACCCGTAGCGGTGCGGCGCCCCGCTCAAAGCGCCCAGCCAATGGCTGATCCGGTTGTTCTGGAAATCCACCACCAGGTCCGTCTGCGCCAAGCGCAGGTGTTTGCCCACCTTGAGCAGGCCGAAGAGGGTCCCTTCCCGGCGGCGGTCGAATGAGATGAGGTCGTCAATGTAGGGGCAGCGGTTCAGCAGCTCACCGTGCTCCCGGCCGACCAGCACCGTGATGCGCGCCTGGGGAAACCTCTGCCGCAGAGCCCTCAAGGAAGGGGTGATCAGCACCACGTCTCCGGCGGCGCTGAGCTTCATCACCAGGATCCGAAGCCGCTCGGAGGCCTCCTGGTAGGCCTCCAGCGTCTGGCTGACCATGCGGTTCATGGGGTAGACGGTCTCGACGCGGCGGCGATTTTCCCGCGACAGCTCGAGCGCCAGTTTTCGGTCCTTCAGAAGCGTCAGGATCGCCCGCGCCAGCTCCATCGGGTCGGCGGGCGGCACCAGCAGACCGGTCTTGCGGTCCAGCACCACCTCCGGGATCCCTCCCACGCGGGTCGCCACCACCGGGACGCCGGAGGCGCCCGCCTCAATCAGCACCCGGCCAAACGCCTCCTTGCCGGTCGAGGAGAGCACCAGAAGGTCCAGCTCCTGCAGGAGCGCCGGAACGTCCGCCCGGTGGCCGGTGAATTCCACCCGATCCTCCAGTCCGAGACGGCTGACCCAGGATTTGAGTTCCGCCAGATGGCCCATGTGCTTGGGCTCGGCTCCGCCGACGATCAGCAGTTTCGCTTTCGGCAGCTGCTTCACGACGACGCCGAACGCCCGGATCAGCTCCCGCAAACCCTTGATCGGCGTGATCCGGCCGACCGCCGCCACCCGCCACTCGCCGCGCGGGGCCTCCTGCCGCGGGGCCTTCCAGGCGTAGCGGTCCAGATCCACGCCGCGGGGGATGAACCGGATCTTCTCGGAGGGGACGCCGAAATCATCCATCATGTGGCGGGCGATGCTCTCGGAATTGGCGATCACCAGCCGGCCCCAGCCCATGACCCGGCTGACCGGATGGTCGGCGTAATAGCCGTGCGCGGTGGTGATGAAGCAGGGGATCCGCTGGCGGCCGCCCAGCCGGAAGGAGATCTTGCGCGCCACCTCCCGCCAGGCCAAAGCGCCGACGATCGCCGGCACGCGGCTGCGGGCATGGATCACCTCCACGCCGTGCGATTCCACCACCTCGGCGACCCGCTTAACCAGCGGCAGGAAGACCCAGGGGGTTTTCCGATTGATCGGCAGCGTGTAATGGATGGCGCCCACCCCTTCCAGATCCGCTACCATCGGCCCGCCTGCGGAGATCACGATCGCCCGGTGCCCGCGCGCAATCAGGCCGCGCGCCAGGTCCACCGTGCCGGTCTCCACGCCCCCGCCCTTCAGGGCGGGCACGAGCTGCAGTACGGTTAAACCCATTGGCGCAAGAACTCCAGCGCCGGGTCGGTCGGCGAGCTGACGGGTCTTTCAGTCTCTTCCATCGCTTCCATGACGGCCGGAGCGACCCCTTCCGCCGTGACGAGCCGCAGCCGGCCCTTCTCATCCATCTGGCGCAGGAACCGGTGGTACTTGGTCGGTTTCTTAGAGCGCGTTTCAAAACCGTCATTTCGAGCCACGAAGTGGCGAGAGATCCCGGGATTTCTCGGCCCGGAGCCTGCCCTGAGCCTGCCGAAGGGGCCTCGAAATGACAGGTTATGAAATGAGCTCTTGGATTGCGGCGGGAAGCTGACCACCGGTTTGTTCGTCGCCATCGCCTCCGAGACCATCGAGATCGAATCTCCGGAAACCACCAGCACGTCGGCCAACTCCAGGATGCAGGGGACCGCCGTGGCGGTGTCCGGCAGCGGGCCGGGCCGCCGCTGGTTCACAAGGGCCAGCAGGCGGCAGCGGGGATGCTTGCCCAGCA
>CAYJTM010000112.1:0-3453 GCA_964373055.1 uncultured Planctomycetia bacterium
CGGCAAGCCACCCCGGGATCTCATCGTCGTTCCCAACCGCCTGGTCAACCTGGTCAGTAGTTAGGCGTAATAAAATCTACTATCCAAGTTTGAAATTTACCGCCTTGGCAGGTAAACTTACTAGCGTCAGCACCCAAACGGGCTCCAGGATGACGGTTTCCCCCATGAAATCGCTGGATTCAAGGCGTTTCCTTTACGCCCACATCCTCTGCCTTTTTCTAATCACAGGCCTGGTTGCACCTGCCGCTTTCGCCACGGGCTCCCGCGCCCAGACGCTGCGCCCCACCAACGCCGGGATGGAGGAATCGGCCACCCGGCAGCGCCTCGAGGAGGAGCTCACAGGCAGTCCCCGCGCCCAGAAACCCGCCGCCGGGATGGAGGAGCTGCCTCCGGTGGAGCGCCGGCGGTTCGTCATCACCCAAGCGGCGATCCGCCACATTCAGAAACATTTCGCCCGCGGAAAAGGAATTAGCTCCCATTTCACCGCCCGCGAGATCGGAGGAAAGCCAATCCTGGAGTTTGCCAAGGAAGAGGTGGAGAAGCGCCTGACGGAACCTGGTTTTCGAGGGGGACCGATACGGATCGAGATCGATACCGGCCAGATCGTCGGGCTGAATATCCTTCACGCGATCACCGAGGAAGACATCGTTCAAGGGAGGATCCGCCGCCGGATGATTTACCCCGGGACCTCCGAGCAAAGAGAGATTCAAGTGATCCGGGGTGACCCTGAGCCGACCACTCGCCTGAGCATCGCCGCCGGGGATGTCCGGACCGAATTGTTGCTGGAGGCGGCCGGTTTAGCCAGTCCGCCGCCTTCCGTGATGGGGCAGCTTGCCGCGATCTTCTTCCCCTCCAGCACCGATGTCAGGATCCGCAGCCGGGATGAGCTGGAGGGGGCTCTCCGGCGGGCCCATCTGTACGAAGTCCATCACTCTCTCGCCGACGTCTACGGAAACCAACCGTTTGTCCAAGGACATGAGATGGTCTACGGTTTTCGGACACTTCACCCCGGACCGATGAGCCGGGATCGCCATCACCGACATTTCTGGAACAGCCATGCCCTGCTGGTCGATTCGTTGGATGGAGCCATGCCGGCCCTCCCCGGTGAGATTATCCCAGCCGCCGGGATGGAGGAGATTTGGGAGCCGCGCTGGGGTGAATGGGGGCCGATCACCAGCGCCTTGATGAGATTCACGCCGGTTGCCGACCGGCTGCGCCTGCAGGGACGGGTTGATCGGCTGCTCCAGGGGCTGGAGGGACGGGGCCATGATACGGATCAGGGGTACCTTCTGACGCAGCTCTACGGCATCCCTATGGCGATTGAGACCGAGCTTGCACAGAATCGGGACACGGTGTCCGCAACGAGCCGCCTCTTGGAGCTATTCGGCTGGGCGAACCTTCTGGTGAGGGACGTGCGGTTTCGTTCCGACCGCAGCATCGGGGATCGGGATGAATTCCTGGATCTGATCCTGCGGCACGCAGCCCGGTCGGCGCTTCAAGCCAGCCAGGACCTGGAGGGGCTCCGACGGAACCTGGGGATCCTCTCGCGGTTCAGTCGGGCGTTTCTGCCGATGGATTTGGAGTCCGTCTCCCGGCTGGAGAGGACCCTTGCTTACCACAGCCGCTTCCCGCAAGAGCTTCGGCCGAACAGCCCGGCGTCGTTTGCGGACCAGTTTGGGCTGCTCGAGCTGGCCGCCGCGCCGGAGCCGGAGATTGACTGGACCCCGATCGCCCCCGACGAGTTCACCGCGCTGGCCAGGGAGCTGGGGGACTTCTACCGCGGTCAGCGGATCATCGCTCTGACCCAGCGGGGGCCGGTGGAACTGTTGCCGGCGACCGCCGGGCCTGTTTCCTCCGCGGGCGTGGAGGAGCTCGCCCCCAGACTGCGATCGGCGCTCGAGAGGCGGGGGATTCGGTTGAGCGTTTCAAACGAACGCCTCGAGGCCCTGCTCGCCCAGCAGGAAATCACGGAGGCCGCTGTACGGCAGCATCTGAGGGCAGCCTTGGGGCGCGGGAGGCAGGCGGACGCCACTGTGAGGGCGGTTATTGAGGAAGCGGCGCCGATCAGGCAGAGCGCCGCAGCCGCCAGGCAGCTCGGAGCAAGGGCCCAATGGGTGCGTCAGTCGCTTCTCCCTGCCATTCGGCGTCTTGTGGAGAGGGGAAGAGCTGATCTTTCGGAGCTGCGTTCCCTCCCGGTCCCCCCTGAGGCCGATCCGGCTGGATATGGGCGGGCGCTGGATTCGCTGCGGGAGGCTCCGGCCGAAGGTCGAGAACCGGCGGTCGATTTAGGGCATGAAGGATTGCCGGACCTTGTCGATGCGCTCAACCATTGGTTGATCCGGCAGGATCTTCTCCTCTACTTTGGGGCGCGAACCGTTCCCACCAGCGATCTCAGAGAACGGGCCATGGCCATGGCCCTGCGGGTTGGCAGGGTCTCCGATCGGATCGGGCCGCTGAATCTGGAAGGGCATCCGACAGAAGGTTTCTTGATCGATGCCGTCGCGCCCCAGCCGAGTGACACGACGCAGGCCTTCGCGGATGCTCGTTCAGGCGTGATCGGTGCGGTCGTTCAAGGATACGAGCGGGTGGCATCGGATGCGTGGCACCCGCTCTTTCAGCAGGAGTCCGAGGCACTCCGCGGGAGGATGGGACTACTCGGGTTTACATCCCGGATGGGGGCGCTCCAGGTTGAGAACTATCGGCGCCGCCGCGAGCAGTTCCGCTCTCCAGAGGGATACGCCCGGGCCCTGGCGCGGGGCGCCCTCTGGCAGGAGTTCCGACATCTGCTTGACGATTACCGGACCGAAAGGGCCTTGGCGGAAGCTGGTGAGGACAGGAGGGCGCTCCATCGGCGGTTTGTGCTCTCGCAGATGCGGCCCGAGGGAAGACTGCGCGCGTTGTGGGAGGGCAGGGAAGACGCCGAGAGAGAAGGACTGTCGAGATCGTTCTTCGAGTTATCGGGGCAGCTGGCAGAGGCGGCTCTCCAGAGAGACCCCTCGGTTTCTTTGGAATCCTGGGTCTACCAACTTCAGTCGACCATGGCGCGCCTGAGGGGACTGGAACTTGGGGTGGAGCTGCCGCGGACGATGCAGGAAGTGCTGTCGGGTCTGTTTACCGACCATGAAGCGGCTGCGATCATCGCCCTCCAGAGGGTGCTGGAGCGCTTCAACCGGCCGACGATCGATTTGGCGGGTGGCTGGGAGTGGTCTCGTCTGGCTTGGGCGGGAGAGGAGGCGTTCCGTGTCCTGCTGGAGGAACGGCCGGAGACCATCCGCCTCGCCCTCCAGCAGATTTACGCCGAGGAGTTCGTCCATCCGGTGGACGAGCCCCCCTTCCCGGAGATCCGGCCGGACGGGACCCTGGCGGCGCGGGCAGGGCAGTCGGGAATGGAAGAGGGGCGGGTGGTGCTGCCGAGTTTCTGGCGGGCGAAGGGCATCAGCCGGCAGGTCAGAC
>CAYJTM010000113.1:0-3445 GCA_964373055.1 uncultured Planctomycetia bacterium
GTGGCCGGCGATGTGGCGCTCGAGACCCATTACCGGAACATCCTCATGCTCTACAACGAGGCCTCCTACGATCCGGCGATCAAGGCGATCGTCGCTTTCAAGCACCCGTTCAAGACGTGGCACAAGACGGGCTACGCTTTCTTCTCGGCCTCCTTCCCGATTGAGAGCACCGAGTGCCGCCGGGACAGCTTCATCGGCCGCTACGGCAGTGAGGCGGACCCCGAGGGTCTGAAGCGGAAGCGGCTCAGCAAGAAGCCGGTCCGCGGCGAAGACATGGTCGGCGTCCTGCAGGGGACGTTCCAGCTCAAACCCGGCGAATCCAGAGAATTCGTGGTACTGCTGGGCCTCACCGACAAGAAGCAGGAGCTGGCCGGGCTGGTCAAGAAGTTCCGGTCGCTCGAAACTGCCAAGGAGGAGCTCTCCAAGGTGAAGGCCACCTGGCGCAAGGCCCTTGAGGAGATCTGGGTCGAGACGCCGGACAAGAACCTGGATAGGATGATCAACCTCTGGGGCAAGTACCAGCTCTTCGCCATCACCCATTGGCGCGGAACCTCCCATTACCACGGGGCGGAAGGGGGCCAGGGCTACCGGGACACCTGCCAGGACGTTGAGGGGTTGTTGAGCGTGGACCTTCCGACCGCCCGGGCCAAGCTGGAGCGGCTGCTCTTCTACCAGTACAAGAGCGGGCACGCGGTCTCCGGTTTCTCCGAGATCGAGGGGACCTGGGAGAACCAGGGGGTGGCCGGCGTCATCAAGAAGGCCGACGTGGCGGTCTGGCTTCCTTATAGCGTGGTCTCCTACGTCAAGGAAACGGGGGACACCGCCTTCCTCAAAAAACCAGTCCCCTTCCATGACGGCGACGCGGCTTCCGTCTACGAGCATGTGCTGCGGGCGATCCGCTACCTCTACGGCGCGCGCGGCCAGCATGGTCTCCCGCTGATCGGCCATGCCGACTGGAACGACGCCTACGACCATGTCGGCGTCAAGGGCAAGGGGGAGAGCATCTGGCTGGGCATGGCATTCGTCCGGGCCTGCCGGCAGGTGGAGGAACTGGCCAAGTTTATCGGCGACAAGGCCGTGGAGCAGGAGATGCGCTCCAAGGGGGATGAGCTTTCCCGGATCGTCAACCAGGAAGGGTGGGAAGAGGGCTGGTACCTGGCTGCCTTCAACGACTTGGGGTGTAAGATCGGCTCCAAGGAGAATGAGGAAGGCAAGGTGCCGCTGAATTCCCAGACTTGGGCGATCCTTTCCGGCGTGGTGACGCCGGAGCGCCTTCCGAAAATTTTGGAAAAGATCGACCGGACGCTCGACACGCCCTACGGGCCGGCCCTCTTCCTGCCCAGCTACACCTCCTTCAACCACGGCATCGGCCGCGTGACCGCCTTCGCCGCCGGCACCAAGGAGAATGCGGCGGTCTTCTCGCACGCCTGCGCCTTCAAGGTGGTGGCCGACTGCACGATCAAGCGGGGGGACCAGGCCTACGACACCTTCTCCAAGCTGCTGCCGGTCTCCAAGGCCAAACGGGACCACGACCGGTACAAGGTGGAGCCCTACGTCTGGGCGGAGTACGTGATCGGGCCCGGATCGGCCGACCGGTTTGGGGAAGGGGCCTTCACCTGGAACACCGGCACCACCCCCTGGATGTTCTGCGCCGCCACCGAGTGGATCCTCGGCGTCCGGCGGGAGTTCGGCGGGCTGCTGATCGACCCCTGCCTGCCGAGGCATTGGAAAGAGGCGAAGATCCGCCGGCCGTTCCGCGGCGCTGTCTACCAAGTGACGATCCACAACCCGGAGGGGGTCTGCTCGGGTGTCAAGAGGATCACGGTGGACGGGGTCGAGCAGAAATCGCCGCTGATCAAGCCCCATGGCGATGGAAAAACGCACCGGGTCGAGGTCTTCTTGGGGACCTCCGGCGGCGCCCCCAAAGAGGTCCGGCGACAGGCAGTTAAAAGCGACAAAATCTAGTTGAACCCCTTGACTTTTCTTCGGGTCAGGGGTATAGTTCATGATACCTCCATGAGACACGAGACCCGGCCCATATCTCCCCGAGTGGGCGGGGGGGCGGTGGTTGGCCTCCTCCTGCTGCTCTGCGGTCTGCTCCCGGCGGCTTATGCCGCCGCGGAGGATGACCCGAAGGGCACCTTCTGGGAACGCCATGGGAAAGTTGAGGACCCTTCCACCGCCCCCTCTTTCGGGTCCGGCGTCTCCCCCGCGGAAGAGCAGCCGATCGAGCAATCCCCCCTCACGCTGGACAACCTTCGCATCCCCACCGAGCACGGCACCCTCAAGGAAAGCTACGCCGCCCGTGAGCCGATCATCATCCATGTCCAAGACGCCCACGCCAACTACGAAGCCCAAAAACACCTGGCCGGCATCCTGGATTACCTGATCCGGGCGCACGGCCTGGCGCTGGTCCTGGTGGAGGGGGGCTCCCGCAACGACTCCTTGTCCTACATGCGCACCTACGCGCCGCTGGAGAAGCGCAAGCAGGTGGCCGAAGAGTTCCTGCAGAGCGGCAAGATCTCCGGCGAGAACTACCTGGATCTCACCACCGATTACGACTTCACCGTTTACGGGGTCGAGAAGCCGGAGCTGTACGACCAGAACATGGAGGCCTTCTTCACGGTGGAGCAGGTGCAGTCCAAGGCGCTGGCGGCGATGTCCGGGTTCCGGGAGGCCGTTGAGCAGCTCAAGCAGCTTTCTTACCCGGAGGAAGTGAAAGACCTGGAGCTGAGAGAGCTGGAAGTTAAGGAAGGGCGCGTGCCGCTGGCCCAGCATTACCAGTCGCTGGCGGAGGAAGCCGGCAAGCGGAAGGTCAATGTCACCGACACGGAGTTCCCGAACCTCCTGCGGTTCCTCAAGGCGAGCCGGCTGGAGAAGGACCTTAACTTCAAAACGGTGGAAACCGAGCGGACCCGCTTCCTGGAAACACTCACCAGCTCCCTGCCGAAGCCGGAGATGGACCGGCTGCTCAACCAGTCGCTGGAGCTGAAGTCCGGTCTCATCTCGCCGGCCACCTTTTACGGCCACCTCAAATCCCACCTGCGGCCGGAGCAGTCCAAGGAGTACCCCACCCTCACGCAGTACATTGATTACCTCTCCCTCTTTGAGGGGATTGACCACGCGGCCCTCTTCAACGAGGTGGAGGGTTTAAGCGGCCGGGTGAAGGACAGCTACTTCAAGACCAAGTCCCAGCGAAAGCTGGCCCAGGTGGCCAAGGATGTCGGTGTGCTGGAGGACCTGCTGGAGTTGAAGCTCACCCCCGATAGCTACGACTACTACCGCACCCACAAGAAGGAATTCCGCCCCGACACCTGGGCGGAGGATTTGAGGGCGCTTGGGGCCGAGCAGAAGCCGGCCCTACTCTTCGCTTTGAACCCCGGCCCCTTAAACGGCGCCATGCCCTCGATGGCCAGCTTCTACGAGATCGCCCGCGCGCGGGACG
>CAYJTM010000114.1:0-3383 GCA_964373055.1 uncultured Planctomycetia bacterium
GGGATGATCGCCGAGGGGAAATGCCAGAGGAAGATCAGGATCACGATGCTGACGACGATCATCTCCTCGATCAGCTTTTCCCTCAGATTCTCGATCGCCCGCAGGATGAGGTCCGAGCGGTCGTAGGTCGTCACCACCTTCACGCCGGGCGGCAGCGAGGGTTCCACCTCCTTGAGCCGCTGCTTGACCCGCCGGATCACGTTCAGCGCGTTCTCGCCGCTGCGCATGATGACGGTCCCGCCCACCACATCCCCCTGCCCGTCCAGGTCGGCCACACCGCGGCGCAGGTCGGGCCCCAGCGCTACCGATCCGATCTGCTTGATGAGGACCGGGGTCCCCTGCTTATCCGCCCCCACCACGATCTGCTCGATTTCCTCTACGGACTTGGCGTAGCCCCGGCCCCGCACCATGTACTCCGCGCCGGAGAATTCCAGCAGCCGGCCGCCCACCTCCTGGTTGCCCTGCCGGATCGCCTCGACCATCTTAGTGAGCGGGATGTTGTAAGCCAGCAGCTTGTTGGGATCCACGGTCACCTGGTACTGCTTGACGAACCCGCCGAGGGAGGCGACCTCCGCCACACCCGGCACGCTCTGGAGGTGATACCTCAGGTTCCAGTCCTGGAAGGAGCGAAGCTCCTGCAGGTCGTGCTGGCCTGTTTTGTCCACTAAGGCGTACTGGAAAACCCATCCCACGCCGGTGGCGTCGGGTCCCAGCTCCGTTTTGACCCCCTCCGGAAGGCGGGGGATGATCTTGCTCAAATATTCCAGCGTGCGGCTCCGGGCCCAGTAGAGGTCGGTGCCATCCTTGAAGATCACGTAGACGTAGGAGAATCCGAAATCGGAGAACCCCCGGATCGCTTTCACGTTCGGAGCGCCCAGCAGCGCGGTGACGATCGGGTAGGTGACCTGGTCCTCGATGATGTCGGGGCTGCGGTCCCAGCGGGAGTAGATGATCACCTGCGTGTCGGAGAGGTCCGGGATGGCGTCCAGCGGGATGTTCCGAGCGGACCAGACCGCCGCCACCATCGCGGCGATCACAACGATGAGAACGAGGAACTTGTTCCGGGCCGAGAACTCGATGACCTTCTCGACCCACCCCCCTTGCCGGAGAGAGGGCTGTTCCTCGCCGCTATTGGCCATGCTGATGCCCTTGGCCTGCCGCCCCTTCCAAGGCCGCCTTTAGACGGCTCTCCGAGTCCACCAGGAAGTTCCCGTTGACCACTACCGGTTCCCCTTCCGAGACACCCCGAACAATCTCCCAAAGTCCATCCCCCTTCACTCCCACCATGACTTCGCGCGGTTCCAGCAGGCCCTCCCCTTTATCCACGAACAGGAGCTGGCGGGTGCCGCTGTCCAGGACCGCCTCCACGGGAACCACCAACTTTTCTCCCAGGTCCACCGAGATCTCCGCCGTGGCGAACATACCGGGCTTGAGCCGTCCATCGGCATTGGGGAACTCCAGCCGGGCGACGGCGGTCCGGGTCTCCTCCTCCAGCGTGGGGGAGACGAAAACCACCTTCCCACGCAGCTGCTGGTCCGTTCCCTTCTCAAAGGTGATCGCCGCTTCCTGGCCGACGCGGACGAACGGCAGGTCCAGCTCATAGAGCCGGGCATCCACCCAGAGGGAGGAGAGGTCGGCGATGTGGTAAAAATCGGCCCCCCGCTCCATGTACTCACCCGCCCAGACGTGCTTCTTCAGCACGATGCCGTCCATGGGAGAAACCAGCACCAGCGTCTCGGAGGGTTTCCCCTGCTGTTCCAGCTCCCGCACTTGGGCTTCGCTCACGTCCCACCAGAGGAGGCGCTGATGGGTTGCCTCCAGATTCTTCTCGGCCGCCTCCTTCACTCGCGCGCCGGCATCGGCCGGAAGCTCTTTCAGAAGCCGCAGCGTGGTCAAGTACTCCTGCTGGACCGACACGAAATCCGGGCTGTAGAAGGAAAAGAGGGGCTGGCCTTTCTTGACCGCGTCCCCTTCGTAGCGGGCGTGGATCTCCTTGATCCATCCCTCCACCTTCGGGTGGACGTGCACGATGCGGGTTTCGTCCACCATCACGAGCCCCACCGTGCGGATCTCCTTGGTCAACGGCTGCTTTCGGGCCGGCAAGGTCTTGATGCCGATGAGCTGCCGCTTCTGGGGGCTCAAGAGGACCGCCGCGTATCCCTCGGTAGCAGCCGCCGCGCCCCCCGCAGACTCTTCATAGACCGGGACCAGATCCATCCCCATCGGGGATTTGCCCGGTTTGTCCGATTTGTAGCCGGGCATCATCGGGTCCGTCCAGTAAAGGATCTTTTTCTCCTTGGAGGGCTGTTCCGGCATCGTCTTGTCCCGCTTCACAAGTTTCATGCTGCAAATGGGGCAATCCCCCGGCCGGTCAGAGATGTAGGTCGGATGCATCGGGCAGTAGTAGAGAGCGGCCTGCTCGGAATGGGCAGCGTGGCGCGGCGGCCTCGCCAGGCGAACCGCAACCACGCCAAGAACAACCACAATCACGCCGACACCAGCGATCAAGAGATGTTTCTTCATGAATCCCTCCGGTCATGGACGACCAAGCTCACCATGACCGGTCACCCTGAGCTTGTCGAAGGGTGACCGGTTTCCCTCAGCGGCACGCCGACCGCCTGTTCCAAGAGAACCATCCGCTGCTCAAGCCCGGCCAGGTGTTCATAATAAGCGCGCTTGCGCTCCGCCAGCATCCGCAGCGCCTCCAGCAATTCCATGAAAGAGCTCCGGCCGCTCTGATACAGCGCCGTCTCCGAAGCGACCGCCTGGGAAGCCAACGGGATTAAACTCTCCTGGCAGAGCTTCGCGGTGTCGTACGCCGCCTTCGCCTCGTGCCAGTTTTCATGGACCTGCCGGGCCGCCTCGTTGCGGGCGCCCTGGAAGGCCGCCTCGGCCGATTCCTTGTTGAACAGGGCGACCCTCACTCCATACTTCTGTTTGGTCCAGAACCAGAAGGGCAGCACCAGGGCCAGCGTCAAATCCCAGGGGCCGATGGGACCCATCGCGGGGTCGCGCAACTCGACCATCGTTTCCAAGTCGGGCCATAGTTCCCGCTTCGCGAGCTTCCAGTCGGCCTCCCCCCTCTCCGCGGAAAACTTAAAGACCAGCAGTTCCGGCTGGTTCTCCAGTGCCTGGGCCGTCAACGCCGCCGGGCCGGAGGGGACCGGCTCCAACGCGATCTCCCCCGGCCTGCCGACCGCCTCTTCCACCGGCCGGTTCAGCAGATGGTTCAGGTGCGCCTCCAGCCCGCGCCGGCGGTGGCCCAGCACTTCTACTTGATTGGACGCATCCTGCGCTTCGGATTGGGCGCGCAGGAGCTCCCCCTGCGAAATGCCTCCGCTCCCGTACCGCGCGCGGGCCGATTCCAGCGCCTGATCCAGCCA
>CAYJTM010000115.1:0-3361 GCA_964373055.1 uncultured Planctomycetia bacterium
TCTGGATGATCGTGGAGCTCAAAAACTTCTCCAGCGCCACCGCCGCCGCGAAGATAATCACCACCATCCGCGTGATCTGGCCCAGCGCCTTGGCCTGGCCCACGCCGGCGTTGGCGGCCGCCGTCTGCACCAGCCCGCTGACCAGCGTGGCGAAGAACAACCCCAGGGTCAGCACCAGAATACCGGCGATCACCTGCGGCACATAGGCCAACACCCGCTCCAGCAGCTCCGCCGCGACCGTCATGCCCAACAGGTCCAGCGACGCCAGCAGGAACGCCAGCATGATCAGCCAATAAACGAAGATCCCCACCAGCTCCGAGAGGTGCACCTTCACGTCCCCCCGCCGAAGGAACTCGTTGACGCGGATCTTCTCGGCCAAATCATCAAACGAAACCATCTTCAACGCCTTGACCACAGCCCACTTCGCCCCCCCGGCGAACATCAACCCGGCCACAAAAATCAGGACGGCGACGGCCACCCGCGGGAGCGCCTGCCCCACACGGATAAACATCGCCCGTACCGACTCCGCTGCTGTTGTGAGCATCCAGTTCATCAACGCCTCCTTAGTTGCCGGCTCGCGAACCTCGTCGGAAGGATAGCACCGGACGCGGCTTGTGTCAAGTGTGATACAATTCTTGCCATTCAAAATGGCAAAGCTCGTTTTGATCCGTCACGGACAGTCGCAATGGAATTTGGAGAACCGGTTCACCGGTTGGGTGGACGTTTCGCTCACGGAAAACGGCCGCGCCGAGGCGGCCCAAGCCGGAAAATCACTGCGAGAGCTCGGGGTCCGCTTCGATATCGCCTATACCTCGGTTCTCTCCCGCGCGATCGAGACCCTTTCCATCGTCCAATCGGAGCTTGGACAGGAAAATCTCCCGGTCGCGAAGGACCCCGCGCTGAATGAACGACATTACGGGGAGCTGCAGGGGCTCAACAAGGACGAAACGAGGAAAAAGTTCGGGGAAGCCCAAGTCAAGCTGTGGCGGCGCAGTTACGACGTGGCCCCGCCGGGCGGGGAATCCCTCAAGGATACCGCGGCCCGGACCCTTCCCTACTTTGAGTCCCGCATCCTGCCGGACCTGAAGGCCGGGAAGAACGTGCTGGTGGCCGCGCACGGAAACTCGCTGCGCGCCATCGTGATGTTCCTGGACAAGCTCACCCAGGAGCAGGTCATTGCGCTGGAAATCGCCACCGGCGTGCCGATCCTCTACGAGATCGGGCCGGACGGGACGGCGCGGGAAAAGCGGATCTTGCAAGTCTAGACAGACTCACGTCATCTCGAGCCCCGCATGCTTCGCTTTGCGAAGCAAAGCGGCGGGGCGAGAGATCTGGTTTTAAGACGAGATTTCTCGGCCTCACGGCCTCGAAATGACGATGCGGGAGTTAGGGCGTTTCCTCGGCGTAGCGATAGGCGTGCTGCGCCAGCCGCGCGATAAACCGCTTGGCCGGCTGGCTGGTTCCCTTGCCTTTGCGCTGCGTCAGCACGCAGATCAGCAGATCCCCCTTGCGGGTGTAGACGATCCCGGCATCGTGGCAGACCCCCCGCTCCAACCCGGTTTTGTGGGCCACCGGCGTCCGCTCAGGAAGCTTCGCGGGGATCCGATCCCGCGTCTTCTGGCGCTTGAGCATGTCAAGGCAGGCCCGCGACACCTGGGGGCTCACCGCTTCCGCCCGGTACAGCTTCCTTAATACACGGGCCATGTCCTGCGCGGTCGTGACGTTTTCGACGCCCTTCTTTCTCTGCGAGAAGTCCATCATCGGCCGGGCCAGCCGCGTGCCGCTCAGGCCCATCTGCTGGAAATGGCGGTTGTAGTAGCCCATCCCGAGGCGGGACATCAGCACGTTAGCCGCCGTGTTGTCGCTCTGCGTGATCATCCAGTCGATCAGCTTCGACACGCGGATCGGCGTCCGGCCAGGCATCGCCTTGAGCACCCCGGAGCCGGAAACCTTGTCCGCCGGCCGGACCACCACCATGGAGTTCAAGTCCAGCTTCCCCTCCGTTGCCGCCTGAAAACAGGCGGTCATCATTGGAATTTTGATCACGCTGGCAGCCGGGAAGGCCCTGGCCGGCTGGTGCGTCAGCACGCGGCCGGTGCGCAGGTCCTCGATCACCACGCCGGCCTGGCCCTTGAAGCCGCGGATCTCGGTCTCCAAGTTCCGCTTCAGCTGGTTCCAGCCGGCCTCCCGCTTGAGGGAGACCGCCTTCCGGCGCTCCGTGATCCGGACCGTCTCCTGCTTCTGGTGGGCCATCGCCCCGCCGGCGGTGAGC
The DNA here is from genome assembly GCA_964373055.1 of uncultured Planctomycetia bacterium. Taxonomy (GTDB): domain Bacteria; phylum Omnitrophota; class Gorgyraeia; order 1-14-0-20-64-10; family 1-14-0-20-64-10; genus JAUSCU01. The sequence continues at coordinate 2,273 of CAYJTM010000115.1, forward strand.
GCCACGCCGACCAGCAGCGCCAGCATGATCCACTTCTTCAGCATGGGAACAATTATACGAGCGGGGAGACGAACGTCAAAGTTTCGGTCAAAACTTTACCATCGCCGCCTAAACCCGCGTACCGGCCGGAAAGCTTCCGATCCGATCCAATCTTATAAACCACGATCCCAGGCGGACCGTAGGAAGGGGCCCAGCAGGAACTCAGAAGCTCCCCTTCCCGAATAGCAACGCCCGTATGGGTCTGGGCGCCGATCGTCCAAACCAATTGGTAGGTCTCTCTATACTTTTGGATGACCACGGTGCCGTTGTAAGAGCCGCCGTCGCAGCGATAAACACCGGTGATGTCATCATTTGAAACCACCTCTCCTGCCGCCGTAACCGGCAGGGTGAAACAGAACAGGCCGAGCAGAACCAAACCGGTGATTTTCATACCTTCTCCCTTCTAGCATAGCAGTAGAGATACTGCTGCGCCCACCCGCAGTGCGGGCCGAATCGCTTGCGCGCGAACTCTCGTATCTTCTGATCGCTTACCTTCCGCCGTTTGAAGTACCAGCCCCGCATCGCCCGGCCGATCCAGATATCCACCGGGAAGGCGGCGCCGCGCCCGTAGGCGAACAACATCACACACTCTACCACCTTCTCTCCGATCCCCGGCAGGGTGAGTAAGGCCCGCCGCAGATCTTCGTCCTCCAGCCCGCGCATCCGCTCCAGATCCACGCGGCCGGAAACAACCGCTTGGGCCATCCCCCGCAGATACGGCGCCCGGTATCCCAGCCCGCAATTTCGCAGCACCCGCTCGGACACATTCGCGAGGATTTCAGGATGAGGAAAGGCCGCGGGTGACGCCGGAGGGAGGACCCGCCGCCGCGCCCGCACCGCAGCGAAGCGAGGAGTGGACGGACGGCGGGAGTACCCACAGGTGGCAGGACCCGCGGCCGAGATTCCAAACTGAACTGCCAATGTTTCAATCATCTGGGTCAAGCGGGGGATGTTGTTGTAGGCGGAGAGCATGAAGGAGGCCGCGCACTCCCAAGGGTCCTGCCGGATCACCCGCAGGCCGGGGTACCGCCGGATCGCTTCGTGGATGAC
>CAYJTM010000116.1:0-3308 GCA_964373055.1 uncultured Planctomycetia bacterium
AACGTCAAGATGGTTTCCTCCCATGGCGGCATCAGCGTCGGAGAGGACGGTGCTTCCCAGCAGTCCATCGAGGACGTGGCCCTGATGGTTGCCACGCCCGGCTTCATCGTGGCGGTGCCGTCGGATGAGCATTGCACCCGCGCGCTGGTGAAGCAGGCGGCGGAGATTAAAGGCCCCGTCTATATCCGGACCGGCCGTCCGAAGGCACCCCTCGTCCACGAATGCTCCACCTCTTTCTCATTCGGCAAAGGGATCCTGCTCCGCAAGGGGAAGGATGTCACCCTCGTGGCCAACGGACTGATGGTCTTCGAATCCCTCTGGGCCGCCGAGGAGTTGGAGAAGTCCGGCATCTCGTGCTCCGTGATCGACATGCACACCGTGAAGCCCCTCGATGAGGATCTGCTGGTTGCCCAGGCCCAGGCCACCGGCGCGGTGGTGACCGCCGAGGAGCACCAGGTCTGGGGCGGTCTCGGGGCGGCGGTGGCCTCCGCGCTGGCCCGCAAGCACCCGGTCCCTCAGGAACTGGTCGGCATCCAGGATACCTACGCCGAATCCGGCAAGCCGGATGAGCTGCTCGAAAAGTACGGCTTGACCGGGCGCCATATCGCCGAAGCCGCCCGCCGCGCCGTCCAGCGCAAGCGTTAGTTTGACAGCTGTTCGCCCAAGCCCGCGCGGCGTAACGGCCAAAGCGCCTTCCGTGATATACTTTTTCCATGGATTCCAAACTGAAGCAAATAGCGGAAACTCTCCGTCAAAAATATGGTGCTCGTCTGGGCCGAATACTCTTTTTTGGATCTCGGGCCCGGGGCGATGCTTCGGCTGAGTCGGATTACGATTGTTTGCTGATCTTTGACCGAGTGGATTCCCCCTTAAAAGAAGATCTTCATCGGTTGGCTTCGCAGTGGCTTCTCGAGAAAGGGATTGTGTTCTCTTGGGTAGCTCTGAGCGAAGCCGATTTTGAGCGTCTTCGTTACGAACCGTTCCTTCGGAATGCCCGCCAGGAAGGTATAGCCGCCTAGCTTTGGAAGAGGCGCTTCGTCAGCAGCTGCAAGCGATGATCGAAAAGGGCCGGCGGACATTGCGAGCGGCCCAAGATCACCTCGACAAACAGGATTACGACTTCGCATCTTCTAAAGCCTACTACGCTGTCTTTCATTTGATGCAGGCGGTGTTGTTGATAAAAGGGAAGACATACTCCAAGCATGCCGGCGTCATCAGTGGTTTCTCGGAGCATTTCATCAAGACCGGCGTATTTCCTTCCGATTTCGGCGATGTAGCCACGGTTCCAAGTGAAGCTTTACCTCAAGCAGATCGAGCTGGGCCCCTCCAGGATTTCGTTTACCTGATCGGCTGCTCCGGGACCCGCGAGACCGCCGCGGGGAGCTGTTCGCCCCGGCCCGCGCGGCGTAAGGGTGCTTAAGAGGGTGTGATATACTGTTTTCCGCGATGCTTCGCCTACCTGAAACGCAACTCGTAGTCTCTCTGAGATCCCTTGCCCGCGCGCGCCGGCCTATTTCTGCCCTCTACCTTTTCGGGTCGCAAGCCACCGGAAAGAGAGGGCCGCTGAGTGATGTGGATGTGGCGGTCCTGCTGGACGAGAAGAAGGTCCCCCCAAAGAAATTCTTTCGCTTCCGGCTGGGCCTAATCACCGCGGCCACGGGGGCTTGCCGGCGGCCGGATGTGGACGTGGTGATTTTGAATGAGGCAACGCCGGTGCTCCAATACGAGGTGGTTCGTGCCGGCCGGCTGCTCTATGAGCGCGATCATTCGTTGCGTGTGGAGTTTGAGGCGCGCGCCGTTCAGCATTATTTAGATCTGGAGCCGTTCTACCGGGTCAGCCGGTCCTATCTGAAGCGCCAACTGCTGTCCCGGCATGGTTAATCCGAATGTGGTCGCCACCCGGCTGGCCAAGCTGCGCGAATACGTCGGCTATCTGAAAACCCTCCGGAAGCATTCCTTCAAGGAATTCGTCGCGGATCCCTTCATCCGCGGAAGCGTCGAGCGCTATCTCCAGCTTGCCATCGAATGTTGCTTGGATCTTGGGAACCACCTGATCGCGGACCGCGGGCTTCGCCGGGCCGAGGATTACAAGGAGGTTTTTCTAATTCTCGGGGAGGCGGGTTTCATTCCGAAGCTTTTTTCGCGCAAGATCGCGCCGATGGGCGGGTTCCGGAACATCTTGGTCCATGACTACCTGAAAGTCGATCCGCGTAAGGTTTACGGGGCCCTTCATGGGCATCTCGCAGATATCGAGCGGTTCGCCCGCTTTATCGCGAAAACTCTTCGCTGACAACCGAGGCGCTTAGTGAACCTCTACCTCAAGCAGATTGAGCTGGGCCCTCTCCAGAACTTCGTTTACCTGATCGGCTGCTTCGAGACCCGGGAGACCGCCGTGGTGGACCCCGGCTGGGACGTTCCCGCCATCCTGAATGCCGCCGCGCAGGATGAGATGAGGATCACCAAGATCCTGATCACCCACACCCATTTCGACCACATCAACGGCGTTGAGGAGATGATGAAAGCCACCGACGCGCAGGTGATCGTGCACAAGAAGGAGATGGGGGCGGTGCCGGTGGAGGGGCCGAGCATCCTGGGCGTCGAGGGCGGCGCCAAGATCCCGCTGGGGAACCTGGACCTTTCGCTCTTGCACACGCCGGGGCACACGCCCGGCTCCATCTGCTTCACGGTGGCCGACCGGCTGATCGCCGGCGACACGCTGTTCATCGGCGGCTGCGGCCGCTGCGACCTGCCGGGCGGCGACCCGGAGCTCATGTACAAGAGCTTGACCCGCCTTAAAGCAATGGACGACCACCTGGTGCTCTATCCCGGCCACAACTACGCTTCGGAGCAGTCCGCCCCGCTGGGGAAGGAGAAGGGGCGCAACCCTTTCTTGTCGGCCCCCAGCCAGGAGGCCTTCCTTAATATGGTCGGCGGGATTCGAAAAAAATGAGTTCCGTTCATGCTTCGACAGGCTCAGCACGAACGGACCGCATCCTTATTAAGGAGTTGGTTTGCCGGGCTCATGTCGGCGTCCCGGAAGCGGAGCGCCGCAAGCGGCAGAAAATCCTGGTGGACTTGGAGCTTGGGCTGGATTTAAGGAAGGCCGGCCGGAGCGACCGGGTGGAGGAGACGGTGGATTACGCCGCGGTCGCGCGCGAGGTGAAGCGGTTGGCCGAAGGGGGCCCCTTTGTGCTGGTTGAAGCGATCGCCGAATCGGCGGCGGAACGGGTGCTGGCCAAATTCAAGGTGGAGCAGGTGACGGTCCGGGTGCGGAAATTCTCGGTGCCGGGGACGAAAAGCGTCGGCGT
>CAYJTM010000117.1:0-3280 GCA_964373055.1 uncultured Planctomycetia bacterium
CGGTCGCCTCCAGGTCGTGCATGAGGTCGAACGCGACGGCCGAGGCGGCCTGCAGGACGCACTGCGCCACGTCATGCCGGCCGATCTCCTTCTTAGGGACGACTTTAAGCTCCGAGGCGTCGATCACCCGCTCGATCTTCTTCAAGCGGACCGAAACCTGCGCGGCGGCCACCTTCAGCTTGTAGGGGCGGTCCAGAACCATCGGCCGCTTGCCCATCCAGAAGAGCTTGACCCGCAGCAGCGAGCTCACCCCCGGCAGCGGCTCCTTCACCTTGCACATCACGTCGCCGCGGTTCACGTAGACCTGCTCGGCCAGCGTGACGCCGGTGGAAGCGCCGGCCGTCACCGAAGTCCGCCGCGGGGCGTTGAACCCCTCGATGCTCTTGATCTGGGAGCGCTTGCCCGACGGCAGGAAGAGGACCGCGTCCCCCACCGAGAGGGAGCCGGACTCCACCCGCCCCGCGACGATCCGGCGGGTATCCTCACCTTCGGTGAACTTGTAGATCCCCTGCACCGGCATCCGGAACGGCCTAGCGGAAATGTCGGGCCCCTTCTCAAAGGAGTCCAGCATCTCCAGCACCGCCGGCCCGCCGTACCAGGAGAGTTTCTTCGAAGGGGCGGTGAGGTTTTCCCCCTCGAGGGCAGCCAGCGGGATGAAGGCGCGCGGCTCCAGATCGATCTCTTTTAGGAAAACCCGGTACTCCTTTTCAATCCGGTCGAAGACCTCCCGCTTGTAGCCGACCAGGTCCATCTTGTTCACGCAGACGGCCACCTGCCGGATCCCGAGCATCGAGAGCAGGTAGCCGTGCCGGCGGGAGTTCTCCTGGATCCCCTCCTCGGCGTCGATCACCAAGAGGGCCGCCTCGGCCCGGGCCGCGCCGGAGACCATGTTCTTGAGGAACTCGATGTGGCCGGGCGCGTCGATCAGGATGTACTCCCGCTTCTTGCTCTTGAAGAAGACGCGGGCCGTGTCGATCGTGATCCCCTGCGACTGCTCGTCCTTCAAGGCGTCCAGCAGGAAGGCGTACTCGAACGGCTTGGCGGTGCGCCGGCATTCATCTCTCACCTGCTGGAGCTTCCCCTCCGGAAGGGAGCCGGTGTCCGCCAGCAGCCGCCCGACCAGCGTGCTCTTACCGTGGTCCACATGCCCAACGATCACGATGTTCATTACATGTAGCCCTCGCGGCGCAGGGTCTCCAACCCGCCCCTGTCTTCCTTATCCTGCGCGCGGCCGGAGCGCTCGGCGATGTTGCGGAACTTGCCGGTCTTGAGCTCCTCGATGATCTCCTTCACGTTCTTCGCGGTGGATTGGACCGGGAAGGTGCAGGGATAGCAGCCCAGCGACCGGTAGCGCTCCCCTTTGCCCTGATCGAAGTAGAGGGGCACCACCGGGATCTTTTCCTTCTCGATGTATTCCCAGATGTCCAGCTCGGTCCAGTCGAGCAGAGGATGGACGCGGATGTGGGTGCCGGGCGCGAAGTCGGTCTTGAACTGGTTCCAGAGCTCCGGCGGCTGGTCCCCCACCTCCCAGTTGCTCTGCTTGTCCCGCGGCGAGAAGTAGCGCTCCTTCGAGCGGCTGCCCTCCTCGTCGGCGCGGGCGCCGACGATCACGCCGGTGTAGGGCTCCTTATTCTGGTCCGGCAGGTACTTCCCCGTCGCGTGGTCCATCCGGTAGCGGGGCCATTTGCCCGACAGCGTGTTGATGAGGGCGTCGGTCTTCAAGGTCTTGCAGCACTCCACGCGGGTGAGCTTCCCCGCCGGGAAGGTGCGCTTCTCCTCCAGCGCCTGGGTGTTCTCCCCGTAGACCATATTCAGCTTCCACTCCACGGCCAGCTTGTCCCGGTACTGGATCATCTCGGGGATCTTGAAGCTCGTGTCGATATGGACAAGAGGGAACGGCACGTGGCCGAAGAAGGCCTTCCGGGCGAGCCAGAGCAGGACGGTGCTGTCCTTGCCGATGGACCAGAGCATGGCCAGGTTCCTGAAGTGGTGGTAGGCCTCCCTCAGGATGTAAACCGATTGGCTCTCTATCTTCTCGAGGTGGGTCATAGGAGAAATCTATTATAACTGATCTCCTATCAGAAACTTAGGTGAAGCTGGGATAGAATAGAGCCATGCCTTCCGACCGGCTCCAAAGAGTCCTGCAAGCGATAGATGAGGCCAACGGGCGGGACCCCCGCGGCTACGAGTTCCCCTATTCCCAGTGGCTGACCGATTGGGTCAAGCGGCTGGAGCCCAACGCCTCCGAGGAGCTCCTGATCGCCGCCCGCGGCCAGCACATCCGGCGCTGGGAGACCCCGCGGGAGAGCTACCCGGACGACCGGAAAGGGTACCTGCAATGGCGGGAGATGCTGAAGGGATTCCATGCGGAGCAGGTGGGGAAGATCATGAAGGAAGCCGGCTTCCCGGCCGAATCGGTTGAGAAGGCGGCCCGGATCATCCTGAAGAAGAACATCCGGGACCCGGAATCCCAAACGCTTGAAGACGCCCTCTGCCTGGTCTTCCTGGAGCGCCAGTTCGCGGACCTGAACCGGAAGGAGCCGGAGGAGAAGATGGTTGAGATCCTCCGGAAAAGCTGGAGGAAAATGGGGGAAAAAGGCCGGGCCGAAGCCCTAAAGCTTCCCCTTTCCGAACCTGAAAAAGCCCTCCTTCAAAAAGCGCTGGGCTAGCGGGGAGCGCCTTTGCGCTTGGAAAAGCAATCCTTGCAGTAGACCGGCCGGTCTCCGCTCGGCTTGAAGGGGACTTCACACTCCTTCTTGCAGTCTGAGCAGATCACCTTGTGCATCTCCCGCTGGCCGCCCTGATAACCTCCGTCTTGAAACGCCATGGCACCTCCTTTTATTTGCCCTAGTGTAGCACAGGAATCTTCTTTTTTATTCTTTGAAACTAATTCCTCCGGCCGCCGTGCCGGAAAGGCCCTGGGCCTTCTCGGCCAGCTCGATGAACTCCTGCCGGTAGCCCCAGGCATCCGGCCCCTTGGAGCTCCGGGCCATGTCGAGAACCTGCCCGTAGGAGGCGGTCCCCTTGAACTCCGAACCCCGCAGCAGCAGGCCCAGCTCCGCCACCGCCCCGGCGAACCGGAGGTTGTCGGAGGAAACCGCCCCGGTAGGAGCCAGAGTCTTCTCGATCTGCTTGCTGGTTTCCCCCGCCGGCTCCTTGTAGCGGAGCTTCACGGTGAGCAGCTCCTCGCCGCCGGTGACCCGGGTCTGCTGGTATTTCAGGCCATCCGGGTTCGGGGCCGGCTCCTTGCCGTCGGCCGGGAGGATCTCGTAGAGCGCGG
>CAYJTM010000118.1:0-3247 GCA_964373055.1 uncultured Planctomycetia bacterium
GCCACCAGCTTCTTGTTCACTTGGGCTAACGCCTTGACGACCAGCCGCAGCGTGGCCCGGTCGGTCACCCGGAGCCCCTGGATGAATTGGGCCCTCTTGCCCCGCTTGGCCATCTGCTGCGAGATCTCCGGGCCGCCGCCGTGCACCAGCACCGGCCGGATGCCGGCCACGCTTAAAAAGGCGACATCCTGCAGCACCGCCCGCCGCAGCTTGGGATCGGAGAGGGCGGACCCTCCGTACTTGATGACAAAGGTCTTCCCCCGGAAGGCCTGCAGGTAGGGCAGCGCCTCCAGCAGCACGTCGGCCTTGCGTACGACAGATGAAAACGCTCGGCTGTCATTGCGAGGCCGTTGCGAGGCGAAGCCGAAGCAAACTCGGAGCCCCCTCGCTTCGCTCGGGGCAGGCTCCGGTGCCGTGGCAATCTTGTTTTTAAATCGAGATTGCTTCGTCACTTTGTTCCTCGCAATGACGTCATGTCGTATATTTGGCATTGATCTTCACGTACTCTTCGGTCAGGTCGCCGGAGAGGATTTGGGCCCGGGCTTTTCCCCGCCCCAGATCCACCTCCATTCGAATCTCCGGATGATCCACCTGCTCCAACAGCGACTCCCGGGAAACCGCCGCCGGCTCCCCTCCCTTGAAAACGGTGATCTTGCCGAGCCGGATCGTTAGTTTCTTCGGCTGAAATGGGACGTCGGAGGCGCCGGCGGCCGAGGCGATCCGGCCCCAGTTGGGGTCCCGGCCGGCCACCATCGTCTTGACCAGAGGAGAATTGGCGATCTGCCGGGCCACCCTCATCGCTTCAGCGGTGTTGGCGGCCCCCGTCACTTTCACGGTGAAAAGCCGGGTCACCCCTTCCCCGTCCCGCACGATCTCTTTGGCCAGCGCCTCGCAGAGCTGCCGGACCCCCTTCAGAAAATCCCGGTGATACAGCGTCCCTTTCTTTAGCGGCGGCAGGCCCGCCCCGCCATTGGCCATCAAGAGGACCATGTCGTTCGTGGAGGTCTCCCCGTCCACCGTGATCGCGTTGAAGGTCTCCGGCACCGCCTGCCGCAGCGCTTCCCGCAGCAGGGCCGGTTTCACGGTGAGATCGGTGGTCAGGAAGGCCAGCATCGTGGCCATGTTCGGGGCGATCATGCCCGAACCCTTGGCGATCCCTCCCACGGTCACCACCCGTCCATACATCTTCCAATGGACGGCAAACTCTTTGGGCCGCAAGTCGGTGGTCATGATCGCTTCGGCCGCCGAGTGGGAGCCGGTCCGCTTGATCTGGCCCCTTGCGGAGCGGATCCCTTTCCGGACATTCTCCATCGGAAGCGGCTGGCCGATCACGCCGGTTGAGGCGACCAGCACCTCCGTCGCCGGGATCCCCAGCAGCTTGGCGGTTTCCTCCGCCATCGCCCGGTTGTCCTGCTTTCCCCGCCGGCCGGTGCAGCAGTTGGCGTTGCCGCTGTTGGCGACGATCGCCCGAACCCGGCCCTTGCGCAGGATTTTCTCCGCCCACTCCACGCAGGGAGCCCGCATCCGGTTGGTGGTGAGGGTCCCCGCGGCGGCGGCCGGCCGGTTGGAAACGATCAGCGCCAGGTCCTTTCCCCTCTTCTTGATCCCGCAGAAGACGCCGGCGGCGGCGAACCCGATCGGGGCGGTGATTCCTCCCTGCACAGTCTCCATCAGAGTCCCGTGGTTTCCGGCAGGGACAGCAGGAGGTTCATGTTCTGCACCGCTTGTCCGGCGGCCCCCTTGCCCAGGTTATCAATGGCCGCGAGGATAACCGCCCGTTTTCCGCCCGCTTCCAGGTGGAACCCGATCTCGCACCGGTTGGTCCCGGTCACCGATTTCACCTCCGGCCAGGAGCTTTTCGGCAGGACCCGGATGAAGGGCTCTTCCCTATATTGCTGCTCGTAGAGGGACCGCAGCCCCCCTTCGCTGATTTGCTTCGCGAGGGTAACGTAAATCGTGGCGTACAGCCCCCGGTTCATCGGCGCCAGGTGCGGCACGAAGGTCATCGAAACCTTCCGGCCGGCCAGTACCTTAAGCCCCTGCTCCATCTCCGGCAGGTGCTGGTGTCGGTCCACTTTGTAGGCGTGGAAGTTCTCGTTGACCTCGCAGAACATGAGGTCCTCTTTCGCGGACCGCCCGGCTCCGGTCACGCCGGACTTGGCATCCACGATGACCCCGCCGGGTACCAGCAGCTTATTTTTCGCCAGCGGCGCCAGGCCCAGCAGCGCGGCGGTCGGATAGCAGCCGGGGTTGGCCACCAGCCGGCTGCCGGGGATTTTCTCGCGGTTCAGCTCCGGCAGCCCGTAGACCGCCTTCGAAAGCCAGGAGCCGGCGGTGTGAGTGAGACCGTACGCCTGCCGGAACACCGCCGCTGACTTGAGCCGGAAATCACCGCTGAAATCGACGATCCGCATCGAGGGGTTTTTCAGCAGGGCCGGGGCCATGCTCATCGTCTCGCCGTGCGGCAGCGCCAGGAAGAGCAGCTCGCAGGAGGCCGCCGCCTCTCTCGCGTCGAAGGGATGGATCTTCCGGCCTTGGAAACCGGCGGGCGACTTGAGCCGCCGGCTGCCCAGGTAGGAGATCGAGGCATAAGGGTGCCGCGACAGGATCCTGAGCAGTTCCTGCCCCGCGTACCCGGTGACGCCTACGATTCCGATTGGAGTTTTCATAAAAAAGAAGACCTACCCTAACAGGATAGGTCTTACCACCCAGCGGACTAAGCGGCTGTTACCGCTTGGTCCACTGGAAGCGCTTACGGGCTCCCTTTTGTCCGTATTTCTTCCGTTCCCGTTTCCGAGGGTCCCGCGTGAGCAGCCCCGACTTCCGCAGCGGAGGCCTTAAGCCCTGGTCCTGCTCGCAGAGGGCCCGCGCCAATCCGTGCCGAAGGGCGCCGGCCTGTCCGGCCAGTCCTCCGCCGGCGATCCGGGCGGTGCAGTCGAATTTTTGGAGCGTTTGGGTCAGCACGAGGGGTTCCTTGATATGCGTCTGCAGCGCCAGCCGCGGAAAGTAGTTCTCCATCGTCCGGCCGTTGACAAAGATCCGTCCGTTGCCAGGCCGCAGGATCACCTTGGCGACCGCCCTTTTGCGCCGTCCCGTTAAGATCGTTTTGGTGGTGGTGGCTGTCATTTGGATTTTTCCACCGGCATCTGGGCATCGTGAGGATGGCTGGATCCGGCATAGACCCGCAGCCGTTTGGCGGCCCGCCGCCCGAGCGGGTTCTTCGGAAGCATGCCGACCACCGCCCGGT
>CAYJTM010000119.1:0-3212 GCA_964373055.1 uncultured Planctomycetia bacterium
CTCCTAAATCTCCACCCCCCGTATCGCCCCCCAGGTTCCCGCCTCCCCCGCCGCTCTCAAGTCCGCCGCCCCCGGGGCCGCCGGAAGCGGCCGGTTCAAACGAGCCGCCGCTTGCGGCTCCTCCGCCGGCCGGACCGCTCCCCAAACCGGTTCCGGCGCCGCCGGTGTCCGTCGGAGCGAGGGAAGAGCGGGTATCCATCCCGGGGCTCAGCATGCTGCCAGGGACCGTGCGCCCGCTTTCCGTGAAGGAACCTTCCGGAGCGGGCATGCGGCTTCCCTCCTCCATTCCTCCAAGAGCGCGATCCACGGCAATCTCCCGGGAATCCGCCTGCCCTCCACCCGCAAAACCGGCGCGCGGCCACCCCATAACGCTAAGAAACGCGACCAGGGTCGCTGTCGCTGCGCGAATCTTCATAGAGAGAACACCATCTGCACGCCGGCGATGTGCCGCTGGCGGTCAAAGAAGTCGTTCCGATTGTCCGAGTTGATGAAGCGGTAGAAACCCCGCGTCGCCAGGTTGGGCTTCCAGCGGTAAGTCAAAGCGCCGTACACATCGAGCCGGGTGTCCCGGCGGTCGGCCGGGTCCAACGCCGACAATGAGGAGAATTCCGGGTAAGTTCCCCGGTCAAAACCAACGGAAGCGTCCATGTCCACCCGCCCCGTCCGATCCAGCGGCGCGTGCACTCCGATACGAGCCAAATATCCCACGCGATCGAAATTGTCGCCGCGCGTTTCCGCGGCGCTTACCTCCTGCTTGACGAAAACATAGGAGCGCAGATTCGGCGTGTAAAAATACTGCGCCACTCCGAGGCCGCCCCGCACGCCGTCGCGGGAGGTAATCCCCGGCCTCGACCCGTCCGGCCCATAGTTCGAATACGAACCGCGCCCATAGAAGTGGGTCCGGGTCCTCTTCCAGAAAGAGGTATCCGCGCTCAGCAAAAACCGGTTCACGATCGAAAACAGGTCGCTCCTTAAGAAATTGGACCGGAAATCGTACCGCCCGCCCAAGACCACCGCCCGGCTTCCCCAAAACACCCGCCTCTTGGCGTCCAGCGCGGCTCCCTGCGTCGCGAAATTCACCTGGTCCGTGCCGCCGTCACGAAGGACCGCGCGGCTGATGTACACCACGTCCACGCGCCGGTCCTTCTCCAGCACGAAAGGATACCCCAGGTCCAGGTTCAGCCCGTAAAAAACGCCGTCCTGCCGGGTTCGGGAGCCTAAAGTCTCCTCATCCGGGACCAGCAGCGGGTTGCTGTCGTACGCCACCTTGATTTTTCCGAGGAGATAAGGCTTCTTCACCCTTTTCTTTCTTGTTTTGGGTCCTTTGGCGCGCAAGCGGGCCAGCTGCGCCTGGGCCCAGTGCCGGTATTCCTCCGACTCGCTCTTTTCAATCACCCACCGCAGTTCGCGCGCCGCTTCCTCCCGCCGCCCTTCTTTGGCGTAAGCCAACCCCAAGAAAAGACGGGTGGGCGTATGGTCAGGATGCGCGGATAGGATTTCCCGGTAGGCGGCGATGGCTTCCGGGCGGCGGCCGAGCTTCTCCAAGGTCAACGCGCGGTAGCGAAGCAGCAGCGGATCGCTGGGGTGCTTTGAGATGAGACTTTCCAGGATCTTCAGCGCTTTTTCGTATTTCTTCTGTTTAAAGGAAGCCGCGAAATCGCCTGAGAGAAGCTCTTCCGAAGAAATCCGCCGGGGCTTGGAGGGTTGTGCGATGACAAGGGTTGACGAGAAGAGGAAGGGAACAAACGACAGAAGGAAAATGAGAAGAAACGACGAGCACCGCTTAGTTTTCAATCATCTCCTTTACCTGGAGCGAGGGGTCCATGGCATATGCTTTTGTATCAAAAACTTCATTCCAGATCAAATCGGCGCCAAGTCGCCTTTGTCAAACCAAGACAGAAATGTCCAGTTTTGTGTCCGGCTGTAAATCCTCATCAGAAAGCTCCGATGCATCCGGCAACCACCTGGGAAAGTTTTGTTAGCACAGTGTTAGCAGGGGCCCTTTAGAGGCATCCGCCGATTTACGTAACTCCTTGAAAATAAAGAATCGGGGCGCCGAGATTTGAACTCGGGACCTCTTGCACCCCATGCAAGCGCTCTAGCCAAGCTGAGCCACGCCCCGAACGAGTCACTACAGTGGTCCATTCAAACGAGATCACGACTGTCTATCGCTATCAGCACATCAACGCTGTCGCGTCTGACGTTCAGCCGTCGTGCCTCGTTCCGAGGGTGAAACCATTGCGTGGTTTCCCCCTCGGTTCTCCCCCATCCAGCAAAGTTCACTGTGGTCTATTGCGGGGGAGTTTCCCACTCCCCCGCAATACAGCCCCCTCTCCGAAGGAACGTACTAGAATTCGGCGGCCGGCTGTAAAGAGTACGGTATTCTGTCCACACTGACGAAATGGCCATCTTGAATCTTAACGGTAACAATGTCGACAAACGCTATTCTTCCATCTGAATTCGCGTGTGGCTCAATATAAAACCAGTATTCGGTGTGCTCTTCCGGCTTCGACATGACCGACGCCGGCTTCCCGGCGATTTCGATCACCTGTTCTTTCGTCATATCTTCTTTTAACCGGCCAAACTTTGGGTACATCTGTTCCAGAGGAGAAGAATACGCCCAGGCAGCGTTTCCCGTAATAAAGCAACAGAGAAACAACAACCCCAATAAACGGAAAGACTTCATCAGCGGGCGGCGGGAGGTTTTCGCCAACAGCCGCAGGATCTCCAGGTACAGCCAGATTAGGGTGACGATCAAGCCGAAACCGGCGTACCACTCCATGTATTTCGGCTGGTTGCTCTGCGCGCCCCGCTCGATGAAATCAAAGTCCAGCACCAGGTTGAGGGCCGCGATCACCACCACGAAGGCGCTGAATCCGATCCCCACCCAGCCGCTCTCGTGGATCATCGGGATCCGGTGGCCGAAGAAGGCCATCCCCAGATCCACCAGGTAGAGGATGCAGATGCCGCCGGTGGCCGCGACCACGCCCAGCCGGAAGTTCTGCGTCGCCTTGATGAGGCCGGAGCGATAGGCAACCAGCAGCGACGCCAGCGTGCCGAAGGTCAGCCCCACCGCCTGGATCACGATGCCGGGGTACTGGAGCTCGAACAGCGAGGAAAGAACCCCCAGCAGCAATCCCTCGACGACGGCGTAGATCGGCGCGGTGACCGGCGCCCAGGACTTCTTGAAGACCGTCACCAGCCCCACCACA
>CAYJTM010000120.1:0-3210 GCA_964373055.1 uncultured Planctomycetia bacterium
CGGGTGAGGGCGTCATCGGCTCGGGCCAGGGCGCGGGTGAGGCGTGAAGAACCGGAGCCAGGCACCTCCCCTTCGACAAGCTCAGGGTCGGAGCCAGTCCCCTGAGACTCGGAGCCAGACACCTTGGCGACCAGAACCGGGGTGTGGGTGAGGGATCGCGGCCGAGGAATAACGAGGCCACGCTTGCGATGGGCGCGAGATGTGAGCGCCCTGACCGACGAGGCCCGTTAGGGCCGAGGAGAAGGCGAGCCGGGTGGTGCCGGCGGGGGGATTAAGCGAGGAGGGTGATTATTTCAGCGTGGCACTGGCAGGGACGCCTCCTATTTCCTCACAATCTCACGAACCCGGCACCGCCGGAAATGCTACCGTTCCCTACTGTTCCCATTATGGCTTCGCCCAAGGATCAACGATGACTCGCCCATCGAAAACAAAGCAAGTGACGCCGTGCCATCCTCCCTCGAGATTCTCAGGGTGGTACCCACGAGCACGAAAGGCCTCGGCAATCTGGTCAAAAACTTTGTCCCACTCCATCGCTTTTCTGCAATGTGGGCACCTTGGGATGGCATCCACCGAGTATCTTCCACCGCAGGGACATGGCTGCAAATGCTGGCTGAGAACCGCTCTCGTCTTGCGAGTATGCTCCTCAAATTTCGCCAGGTCGCCTACGCTGCTTGGATCGTACGATGGCTCGATGTGCTCCTTGTAAAACTGCTGGTACTCTTTGGTGTACCATTCGACAACAGCAGTTATCCCGCAGCGGTCGCAGTAGAAGAAGTGCTCATCTGAGAATCCTGAATGACTATGGCTGAAGTTGAAGGAGCTATTGCAGTGATAGCAACGCAGGATATTCTCTGACATCTACTGGGTTCCCTTTTCAAATGGTGCCTGAGTCAAGATCTCCCTAAAGATTCGTGTTCTCATAGGGTTCGCCAACCGTTATCTTCTCGGGATCGATAACCCTATACTCAGGAGCCCTCGATGTGGGTTTCACCGGAGTTACTCCGCCGGGTTCTGCAGTTACATTAACAAACCATGAGCCCTTATTCAACTCCACGTCGAGAGGACGAGTCATGCCAGTAAAGTCACGATACTGGGCTGGATTCATCTGAATCGCCGTTTTATTGTACTTCGAGTCATACGCTCCCGAGAGAGTTAGATAGCTTCCGGGAAGGAGCTTTCTGCTCGTCCGAATAGCTGCAGCTGCCCCCTTGTGGGTGCCATGAAGATAAGTGTCAGTTCCTTCAAGCTCCAACCCCTCTTCAGCCTCGGCCAGTTGCGGTTTGAAGAGGAGGCCTGCTGAGGCGGAGAGCACTTGCCCTGTCACCTGGGCTAACCGGACGACGGCGTATGCCTGTCGCAACTCGGGGACGGCCGCCATCGTCCGGGTCAACGACCGGAAGTTCCAGAACAAGTGGGACCACGAGGTCGGGTTCAACATCGGGCTCGGGGGCATGGGTTTGAAAAGCGAGCGGCCACTCCCAGCCAAAGCCAACGTGACGGTGGTCGTCCTGCTCCCGGATGAGGAGCAGGAGCTCATGGATCTGGAGGCCAAGCTGGTTTGGATCAAGCAGGGCGCCGACGGCAAGAAGAAGCTCTACTTCATGGGATTGGAGTTCACCAAGATCGAGCCGCAGGCCCAGGGACAGATCCGGCAGTTCCTTGATGAGCCCTGACGAAAACCGCCTGCCGCAAGAAACCCTGCCATTCCATTTCACCAACGTCCCGGCTGAGCTGCGGGAGCGCATCATCGAAGAGCTGAAAACCCGCCCCGAGTTCCGGCAGGTGTGGGACGGCAAGGTCCACGGCGCCGGCGTTACGCTCTCCCTTGCCATGCCGGACCCCGTCGAGTTCACCTACGGCGACTGCCGCTTCACCGCCTTCGCCTGGATGGGCGAGATCCACGTGATGGGCGAAAAAACCCTGCCTTCCGTGAAACGGCTATGACTCAACCCGTGCCCAATCCGGTTTCCTCCTCAATGCCCCCTGTCAGGAAGCATTCCATGGCCAGGAAACAGATTGCCGTTGAAGACGTGGAATTGACGCCGGAGTTTCTCCGTACTTTGGAGCTCATGGAGCAGACCGGCCGTTGCCTCTTTATTACCGGAAAAGCCGGCACCGGCAAATCCACGCTTCTGCGCTACTTCCGGGCCAAGACGAAGAAAAACGTGGTTGTTTTGGCGCCGACCGGTGTCGCGGCCATCAACGTCGAAGGCCAGACCATTCACTCGTTCCTTCGGTTGCCGCCGCGGTTCATCCAGAAAGGGGACATCCGGCGCATCTCCCGGAACCTCCGGGTGATTGAATGCCTGGATACGCTGGTCATTGACGAAGCTTCGATGGTGCGGGCCGACCTGATGGATGCCGTCGACTGGGCGTTGCGGCTCAACCGGGACAAGCCAAAGGTTCCTTTCGGCGGAGTGCAGACGATCCTTTTCGGAGACCTTTTCCAGCTCCCGCCTGTTGTGGACAGGGACATGACCGAAGTGTTTGGTCAGAGGTATGACAGCCCGTATTTCTTCTCCGCCGACGTCGTCCGGCAGATCGGGTTGGAATGCCTGGAACTCACCAAGATCTACCGGCAGCGTGAGCCGGATTTCATCGAGCTGTTGAACAAGATCCGGGGCAACCGGTTTGATCCGTCGGATCTGGATCGGCTCAATAAACGGGTGGTGGCCGGACCACCCATCCAAAATGGCGACTTCGTCACGCTGACTACCACCAATCAGAGGGCCAGCGTGATCAACCAGAGCCGCTTGGGCGGCCTGCCGGGCCGCGTTTTTCAGTACCATGCCAACGTCACGGGTGAATTCGAGGAGGTCTTATACCCGAATGATCCGGCCTTGGTTCTGAAGAAAGGGGCTCAGGTCATGCTGATCAAAAATGACGCCAGCAAACGGTGGGTCAATGGAACCATCGGCCACATCGAGCATCTCTCGGATCGCGCCGTCACGGTGTCGGTGGATGGCCGAAGCCATGATGTGTCCCCGGCCACCTGGAAGAAGATTCGGTACGTCTATAATGAGGGGACTGACCGGATCGAGTCGAAGGAGATCGGCTCCTTCGAGCAGTACCCCATCAAGCTGGCCTGGGCCATCACCATCCATAAGAGCCAGGGACAAACCTTCGACCGCGTCCTTCTCGAGTTGGGCGACGGCGCTTTTGCCCACGGCCAGGTCTATGTGGCCCTGAGCCGCTGCAGCAGCTTCTCCG